>JAGBQP010000101.1 GCA_017632825.1 Prevotella sp. | reverse complement strand
GTTCTGTAAGGTGAAGCTGACGCAGATAAACCACGAGATAGCCGATCTTTTCATGAGACGTGTGCAACGTATCCCAGAGGTGACGGAATGTTACAATACGTCGGGACAATATGACTATTTATTAAAGGTACGCGCACGCGATATGAAGGACTATCAAGAATTTGTTATCAACAAACTGGGAACTATCGAGCATGTTGGTGCTATCGAGAGTACCTTTGTCATGGGCGAAGTGAAGCAGAACTACGGAATTAATATTTAATCATTGTTCTGCCATCAGTTTTTCGGCCATCTGGTGGCCAAGTGCCTCACATTGAGCGATGGTCTCATCGTTGAGGGCTTGCTTGATTTCTACGGGCTCGCCCACCTGCTCATACTTCAATTTTTCCTCATTCCATCGGGCGATTTCGCTGACGGCCTTCGAGGCCCAGCTGAACGAACCGAACCATCCGAAGTATCGGCCCTTGATGTCTTTTTGAGACAATTCATCGAGCAAGACATTCATCTCATGATACAGACCAGTGTTGTAGGTCGGAGCACCGACGATGAGTCCCTTGTAACGGAAGAGATCACGGATAATATAGGAATGGTGAGTCTTCGAGACGTTATACATAACAATATTCTTCAAACCTGCTTGAGCGGCAGCACGGGCGATGACTTCGGCGGCTCGCTCTGTATTACCATACATTGTACCGTAGCAGATGACGAGTCCGGGCTCAGCTTCGTATTTTGATAATTGGTCGTAGATGCCGATGACCTTCTCAACGTGTTGGTGCCAGACAGGACCGTGCGTTGAGCAAATGTAGCTGACCTTAACGCCTGCCAGCTTTTTCAATGCCATTTGAACGGGTGTCCCGTATTTGCCTACTATGTTCGAGTAGTAGCGTGTCATTTCCAACCAGAACGTGTCGCAGTTCATCTGTTCGTCCACAAATGCACCGTTCAGGGCTCCAAAACAACCAAATGCATCACCGCTGAAGAGCACATCGCCACAAAGTGTCATCATGGTCTCTGGCCAGTGAACCATCGGAGTGAGGACGAAGTCGAGCTTTTGTGTTCCAAGTTCGATGGAATCGCCATTTTTTATCTCTATAAGTCCATCGGTGAGGCGGTAGAATCCTGCCATCATGTCGAATGTCTTCTTGTTGCCGATAATCTGTATGTTTGGATAGAACTGTCGCAACAGTGCCAAGGAACCACTGTGGTCGGGCTCCATGTGATTGACTACGACATAGTCGATGGGACGCTCGCCGATGACTTCGCGTATATTTTCGAGGTAAGGCATGAAGAAGTCAACCTCTACCGTATCGATAAGGCAAACTTTTTCGTCATCGATGAGGTAGGAGTTATAACTCACACCATTGGGCAGGGGCCATAGTCCTTCAAACAAACTTTTATGGCGGTCGTTGACGCCGACGTAGTAGATGTTATTGGTAATCTGTTTCATAGGTAATAAGGTAATTAGGGTGTTATTGAAAATGTCGTATTATAGTTTCTTGGCAAATTCCTCGTCGATACTGTTGTTGATGCTTTGACAGCAGTTGGCGGAGAATGCCTGTGCATATTGCATGAGATGGTCCCATTGTTGTTCGCTAAGTCCCTTGTCAATATCTTCGTGGGTGATACCATCTTTGATGAGACCATAGATAAAGCCGGCGTTGAAGTTGTCGCCAGCCCCGATGGTGC
Source organism: Prevotella sp. (assembly GCA_017632825.1). Next base: position 7,532 of record JAGBQP010000101.1, on the reverse strand, counting down.
TGACGGTTTTCATCGACGGAACGGGATACTGCTTGCTAAAGTTCCCTGCTGCACGTACCTCAATGGGTTGCGGGCCACGAGTGTAGATGAAGTTCTTGGTGTAGAACGAAATCTCTGAACGATAGACGCTGTCGGCATCGTTCTTTCCGAACATGATGGCAAAGTCCTCATCGGAGCCGCGCACAATGTCTGACAGTTCGAAGTTTTCCAGAATATTGGGTGTTAACTTAACTACCTCGTGACTATGCGATGCCCGGTAGTTCACGTCGTAGTAAAGAATGGCACCGCAGTTTTTGGCATATTCAAAGAATGCCTTCACTTGTGGGCGAACTACGGGATTGATGGCAAAGTAGGAACCGAAGAGTACGATGTCGTCTGGCTCAATGTCTGGGTGAGTAAAGTCCAGTCTGTCGTGTGGATGATCTTTATAGAAGATGTATTCCGCATTGTTCTGATCGTCCAGGAATGCTAATGATAGTGGCGACTTTGAATCGGGGAAAACGCAGACGCCCGAGGCATCAACGTTATTCTTAGTCAGATAATTCTTCACATTTTCGCCAACGCGGTCGTTGCCGGTTTCACTGATAAACGCTGCTGGCACACCGGCACGTCCCAGCGAAATCATGGCGTTAAACGCAGAGCCTCCGGGTACGGCCTTGATGGGCTGGTCACCGCGAAAGATAATGTCGAGTACGGTCTCGCCAATTCCAATTACTTTTCTCATAGTGCGTGCAAAGATACTAAAAAGTTGAGAGTGTGAGATAAGAGAAATGATATTTTGCGTTGATTTTAATATTTTTTCGTACCTTTGCACTCTTATGAAGAAATACAATACGGAAACACTGCCTTCGGGCTTGCGTGTAATTCACCTTCCGTCATCATCGTCGGTGGTCTATTGTGGATTTCAGATTGCAGCTGGAACCCGCGATGAGTTGCCGGGTGAGGAGGGACTGGCACATTTTTGCGAGCACATGAGTTTTAAGGGTACGCAACGTCGTAATGCCCTGCAGATTATCAATTCAATAGAGCGGCTGGGTGGGGAACTCAATGCCTTTACGAACAAGGAGAGTACGGTCTATTATGCTGCTGTGCATAAGGATCATCTGCGTGCAGCTGTTGACGTGCTGGCTGATATGGTGTTCCATAGTCAGTATCCGCAAGCCGAAATTGAACGTGAGGTGGAGGTAATCTGCGACGAGATAGAGAGCTATAACGATTCGCCGGCCGAACTGATTTATGATGAGTTCGAGAACCTGCTCTTTGGTAAACATCCTTTAGGACATAACATTCTGGGCAAGGCCGAACAGCTGCGTACCTATACAACTGCCGATGCGTTACGTTTTACAAGACGCCATTACCTTCCGATGAAATCGGTATTTTTTGTTTTTGGAGACATCAATTTTTCGTTACTTGTGAAGATGCTCGATAAGCTGGTGCCTGCAAGGCTGATTGCTCAAGAATCGTCGGTTTTATCGGTATGTCAGAAGTCTTCAGAACCGTTGTCTATAGAGCAAATCCTGGAGTCGTCGCCTGCGGATTCAGGAAAAACAGTTATTCGTCATCTTCAGACCCACCAGGCTCATGTTATGATAGGTACGAGAGCTTATGCAGCCGATCATCCCCGTCGCCTGGCACTCTATTTGTTGAACAATCTCCTGGGAGGTCCCTCTATGAATGCTCGTCTTAATCTGTCGTTACGTGAGCGTAATGGTCTTGTTTATACTGTAGAGAGTTCGATGGTCAGCTATGGCGATACAGGTGTCTGGTCTGTCTATTTCGGTTGTGATCCTCATGACGTCACGCGGTGCCGCCGCCTGGTACGTCGTGAACTTGATAAGCTCATGGCCCGTCCTTTGACAACAACGGCCCTTTCTTCCGCCAAACGGCAACTGAAAGGACAGATAGCTATAGCTTGCGATAATCGTGAGCAACTGGCCCTCGACTTCGGAAAAACGTTCCTGTTTAAGGGCAAAGAACATCATCTCGACCAGCTTTTTAGCAGAATCGATGCCATTACGGCTGCAGATTTGCAGCAGGTAGCTCTCGAACTATTCGCCGCCGACCGTCTTGTGACGCTGGTGTTTCAGTAATCCCTGATGGCGTTTGCCGAGCTACAAAGAGTTTTCTGTATGTATTTTGAGAATGAGTAAATCAAATAAAATATTCATGGTGTAAAGAGTCGTCACCATGATATATGCAGGTCAGATGGCTACTGCCATAAAGCGTCGCATCTCCTTACGGGCTGTGCCTAAGCGGTGTTCCACCGATTTATAGCCTTCGCCCAAGTGCTGGGAAATCTCACTGACTTTCATGCCGCCATAGATATGCAAGCGGTAAATTTCACGGCAGTTTTCGGGTATTCGAGCCAGGCCGCGTTCAAGTCTTTCTGTTAGTTCTCGTACTGAAATTACCGATTCCATCGAATTGTCAACGCCTTCTCCGTTCGTGATGTAGTGTTCGTACTCCTCACGGGTGTTGCGTCGACGATAGTAATCGCAGATAAGTCGTCTGGCTACGGTGTAAACCAGACAGGGTAAGGTGGTTTCCGTTATGAGCCTATCGGAGATCATGAGTCGCATGAAGACGTCCTGTACGAGGTCTTCAGCGATATAGCTGCCACCAAGACGGCTGCTGACAAAAGCCAGCAGCTCGTCGCGGTGAGCGGCATAATATGTTTCTAATAGTTCAAAGTTGTCCATTTACTCGTTGACGACAGGCTTAATCGTGCCGTCTTCATTATAAAAGAGTCTCTGTACCTTTAGTGAGCGCAGATGTGTGACATCGTTTGAGGGCACGCAGTCGTGATAGAAGAGATACCATTGTCCCTTGTACTCTACGATGCTGTGGTGTGTGGTCCATCCGACAACAGGTTCGAGAATGACACCCTGATATGTGAAAGGTCCATAAGGTGAATCGCCGATGGCATAGCACAGGTAGTGGCTGTCGCCTGTTGAGTAGCTGAAGTAGTACTTGCCATTATACTTGTGCATCCATGAGGCCTCAAAGAAGCGATGCGGGTCACCTGCCTTCAAGGGCTTACCGTCCTTGTCAACTATAATGACGGGGCGTGGTGCTTCGGCAAACTGCAGAACGTCGTCGCTCATGCGAACCACAGCACTGCTGATGGCAGGAGCATCCGGCTTGGCAAAGAGCTGTGTCTTGTGGTCGGGTGCAGGGCCAAGGTCGATGAGGCCGTTATCATCGCCGTACTTGCCGGGAATGGCCTCAAATCCATGATATAGTGAGTGCCACCACTGGAGTTGTCCTCCCCAGAGACCGCCGAAGAAGCAGTATATCTGTCCGTCGTCATCCTTAAACATGCAAGGGTCGATAGAGAAAGAGCCGCGGATGGGGTGCTGTTGGGGTACGAACGGTCCTTCGGGCTTGTCAGCTATGGCAACACCGAGGTGGAATACACCGTCATATCCTTTGGCAGAGAATATCAGATAGTATTTGCCGTCTTTCTCTACGACGTCGTTGTCCCACATCTGCTTTTCAGCCCAGGGTACCTGATCGACATCTAAGATGACACCGTGGTCAGTTGCTTCATCGTTCTCGACATCGTTCCATGATAGTACGTGGTAATCACGCATCTGGAAGTGGCCGCCGTCGTCGTCAAAGCACTCACCGGCATCCCAGTCGTGACTGGGATAAACATACAGGCGTCCGTTGAACACATTGGCCGATGGATCAGCCATATAGTCACTCGGGAAGAGGTAACGTGGAAGTTTTGCCATAGAAATTTTTTGTTATTGGTTATTTGTAGAGTTTAATTATTTCGTTAATAATGGTTTTCGCTTTGTACTGGCGGTCAAAGAGCAGCGGGTAGTTGGTGCGTCCCTTGATAGGCCATCCGTTGAGCCATGAGCCACTGTCGCTCACTCCCCACAGGTTGATGCGTGAAATCTGCGAGCGGTGCTTGTAGTAAATCTTGAAGAGCTCCAGCCAGCGTTCGTCCACTTCTTTCTGCTTGGCAGCAGGCAGACCGTTGACGTAGGGATTGTACTTCTGTTGCAGTTCGAAGTTCTGACTGATGTCTGCACCGCCGAACCCCTCAGGGTTAGGCAGAACATTGATGTCGAGTTCTGTTATCATGACCTTCACGCCACAGGCTGCAAAGGCGTCGATAGACTTTTCGTATTCCGTAAGATTGGGATAGTCCAGTCCGTTGTGGCTCTGCATGCCTACGCCGTCAATACGCAATCCTTTAGCCTTCAGGTTCTTGACAAGACGGCAGACGGCTTCGCGCTTGGCAGCGCCGGCCATGGAGTAATCGTTATAGTAGAGCTCCGCATTAGGGTCGGCCTCATGGGCCGTGCGGAAAGCTATCTCGATGAACTCCTCGCCCAGCAGATTATAATAAGGTGACTTGCGGAAAGAGCCGTCATCCTCTATAGCCTCGTTGACAACATCCCAACCGTGTACCTGTCCTTTGTAGTGTCCGACAACGGTTTTGATATGTTTGATAAGACGCTCTTTCACCACTTCTTTAGACGCGCGCGAAGCAGCATAACCATTGGTGAACCACCAGTCGGGTGCTTGTGAATGCCACACCAGGCAGTGTCCCAAGACTTTGAGATGGTGCTGTTGGCAGTAGCTGACGAACTTATCAGCCACGCGGAAGTCAAAGATGCCTTCAGCCGGTGCCAGTGTCTCGGGCTTCATGCAGTTTTCGGCGACAGCACAGTTGAAGTGCTTGTCCACGATAGCATCAGCCTCAGGCACCTGTCCGTCGCTCTGCCATTGGTTAATGGCGGCGCCTATGAGACAGTATTTGCCAATAGCGTCCTTCAACCCCTGCTGGGCCATCGATGCCAGTGGCATCATGGCCAGACAGAGCGTCCATATCTTCATATTTTTATTCATGTGCGCGAGCTTCAATCTCCCTGTTGATTTCATCGAGCTTCTCATCGGTAAGCGGATACTTGTAGATGAGGCATCCTACTACGACAAGAAGAATGGCGGGAATGATAGTTGTGAACACCAGGATGGCATTCTGTGCGATGGGCGAATAATTGGCCAGCTTGGTGTAGTAGGCATTTACCGGTCCGCTGATAAATGAAGCCAGGAATACTACGACGAAGATGCCAAGCACCAGCTGCAGGCACTTGCTTGCCTTGAACTCCTGCCACATTTCACCGAATGAAACGGGCTTTTCCGGTGTTGTGGTGATATTCTCTTTACTGCCCATAAAGCAGAGCATCAAGAGGAAGAAACCGACAATAGCAAAAATACACGTTACCGTGAACCATGCCATGGGGTCTGTTGCCAATGCCGACTCTTCTGTAGCAAAGTTAAAGCCAATCCAGCCCATTACCAGCGGCGTGATCCAACCGGCAATGGAGAAGCCTGCCTTAAAGGCGACGCCAGCAAGAGCGTTGACGGTGGCAGCGGGTCTGTTGCCAGTACGGTACTCAGCCTCTGTGATGACTTCAGGAACCAGCGCCCACATCAGAGAGCCTACGAGCAGTCCGACGCCTGTCATCACCTTAGCAATCTGAACGAGCGTATTGTAACTGCTGACATCAAAGAATTTACCAATAACGAAGAGAATGGCAAATCCCACCAAGCCGATAGAGAGCAGAGTGTAGTAAAGGCCTTTCTTGCCCAGCCATTTTTTCAGTATCGGTAGGGCAGGCAAGATGACGAAAGCGGGAATCGTACCAATGGCCATAAAGGTAGCCTGGTTCCAGTCGATAGCCGAGTGTACGCACATAGCCAGTCCGATGGGGAAACCGGCCTGAACAACAATCTGGCCGATGTTGGCACATACCATTCGTGTAGAGGTGAGAATCAGTACTTCGTCGTTGTCACGAGTCATACTTGCCATAATAGAACCGTAGGGTATGTTGACTACAGAGTAAATCATACTCAGTACGGTATAGCTGACGGTTGCATAAACAATCTTCATGTTGGTTGACCATGCGGCGGCCTGCGGAAGCATTAGCAGACAGGCAGCAACGGTGAGGGGTATTCCGCCATAAAGAAGGTAAGAACGGTATTTTCCTAATTTGGGGTTGCGGTTGTCGATATAGCGTCCAACGATGGGACTCCAGAAGCAGTCGATAAGTCGGACGGCCAGAATCAGTCCGCTCACAAATGCCGGGCTGATTTTTAATACCGTGGTCAGATAAATCATGAGGTAGCATGCTACCGTCTGGAAAATGAGGTTCTGGGCGAGGTCGCCGGAACCGAATCCGATGCGCTGTGCCCATGAGAGCTTGTAAAAGCCGTTTGTTTCGTTTGTCGTCATAGTTCTTGGTTTTTTAATTTTGCGGGCAAAGGTACAAAGATTTCACGATTTTAATGTTTCCTTTTGTAGCACTTATTATTGTTTTTTGTTTCATCTCGATGAATTTGTGTGTTTTTGGAGGTGCTTATGAATTGATTATTTCTTGTATTTGTTGCATATCTCGGAAGAAATGATTACCTTTGCCACCACAACTAAAACGATCAATATGAGACGTGTATTCAGCGTGTTGGCGGCTCTGTTGCTGCCATTGTTTTTGTCGGCACAGGACTCGGTGTCTGTGTTTCTTTATTCACCAGGTCCTGGCGACGGACTGCATGTTGCCCGTCGTGTCAACGAAGGTTGGCGCGATGCCGGTCGTCTCTGTTCCTCCGACTATGGAACATGGGGCGCGGAGAAAAAGATGATTAGTCCGAGCGTGTGTCGTGCTCAGGACGGCACGTGGCGACTGGTGTTTCAGGTGAACGACCGTGCACCGCTCTTCGCTGCATCTTTCAGTAGCGACCTCATTCATTGGCGTCCGCAGGACTATCCCATCATGTCCACCAGCTCTTGTTTGGAGCCTGTTGTGTTTTCCAATCCCGATGGTTCTTTCGACATTTATTATAAATCGGCACAGGGCAAGCGCTGGACCTCAGCGACGTCCGATTTCCGCCGGTTTTCGCCCGACCAGGCTAGTCAGATAGGCGATGATGCCTGGATACGCGATACTGCGATGGTAAATGGTAAGTGCTATGATGGTAATTTTTTCGATATTTCTTCGATGGAATGGGTGAAAATCGAGCGTTTCTTCGAGCAATCAGCTGCCGATGGGCGTCTGGCTAACGAACGTATGCACGATGACTCCCGTCATCATTTCCTGCCTCAAACGCCACTCCATGCTACGCTGACCGTCCGTCCGTCTGAACAGAAAAAGATTAGCGATAAACTCATCGGAATCTTCTTCGAGGATATCAGCTATGCGGCTGATGGTGGTCTTTATGCCGAATTGGTGCAGAACCGCGACTTCGAATATACAGAGAAAGACCATCGCGGATGGACCGCAACCACTGCCTGGCGTTCGTCTCGCCCAATTGAGATTGCTACTGAACATCCGCTCAGCGTCAACAATCCCCACTATGCACTCCTATGGCCCAAAGATACACTTTGGAACGAAGGCTGGGACGGCATTGTCGTTGAAGCGGGTAAGAAGTACGACTTTTCGATGTATGTGTTAGGTGGTGGCCAGAAACAGGATTTCCTGATTCAGCTTGTAGGCCAGGATGGTACCGTTTTGGCCAAG
>JAGBQP010000100.1 GCA_017632825.1 Prevotella sp. | reverse complement strand
TCATGGAGTATTTTTCAAAACTCATGGAGTTTTGTTAAGGAGATATCGCTTCGTTCTTAACAAAAAAAAGAATCCGGCTGCCCCAAGCGGCCGGATTCTTTTTTGTGATGTTATTTGCAGTTTAGCAGAGACGGCGTGAACCGTCGCCAATGACTACATCGTAAACCTTTGGCTGATGGCCGTACTTGGAATTGAACTTCTCTTTGGCTGTTTCTACGAACTGCTTATAGAGGTCGTTGCGTACCAAGTTAATGGTGCAGCCACCAAAGCCGCCACCCATGATACGTGAACCAGTAACGCCGCACTCTTTGGCGATGTCGTTGAGATAGTCGAGTTCCTCGCACGAGACTTCATAGTCCTTTGACAGACCTTCGTGAGTCTTGTACATCATTTCACCGACCTTCTCGTAGTCGCCTTCGTTCAGAGCGTCACAGACAGCGAGAACACGGTCTTTCTCACCCAGCACGAACTTAGCGCGACGATAGTCTTCTTCGCCAATTTCTGCCTTCACCTCCTCAAGCTGATCCCATGTGCAGTCGCGCAGGGTCTCGAACTTGCCTTCCGGATGCTTGGCTGCTATATGCTTGACTACGTTCTCACAGGAGTTGCGGCGGTCGTTGTAGGGCGAGCCTGCCAGCTGGTGTTTAACAACGCTGTCGAGCAGTACGAGGCGGTAGCCATCGGGCTTGAAGGGGAAATACTCGAACTCACGGCTACGACAGTCGAGGCGCATGAGGCAGCCGGCCTTGCCGAAGACGGAGGCAAACTGGTCCATGATACCGCAGTTGACGCCGCAGTAGTTGTGTTCGGTAGCCTGTCCGGCGAGCACCATATCCCACTGTGATACTTTGTTGTCGCCGAAGAGGTCGTTCAGTCCGAAGGCGAAGCAGCTTTCCATCGCAGCACTGCTGGACATACCTGCACCGAGAGGCACATCGCCGGCAAAGGCAATGTTAAAGCCCTTGACGGGTACACCCAACTTTTTCATTTCCAGCGCAATGCCATAGATGTAGCGAGCCCAGGAGGCACGAGGACCGTCAGGGTCACTGAGTTTGAAGTCCACACGGTCCTTGAGGTCGATGGCGTAGGCCATCACTGTGTCCTCAGTATCGTTGGGACGCATCTCTGCCATTACACCTTTGTCAACGGCTCCAGGGAATACAAACCCGCCATTATAGTCAGTGTGCTCACCAATGAGGTTGATGCGCCCAGGCGAGGTATAGACATTACCTGTTTTTCCGTCAAAATGCTTGATGAAGCGGCTTCTTACGAATTCTATATCCATCATTAGTTTTAGAGAGTCTTTTTGTTATTTGAGACTTTAAGATGATTCTTGTTTTTATACGATTAGTCTGTTTTTACTTTGCAACGCCAAACTTGTAAATGGTCTTCTGCTTATAGCGCTGACCGGGATTCAGCACAACGCTGGGGAAGTAAGGACGGTTTGGCGAATCGGGGAAGTGCTGTGCCTCGAAGCAGACGGCGCTGCGACGGGGGAACGTGCAGCCGTTGGCACCCTTATAGCCGTTGGCGAAGTTGGCTGTGTAGAGCTGCATGCCGGGCTCTGTGGTGTAAACCTCGAGCGTACGGCCGCTCTTGGGCTCTGTTACCTTGGCGGCGAAGCTCAGCTCACCTTCTTCCTGCTTGTTCAGTACATAGTTGTGGTCGAAACCGTGACCGAACTTAATCTGCTCGTTGTCAGCCTCGATGTCCTGACCGAAGGACTTCGGCTTGCGGAAGTCGAAGGGTGTGCCTTCAACCTTCAGGATTTCACCTGTAGGAATAGCTGTATCGTCGGTAGGCAGGTAGAAATCTGCATTAATCTCGCAAATCTGGTCTTCGATAGTCGGAGTGGGGTCTGCGCAACCTGCCAGAGCGAAGAAAGCGTGGTGTGTCAGGTTGACAATAGTCTTTTTATTGGTAGTAGCCAGATATTCAATAACCAGCTCGTTCTGATCGGTGAAGGTGAACTCTACAGTTACATCGAGCTCGCCAGTGAAACCTTCCTCACCATAGCTGGAGATGCGGTGCAGAGCCAGCGAGCGGGGACCCATCTGACGGGCGTCCCATACCTTGGCGTTGAAACCTACGGTACCGCCGTGCAGGTGGTTAGGACCGTCGTTGAGTGCCAGCTGGTACTCTTTGCCGTTCAGAATGAACTGACCTTTGCAGATGCGGTTGCCCCAGCGGCCGATGAGCGTTGACAGGTACTGCTCCTTACCGCTTGTGAGCTGCTTAATGCTGCCGTGTCCCTGAATGACGTTTGCCACTTTGCCATCTTTATCGGGCACCATAATGGCGCAGATGGCACCACCGTAGTTAGAGATAGCTACTTCGTAACCTTTACGGTTCTTCAGAATGTAAAGGTCTGTTTTCTTACCATTGATAGTGGCCTGGAAGTCTTCGCGCTTCAGACCACAGAGATTCGCATTTTCAATTGTGTTTGCCATATCAATTCGCTTTAAGTTGATAGTATTTGCCTACAAAGTAACAAAAAATAAACCAAACAAACGAATGAAACAGCGGAAAAAACGTTTAGCCGAGTGTTAAAAACACCTAAAGGATGGATTTTAAGAAATCTGCCACCACATAAGAGCTGCCTCCAACGAAGATGAAATCGTCCTCTTCGGCTTCATTGATGGCGGCCTCATAAGCCTCACTGACAGAGGGATAGGTGTTTCCGTGAAGTCCTATTTGCTGGCCGATGAGCTGGACCGACTGCTCGGGCAGGGCACGAGGACTGCTTGGACGACAGAAATAGTAGATGGCGTCTTTTGGCAGATGCGACATCACTCCAAAAATGTCTTTGTCTTCGAGTATGCCGAACACGATACGCCTCTGGTTGCAGACAATCTGTGACAACTGCTTGCCTAAGTATTCCCATCCGCCGATGTTATGTCCGGTATCGCAGATGACTGTCGGATTCCGTCTTACGGTTTGCCAGCGTCCGAGTAATCCGGTCAGACGGCAGACTTGTGTCAGGGCATCATTCAGCTCTTTGTTGACGGCAGCTTGGTATTTGGGATCTTTGCAGGCTACCAGATATCCCAACTTCATGAGTTCGTTGAGTACTGGTAGCATGGTGTTCATGTTCTTGAGTTGATAGTTACCGCTGAGTTCACAATCGATAACTCCCAGATGATGCGTTGTGTATCGGTATCCTCCGTCTGACAGTCCTTCGTAAGAAGCCACCTCCGGGTCTTCGTCAGCAAATATGATGGGCGCATCCATCTCCTGAGCCATAGCTTCGAATACGGGTTTTGTCTCGGGTGTTGTTTCGCCAATGACTACGGGTACACCTTTCTTTATAATACCCGCCTTCTCCATAGCTATCTGCTCGAGTGTAGAACCCAGCATGTCTGTATGGTCAAGACTGATGTTGGTGATGAGCGAGACGACTGGCGTGATGATATTCGTACTGTCCAGACGGCCACCCAGTCCCACCTCGATGATGGCGATGTCAACGTTGTTTTCGGCAAAGTACTTAAAGGCCATCGCGGTCGTTATCTCAAAGAACGTAGCGCCGAGGGACTCGAACAGTCCGCGATTTTTCTCTACATAGTTGACAACATACTCCCGATTGATTGGCTTGCCGTTGATGCGAATGCGTTCGCTGAAGTCCACCAGGTGTGGCGACGTATAGAGACCTACACGGTAACCTGCCCGTTGCAATATGGCTGCCAACATGTGCGAGCATGAGCCCTTACCGTTGGTTCCGGCTACGTGTATGGACTTAAACTGCTGATGTGGATGACCGTCGTGTTCATCCAGTGCAAGCATGTTCTGCAGTCCCTCTTTGTAGCCTTTCTTGCCTTGCTGCTCGTAGTTGGCCGTCTGCTTAAACAGATACTGTGTAATGTCTTCGTACGTCATGGCGATTTACAATTATCGGTTTAGTTGAAGTAGTTCTTGAATCGCTGGAAGATGGTGTCCTTCGTCTGCTTGTCGCCTTTGAAGTTGTCGCTGTCCTTGAATCGCTGCAGCGCTTCCTTCTCCTCGCGACTGAGCGTTTTGGGAACATAGACGCTGATGTTGACAATCAGGTCTCCCTTTCCGCTGCCATAACCTTGAACGGCGGGCAGACCTTTTCCGCGCAAACGGAGGGTTTTGCCTGGTTGTGTACCGCTGTCAATCTTGACGCGCAGTTTGGTACCTTCGATGGTGGGTATCTCTACTTCGCCTCCAAGTGCTGCGGTAGGGAAATCGAGCAGCAGGTTGTATATCAAGTTGTTACCATCGCGAACAAACAGCTCGTGCGGCTCTTCTTCTATAAACACCTGAATGTCGCCGTTGACACCATTGCGACGACCGGCATTGCCCTTGCCGGGCACGTTGACGACCATACCTTCGGCTACGCCAGCGGGTATCTTAATCTCAACAACCTCTTCGCCTTTGACCACACCTTCGCCGTGACACTCGTGGCACTTGTTCTTAATGACGGTACCTTCGCCTCCGCAAGTGGGGCAAACGCCTTGCGTCTGCATCATGCCAAAAATGCTTTGGGTTGTGTGACTGATGTATCCCGTTCCGTGACAAGTAGGACACTGCTCTCGTTCGCTTCCAGCCTCAGCGCCTGAACCCTTACAGTGACTGCAAGTGATGTCTTTGCGTACTTTGAATTTCTTGGTGACGCCCTGGTTGATTTCTTCCAGTGTCAGGCGAACCTTTAAGCGAAGGTCACTACCGCGGTACTGCTGTGGACGACGCTGTCCGCCGCCACCGCCGAAGCCGCCGAAGCCGTGACCGCCGAAGATATCACCGAACATTGAGAAAATGTCGTCCATATTCATCGACGCGCCGCCGAATCCGCCGAATCCGCCATCGCCGCCCATTGGTCCGTTGAAGCCGAACTGGTCGTAGTTCTGTCGCTTCTTCGGGTCGTGCAGGACGTCGTAGGCCTCGGCAGCCTCCTTGAACTTTTCTTCGGCTTCCTTGTCGCCGGGATTACGGTCGGGGTGATATTTGATGGCTATCTTTCGATAAGCCTTCTTGATTTCGTCTTCTGAAGCGCCTTTGCTTACGCCCAGCACTTCATAGTAGTCTCTTTTCTGTGCCATTTGTCGATTGTCACTATTCTTAATCTCAATACGTACTTCAAGCGAAATTATTGTCCAACTGCCACTTTGGCATGACGAATGACTTTGTCATTGAGCTTGTAGCCCTTCTGCAGGCAGTCGATGACCTTACCTTTCTTGTCATCGCCCATTCCAGGAACCATCGCAACGGCCTCATGGATATCGGTGTCGAAGTCGGCTTCGGCTGTTTCGATGACGCTCACTCCCTGGCTCTCCAGAATCTTCACGAACTTCTGGTGGATGAGTGTCATACCTTCGCGCAACACCTCCGGGTCATCGGTCTTTGTGCCATTTTCAATAGCACGCTCCATATCGTCGATAACGGGAAGAATGGCAGAAATAACTTTTTCTCCGCCGTTCAGAATCAGCTCTGTACGCTCTTTCAGTGTGCGCTTGCGGTAGTTGTCGAACTCGGCTGCCTTGTAGAGCAGTTGAGTCTTCAGTTCCTCAATCTCGTCCTGTGCAGCCTGCAGCGGGTCTTTCTCCTCAGCTGTTTCGCCGGCGTCCTGAGTGTCTGCTGTATCCTTGTTCTCCTGTTCTTCCTGATTCTCGGTATTCTCCTGATTCAGTACTTCCTCCTCTTCCTTGTTGATATCTTTTTCTTCCATGATAACAGTGTTTAATTAGTTTTTGCCAGTTAAGTAGCAAATAATGTGCCAAATTAAGCGTAGAGCTCGGCTTTCTTCTCCTTAATGGCCTCGTCGTAGATATAGTCATCGTACGACGTCAGTTTGTCGATGGTGCCCTTCGGCGTCAGTTCGATGATGCGGTCGGCCACCGTGTTGATGAACTCGTGGTCGTGCGAAGCGAACAGGATGTTGCCCTTGAACTGTATCAAGTTATTGTTGAAGGCCTGAATAGACTCCAGGTCGAGGTGGTTGGTAGGCGTATCGAGAATCAGGCAGTTGGCGTTCTTCAGCTGCATACGAGCAATCATACAGCGCATCTTCTCACCACCCGAGAGTACGCAGACCTTCTTCTGGATGTCTTCGTCCTTGAAGAGCATGCGTCCGAGGAACGACTTCATGGTTACCTCATTGCCCGGTCCCCACTGTGACAGCCAGTCAACAAGGTTCATCTCAGACTGGAAGAAGCTTGTGTTGTCGAGCGGCAGGTAGGCGGTGGTGATGGTGACGCCCCACTTGTAGGTGCCAGCCTGTGCCTCGCGATTGCCGTTGATAATCTCGAACAGGGCGGTCATAGCCTTGGGGTTATGTGACAGGAAGACGGTCTTCTGTCCCTTCTCGATGGTGAACGACACGTTGTCGAAGAGTACCGTTCCGTCGGCATCGACTGCTTTCAGGCCCTCTACTTCGAGTATCTGTGTGCCAGGCTCGCGCTCCATAGAGAAGATGATGCCAGGATACTTACGCGTTGACGGTGTGATTTCCTCGACGTTCAGTTTCTCCAGCATCTTCTTGCGCGATGTGGTCTGCTTTGACTTAGCCACGTTGGCTGAGAATCGGCGGATGAACTCTTCCAGCTGCTTCTTCTTCTCCTCGGCCTTCATCTTCTGGTTCTGCTGCTGGCGCAGGGCGAGCTGTGATGACTCGTACCAGAAAGAGTAGTTACCCGAGAACAGCGTCACCTTGCCGAAGTCGATATCGACAGTCTGCGTTGAGACGGCGTCCAGGAAGTGACGGTCGTGCGATACTACGAGCACGCACTGCTCCAGGTTCGACAGGTATTCCTCCAGCCACTGTACGGTGTCGAGGTCGAGGTCGTTGGTAGGCTCGTCGAGCAGCAGGTTGTCGGGATGTCCGAACAGGGCCTTTGCCAGCATGACGCGCACTTTCTCGTTGTTCGAAATGTGAGCCATCTGGGCGTAGTGCTGTTCCTCCTTGATGCCCAGGTTCTGCAGCAGCTGGGCTGCTTCGCTCTCAGCCTCGTAGCCGTTCATTTCGGCGAAGGCCATTTCAAGTTCGGCGGCCTTCACGCCGTCCTCTTCTGTCATTTCGGGTTTTGCATAGAGTGCTTCGCGCTCCTTCATGTTATCCCACATGGGCTTGTGGCCCATCAGTACGGTGTCCATCACCGTGAATTCGTCGTATTTAAAGTGATCCTGCTCAAGTACAGACATACGTTCGCCTGGCAGCATCTCGATAGTGCCCTTGTTGGGTTCCAGGTCGCCGCTGATAGCGCGCAGCAGCGTAGACTTACCGGCGCCGTTAGCACCGATAATGCCATAGATGTTTCCACTTGTGAACTTGAGGTTGACGTCCTTGTAGAGCGTCTTCTTTCCAAACTGAATAGCCAGATTTGTGACTGTAATCATCTTCTTTTATACCTTAATTATTATTAGCGGCGACAAAGGTACAAAAAAAAACGCAGACTGCCAAAATGTTTGAGCAAAATCAGTCGTTGCGGCGACGGAACTCAGAACAAGTAATAGCTGTGGCGATGGCTACGTTGAGCGACTCGGCGGTGTCGCCCCTGTGGAACGACGGGATGAGCAGTCGTCTGTTCACTTTCTGCCGTATGTCAGCCGAAATGCCATTGCCCTCATTGCCCATGACGATGATGCCCTCAGCCGTCAGCTTCTCCTGATATATGTCGTTGCCGTCAAGCAGTGTTCCGTAAACGGGTAGGGTGGTGTTGTCAAGTAATTCGCCGAGGTTGGTGTAGATGACTTTTACGCGGGCTATACTGCCCATCGTAGCCTGAACCACCTTAGGTGCCCAGGCGTCGGCGGTGTCCTCACTACAGTAGATGGTGCCGATGCCAAACCAGTCGGCCAGTCGTATGATGGTACCCAGGTTGCCGGGGTCCTGCACGCCGTCAAGTGCCAGGTAGAGACTGCCTGGCTGCGGCTGCTCCAGCTCGGGCTCGGGCAACGGGAAGAGTGCCAGTACCTGTTGGGGATGCTGCAGAAAACTGATGCGGCGAAGCTCGTCCTCGGTTACCAGTTGAGCTCCTGGCTGTTCTGTTGTTGAGAAGAGTGCCTGTGGTGTGTAGCCGGCCTTCACGAGGTCGCCCACCACTTTCGGTCCCTCGGCCACGAAGAGCTGTTCGCGCCGGCGGAATTTCTTCAGTTCCAGCCCTCTGATGAGTTTCTGTTGGTTCTTACTGATCATACGCTGCAAAGTTAGCCATTTTTTCGCTAATGGCCAAGTGTAAGTGCGAAAAGTTTGGTGATTACCGTGTTTTTGCTTACCTTTGCGTCCGGATTATGTCAAACGCCTATTTTCAGTTCAAGCAGTTTGTGGTCAGACAGGAACGTTGCGCCATGAAAGTGGGTACCGACGGTACGCTGCTCGGTGCTTGGGCTCACGGCGGCCAGCGTATTCTCGATATAGGGACAGGAACGGGGCTTATAGCCTTGATGATGGCACAGCGACATCCTGAGGCTCAGGTGACGGCCATCGATATTGACTCAGAAGCCGTCAGTCAGGCTTGCGAAAATGTAGCGGCTTCGCCATTCTGTCAGCGCATAACGGTTGTTGAGGGCGATATTTGTCAGCCGGATGGATTGCCGTTGCAAGCTGGATACGATGCCATCGTGTGTAATCCACCTTATTTCAATGACTCCCTCATCTGTCCGGACGACCAGCGGACCGTAGCCCGCCACACCACGACACTTTCGTATCGCGACCTGATGACAGCAGCAGCGATACTGCTCGCTGACGAAGGCGAACTGTCGGTGGTCATACCTTTCGACTGCAAGTCACGGCTGGAGGCCGAGGCATCGCTGGCAGGACTGTCAAAAACGCGCGAATGCAGTATCAAGACAACGCCAAGGAAGGCGCCACGACGCTATTTGCTGGCCTTTGCCAAACATCCCGCCGCACTGGAAACGACGGAAGGCATGCTGGAACTGGAACCGGGAAAGCGTTCTGAGTGGTACTACGAACTGACTAAAGACTTTTATCTATGAAAGTAACGATTTTTCAAACCGATATACAGTGGGCCAACCCTGCTGAGAATGTGCAACGGGCACAGCAGATGCTGACTGAGAATCCGGGTTCAGACCTTTATGTACTGCCCGAGATGTGGGCAACGGGATTTGCTACAAAACCTCATGATATTGCAGAGGATGAATCGTCGTCGGTTGCCCTGCGGTGGATGAAGCAGGCGGCTGCCGAGAACGACTGCGCTATCTGTGGTAGTCTGGCTGTCAGAACGCAGGATGACCATTACTATAATCGTCAATATTTTGTCACTCCAAATGCTGTTACCATATATGATAAGCATCACCTGTTTACCTATGGTCATGAGGACCGTTTTATAACTGCCGGCGACCGTCAGGTGATAGCAGAATGGCGGGGACACCGCTTCTTGTTGCTGACATGCTACGATCTTCGCTTTCCCGTTTGGGCGCGTTATGGCAGGGCAGGGGAGTACGATGCCATTATCTGCGTCGCCAACTGGCCCGAGAGCCGTCAGCAACCTTGGCGCATCCTCACGCGTGCCAGAGCCATTGAAAACCAGTGTTATCTGATAGGCTGCAACCGTGTTGGCGATGATCAGTTCTGTCATTATAGCGGCGAAAGCCTGGTATGTGATTCGCGCGGCGAAACATTGGTCCAGTGTCCTTCCAGCCAACCGGCTGCCTGTACCGTTGAGCTTGATTTTGAAGCGCTTTCGGCTGCGCGCTCCCGATTTCGCGTGCTTGACGATAGGGATTAGGCTCTTGTATTGTTCTCGCTTATTCGTACCTTTGACCTTTGGTCGAAAGTACTTCCGCTCGACAATATAAGCAAAAAATAACTTTTTTGTTTTGTATTGTTCTCGCTTATTCGTACCTTTGCAGAATGAAATTGACGAAAAAGAAATATCTGCAGGGTTTTGTGGTAGTGGTCCTTGTGCTGGCGGCGGTGCGCTGGGTGTTTCCTGGCGTAGCGGCTACAGAGGCTACGGAGAACTCGGAGGACCAGGAGAAAGCGGAGACGCTGTTGACTCCAGATAATCCGGAAGTTCTTGAAATCCAGGAAACTGCAGGAAGCCCAGACCATCAAGATAATTCAGATAAGCCGCTGACCATCGAGAAACCGGCAAAGCCTCACCGCATACTGAGCGTACCAAGTTTCAAGGGCTGTTTTCCCGACTCAAACGCGGTACAGCTGTTGGCTGCAGAGAAATGGGGCGTGAAGCCTGTTCGCAACCGCGAGGATGCGGAGGCGCGTAAAAAGGAGCTGGTCTATATAGACGCATCGCCCTACTACCATGTGGACCGCCTGCGCCAGAGCATTCCCTATCTGGTGCCGAGGGCTGCCATCTTGCTGGAGGATATCGGCAAGGCGTTCTATGACAGTCTGTACGTGAAAGGGGTGCCCCTGCACAGGTTCATCGTGACCAGCGTGCTGCGTACTCAGGAGGATGTGGCGCGACTGCGCGGATTCAACCAGAATGCAACGGAGAACTCGTGTCACCTCTACGGTACGACGTTTGACATCTGCTATAACCGCTACGAAACGGTGGAGGACCCAGAAGGACCGAGGCGACGAGCTGTACGCAACGACTCGCTGAAATATGTGCTGTCGGAGGTGCTGCGCGATATGCGCGAACAGGGACGCTGCTACATTAAATATGAGGTGAAGCAGGG
>JAGBQP010000099.1 GCA_017632825.1 Prevotella sp. | reverse complement strand
TTTTACTTTTTCTTCTTTTTTACCCTCTTACCTTTTTACCTTTAATACAGTTTCTGGTTTCTGATGAAGTAGTAGTCGTAGTAGTACGTCTGTCCGAAACGAGGATAGAGGGCACGCGCCATCGCGTCCGCGCTCATGTTGCCATACTGCTGGGCTTCCCGCATCAGGTTCTGGTAAGACTCGACGACACTCTTGTCGAACGGCATGTTGCTGGTATCGACGGTCTTCTCCAGCTGTCCGTAGAGGTAGGCCGCCTCCTGCAAGTGCGTGGGCATGCGCTGGTCCATGTGACTGCGGGCGTAGGGGAAGAAATTTCGCCAGAAGGTGGCGATGTCCTTGGTCCAGATGGCCGCATAGACAGCCTGCTCCTGATAGAGCGGGTCCCTGCTGGGGTTGTTGGCAAACTGCGTCATGATGAACTTCTCGACAATGGTATTGTCGCTGCCCATCACATCTTCGCAGCGCGTCAGGTGGAACACCGGTTCAAACTCGGGATTGGTACGCACCACCTGCGGGTTGAGCAGCGGCTCGTAGCGTTCGGCCCACTCCTTATGATAACGCGTGTGCTTCAGCAGGTTCAGGTATTTACGGGCGATGCGAGTCTCGCCGCTGACGAGTGTGCAGCGCACGAAGGTCTTCAGCATCTCTGCGCGCCAGCCACGCTCCACACCATCCTCCATGCTCCAGCGGTAGCCATAGTTGTACTGACCGTAGTGGAAGTAGAGAGAAGAGCCGATAACATCGACCATCGCTACGGGGAACGGCGCATCGCTGGCCTTGGCACCCGTCTTATAGTGATACATCGTCTCGCCCTGACGGCCCAGGCGGAAGAGTGCCAGATTCTTCATCAGCACAATGGCACGCGTCGGCTCGTCGTCGAGACTGGCAGCCTCCTGACGTACACCCTCCCAGTCGAGGTCTGCCATGAGGCGTTGCATCTTAAGCTCCTTGTGGAAGTTGTAGTCCTTGTACCAGTAGCGCTGTACGCCAAAGACCAGTGCAGACAGCAGCACCACCTGGCAGATGCCCCACTTGAGGGGACTCTTGATTTGTGTCTCGGGCTGACGGCGATAGAGCAGGGCAAAGGCGATGAGCGCACCCACTAAAATATAATATGGTATATAGTAGGCGCTGTACTCCTTGTCGATGACAAAGAGCGGCAGGCCACACCACATGATGTTGACGATGTTGGTCTGATAGAACACGTAGTTGTAATAGAACAACGGGAAGAAAGCGATGCTCAGCAGGGCTACCGCCGATGTGGTCAGTCGCTGGGCGCGGTTCATGTCGTCGAGTCGCCACGTCAGGATGGTACAGAGCAACGTTGACAGCAGTCCGTAGAAACCAATGAGCGGATAGAGCACGGCCGTGCTCACGGCAATATAGGCAGGGCGCAGGTAGAAGCGCTGCGGCAAGAGCCGGTAGAGCCAGACGTTGCCGACGGCTATCGTTGTGCCGATGGTAGCAGCAAAGAAGTGTCCGCGCAGCTTCAGGTAGTACAACCAGTAGCCCAGATCGACATCGGTGAGCAGCAGGGCTGCCACGGGGATGAGCAGCAGGGAGGCCCACTTCATGGGAATGTGGAAAGCCCGACCGGCCAGGAACATCAGCAGCCCCCACCACAGACAGAGCAGGGTGACGCCTAACCACTGGTGGTAAAAGAACTCGGTGAACCAGCTGCCCAGCCACACCAGCAGCCAGCCAGCCCCCACCATCTGTTGTTTCAGAAACAGCGGCGTATTGAGAAACAGGTTCAGTTCCTGCGCTTTCCAGAGATAGTCACTCTCGTTTCTCAGTAAGTAGTAAGCAACGGCTACAAGAGCGGTCAGCAGAATGGCCGGACTCAGGAGCCTCAGATTTTTCTTCATAGTTTTATAGTTGTTCAGCCTGCAAAATTAGCCAAAAAAATTGAATTACAAGAGCCTTCGGGGAAAAAACTACATGATTGTTTGCGCCATTCGGAGAATTTTAGTACTTTTGCACTCCCGATAGAACACTAATTTTCAATATATTAAATAGGAAGCTAACTATGGATTTACTGAGTCAAATTGTTGCGCGTGCCAAGTCAGATAAGCAGCGCATCGTGCTCCCCGAAGCAGAGGAGGAGCGTACTCTCTGTGCAGCCGACCGTGCACTGGCTGACGGTCTTGCAGACATTGTTCTGATTGGTAACCCCGCCAAGGTGGCAGCTCTTGCCAAGGAGAAGGGCCTGCAGAACGTTGACAAGGCCACACTGATTGACCCCGAGAACTATGAGAAAAGTGAGGAACTGGCCGAGAAACTGGCTGAGATCCGCAAGTCGAAGGGCATGACCATTGAAGAGGCCCGCAAACTGATTAAGAACCCCCTCTATCTGGGTTGTATGATTATTAAGACTGAAGGTGCCGACGGTCAGATCTCCGGTGCCCTGTCAACGACAGGCGACACGCTGCGTCCTGCCCTGCAGATTATCAAGTGCCAGCCTGGCATTACCTGCGTCAGCGGTGGCCTGCTGCTCATCTCGAAGCAGAAGCAGTATGGTGAGGATGGTGTCCTCGTGGTTGGTGACGTTGCTGTAACGCCTATGCCCGATGCTGCCCAGCTCAGTCAGATTGCCGTCTGCACGGCTCAGACAGCCCGTGCCGTAGCCGGATTCAAGGAGCCCCGCGTAGCCATGCTGAGCTTCTCGACAAAAGGCTCTGCCAAGCATGAGGTATGCGACAAGGTGATTGAGGCTACACGTCTGGCTAAGGAGATGGCTCCCGACCTGAAGATTGACGGCGAGCTGCAGGCTGACGCCGCTCTCGTCCCCAGCGTAGGTGCCAAGAAGGCTCCCGGTAGCGACATTGCCGGTAAGGCCAACGTGCTGGTATTCCCGAACCTTGAGGTGGGTAACATCGGCTATAAGATGGTGCAGCGTCTGGGTGATGCCATCGCCATCGGTCCCGTGCTGCAGGGTATCGCTCGTCCAGTTAACGATCTCTCTCGTGGCTGCTCTGTCGATGACATCTACTACATGATTGCCATTACAGCCTGCCAGGCTATGGACGCGAAGAAGTAACAGGAAGAAACAGAAATTATAAAGTAATTAATTTGTAGGACAGAAATTATTATAATTATTATAATCTTTTCGATGACAAAACAAGAGTATAGGGACATATATGATATAGTAGGAGCTGCACAGGAAGTTCATTCTACGCTTGGACGAGGGCTGTCAGAACCTATCTATCAGGAAGCCTTAGCTCTTGAGATGAAGGAAAGAGGCATGGCGTTTGAACGCGAAAAAGAATTACACCTGTATTATAAGGAGCATTTAATGGATAAAACCTATTTTGCAGACTTTTACTATAAGGGTGTAATGATAGAGTTGAAAGCCGTTGAGAAAATATCGTCGGAACACCGCTCTCAGTTGTTCAACTATATGCGGATTACGCAACAAGACAGAGGCGTCCTTCTGAACTTTTGTGAAAAGAGTTTGCGAGCCGAGCGCTATTTGTATTCGTTAGAAACCGATAGTTTTATCTTGTTGACTCAAGATAATTATAAGGACTACATCGACGAATAAAATTATAGTAATTATAATAATTTCTGTCCTTTTAAAAGACTACATTATGAAGATTTTAGTTCTTAACTGTGGCAGCAGTTCCATTAAATATGCATTGTACAACATGGACGACAAGTCCGTGATGACCAGCGGTGGCGCTGAGCGTGTAGGCCTGGACAACGCCTTCGTGAAGGTGAAGCTGGCCAATGGCGAGAAGAAGCAGATTATGCATGACATCCCCGAACATACAGAGGGTGTGAAGTTTATTTTCTCGCTGCTCACCGATCCTGAGATTGGCGTCATCAAGTCACTTGACGAGATTGATGCCGTTGGTCATCGCATGGTGCATGGTGGCGAGAAGTTCAATAAGTCGGTCGTGCTCACCGACGAGGTGCTGAAGGCCTTTGAGGAGTGCTCGGACCTGGCTCCGCTGCACAACCCTGCCAACCTGAAGGGTGTGAATGCCGTGAAGGAGCTGATGCCTGGTCTGCCCCAGGTAGGCGTCTTCGATACCGCTTTCCACCAGACCATGCCGGCAAAGGC
>JAGBQP010000011.1 GCA_017632825.1 Prevotella sp. | reverse complement strand
TTCAGCTCGGGAATGAGCTTGAAGAAGGGTAGGTAGAAGTCGCAGCCCAGGCCTATCTCGGCCATCACGTCGTAGCGTTTCAGTTGTATGTTTTCCTGCTCTTTGCCCGTGAGGTTAATCATAGGACTGACACCGCCAATGATGTAAGGACGGTAGTTGTTGAAACGCTCGGCGCTGAATTTCAGGTCGATGGGGCAGGAGATGTAGGTGTTTTTAAGGTCCTGTGTGGTGAGTAATGGCTGACCGTAGTCGTCAAACTTGTTGAGGTTGCGGAATGTCAGGTGCTTGGCACCGAAGTGCATGGTGGGCGACACGCGCAGGTTGATATGCTTGGAGAGGCGCCAGTCAGCCAATACGCCGACGCTGAAGCCCGGGTCCCAGGTGTCTTGGTCGCAGAGAATGGTCTCGGTGGTTGTACCGTCTTCGCCGACAATGGTCTGCGGACCAACGTTCTGAAACTCGATGTCCTGGGAGTTGAAGCCTATGCTGATGCCAAAGTGCATGGGGCGCAGGTCTATGTAGGGCCTGAACTGAGGCCGGCGCTCCTGAGCGCTCATGCTGATGGCAAGGGCGAGTATATATAATATGGTGAAGTATCTTTTCATCATAGTTATAACGCGAAAATATGGTTGCTTATTATGTAGGAATCTATTTCGACAACATATAAATTGAACGCTTGTGATAAAAAAGAATACCTAAATGTTGGTAGTTATCAGAAAAAGTTCGTACCTTTGCGTCATCAAAAGTAAGTATTAACCCATTTAATTTAGACCGAATTATGGCATATGTAATTAGTGACGACTGCATCGCATGTGGAACATGTGCAGGTGAGTGCCCCGTTGAGGCTATCTCTGAGGGCGAAAAGTATGTAATTGACGCTGACGCTTGCACAGAGTGCGGTACTTGCGCTTCTGTTTGCCCGTCAGAGGCAATCAGTCTGCCGGCTTAATTCATCAAGAATTAGCTTCATAAAACCAGCATGGGGGTCATCCGTCAGGATGGTCCCCCTATTTTTTCTCTGTTTATCATACTATATATCGTCTGCTTGACGTGCGGATAAAAAGAAGTGGCACCCTCGCAGAAGGGTGCCACTTATATGTTGGGTAAGAAAGGTGCTCTTACTTCAGGTTCAGCACCATCTTGGCAATCTCGTTCTCGGGGTCGATGCCCTGCAGCTTCTGAGCAATGGTCTTGGCGGTAGCAGCATCGTCCTTGATATTGAGATAGTAGTTGATGAGGTAGCGGTAGCCCTCGATGAGACGGGTAACGTCTGTCTTCTCCTTCTCGGCCTTAGCCTCGATGATAGAGACGAGCTTCTCGTAGTGGGGCTTAGCCAGCTCCTGCTTTGACTCGGGGTCCATGTACATGCCGATGCGGGCACGCTGGAAGGCGATGAAGTCGTCGATGTCGGCGTACTTAGTCTGCATGTTCTCGTAGATGCCGTCGGCCTTCTTGAAGGTCTCGTTCTTGGCATCGCCGTTGAGCGTATTAGCATACTGAACGTGCAACTGGGCAAAGCTGTGGTAGTCGGCTGCACTGGCCTTGGTTACCTCACCCAGGTACTGCTCGTAGTACTTGATGGCGTTGGTATAGTCCTCCATACCCTTGTAGGCGTTGGCGAGTGTCTGGATGACACCGGCACGCTTGTCCTTATTGTCGAACTCCTGGTCGAGAGCCTTCTTGAACATGTCGATAGCCTCGTCGTGACGCTTCAGACCGTTGAGTGCGTTACCGTAATAAACATAGTCCATATAGGAAATGTTAGCAGAGTCGCTTTTGTTGAACAGCTTGTCGGCATACTCCAAGGCTTTGTCGAAGTTGCCCTTCTCGGTGTTGCAGAACAGAGCCAGACGGTTCAGTGTAGAGTTGCGGGGCTCCTTGCCGAGACCGAGCTCTGCCATTTGAATACCCTTGTCATACTTCTGTGTGAGGTAGGCAGAGAAAGCGCTCTCGATGATGTCCATCTTCTCCAGCTGGCCAGCAGGCACCTTGTCGTAGGCTGCGATGGCCTCGTCGAAGTTGTTGGAGATGTACTGAATGTGACCTATGATGGCGTCAACGGGATAGTCAGGACGCTGTGTGCGCAGATCCTCCAGCTTGGCGATGGCGCCGGCAGGGCTAATCTTACGGTAAACGCTGGCGTACTTGCGGTAGGCCTCGGGGTTCTTCGGGTCGAAGTAAATGGCCTGCTCGAATTGTGCGGCAGCAGCACCACCATCCTCGGAAAGAGCTGCAAGGTCGCCCAGCATGATGTAGGCGGGAGCGAAGTTTTTATTTGCCTTCAGCGTGTAGTCTGCGAAGAGACGTGCACGGGCTGTGTCCTTAACCTCATAGAATGCCTTTGAGAAAGCAATGAGATTCTCAGCATTCTTTTTGTTCTTCTTGTAGAAGTTGTTCAGCTGCTTGTCCATGTCGGCGGGCTTGCTGCTGATGATGTTCTTGACGGCATCGATGTCGGCCTTGGTACCGTCCTGGGCCGTGGCGGTAGCGCTGACACCCATCAGTGCTACACCAATCAATAAATATTTCATCGTTTTCATAATCTCTCTCTCGTTTAAGTTATACATATTGTTTGTTACTTGTATGACGCCGCTTGTGCGGTAAGGTCAAACATCGTTAAATATTATTCACGTTTTGGCGTCGCTGCAGTTCTTGTCGTGGTTATGAACCTTTATTGGCTGACAAAGACGTCACGGACGTTCATATTTGCCTGTACGGGCAACAGTCCTGCACGCAGGATGATAACCTGTCCCTTGGGCAGACGGCAGAAGTGGCCAAATGCCGATGGCACACCGCTGCGCGGCTCGTTGAGCAAAGCGTAGATGGTGCGCACCAATGGATAGTTGCCGTTATATAGATAGTACTGATAAGGCTGCCAGCTGTTTCTGACGGTAGCAGAGTCTAAGCGGCTAACCCTCATGACGGTTATATTCTTATTAAAGGTGACGTTGGTGGTGTCACGTTTGTCGTTGAGCCAGTTGGAGCCGATGATACCGATGGCATTCTCGTGCTTCTCGACCCAGTCGATGACCTCGGCGCTCTTTTTCACGGCACCGATATTCTTGCTGTTGATGGGCTTGCCGCCCAGAAGTGAGTCAACACACCAGGTAACGGTGCTTGACTTAGGATTGTCGAATACAACATCGATGTCGCCCAGACGCGACTGGGGGTAGATGTCGCTCCAACGAGAGACCTCGCCGCTAAGAATGCGTTTGAAGTCCTTGATGGAGATGCAGGAGTCGGGGTTCGCATTATTCACGATGATGGCCAGTCCGTCGTAGGCAATGGGAATGACACGTGGCACGAACTGACGGTCCTTCAGGTTCTGAATCTCCTTGGGTGAGAGGCTGCGCGTTGCAAAGGCTAGCCATGTCTCGTTCTTCATGAGTTTCGTGATGGCCTCCTCCTGGTTGGTATAGACAGGACGGATGCTGTCGAGAGCTGCTGTAGCCATAAAGACTTCAAGTTCCTCGTCGAGAATGGGGTAGAAACTCTCATCGGCCGTGAAGATAGCGGCCGCTTTGTCGTAGTCGTAGGACATACTATTTTTAGGCTTGTTCCCACATGCGAGGAACAAGCCTAAAATAAGTGTTAATCCAATAAATTTGGATGCGTTCATTATCAATTACTGCAGTTTGAAGGTTACAGGTACGGTGTACTTTACACGTACGGCCGAACCGTTCTGCTTACCAGGAATCCAGTGGGGCATGGACTTAACCACGCGCTGGGCCTCCTTGTCGAGTGAGGGGTCAACGGACTTAGCGACCTTCACGTCGGTAATTGAACCATCACGCTCAACCACGAACGTTACGATAACGCGGCCCTGAATACCATTCTCCTCGGCTACTACCGGGTACTTGATATTCTTTGACAGATACTCGAACAGAGCGTTAGGACCACCGGGGAACTGAGGCATCTGCTCCACAACGTCGAACACCTTGGTCTCTTCTTCCTTCGGCTTCTCGTCCACCACTACTTCCTTTGCTTTCAGCACTTCACCTTCGGCTTCGTCGTTACCTTTCACATCGAAAGAACCGATGGCAGTGTTTGTCTTAGAGAGGTCGTCCTGTGACTTCAGCTCGTCCTCGGGCTTCACTTCATCGTCCTTCTTAATCTCAGGAGCGGTGAACTTCACTGAAGACTTAACCTTCTCAACGACTTTCTGTTCCATCTCGACCTTGACGGGCTCTTTACGCTCCACCTTGGCTTCCTTCTTCTGTGCGAGCTTTGACAGCTCTACATCAGTCTCGACCGAAACATTCTGCTTGATAGCATTCTGAATGGCCAGGTTGGCATAGGCGATAGCGAAAATCAGCGCGATGCCTATCAATACCCAGATAAGTGCCTTGAGGTTACGCTTGCCAGTCTCCTTACGAAGAACGTATGCGCCGTACTCTTTATTTTTTCCTTCAAAGACGAGGTCGACCCAGCTATTGTCAATTAGATCTACTTTTGCCATAGTCTATTTTCCTTTCTTTATTTGTCATTGGTCAACTTAACACCCTTCAGCTCGAGGAGCTTCTGGTCGTCTTCGTTCACCTTGTCAATGACGTACTTACCAATACTGCAAACCAACATCTCGTCAAGAGCCTGAACCATGTTGTCGTAGGTTGAGTTGTCAAGGGGCTTGATGATGACAGTCAGAGTCTGCATACCCTTTTCACCATACTCAGCAATGAACTCGTCGCTCTTACCGTTACGGATGTCAGAGAGCATCTTCTCATAGTCCTCTTTTTTCATCTTGTCGCCCATCTGAGCTCTCTTTTCATCGAGCTTTTTCTTGGCCATCATAACCTTAGCAACAGGGCTGAAGCCGTCCTCTGTGATATGCTCGATGAGCAGCTTGCGGACGCCGTCCTTGCCCCATGTGGTCTCTTTCAGACACTCAGGATTCTCATACTCGGGAAGACCTTCTACGTAGTAGAGCTTGTCCTCGCCACCCAGATACAGGGTGATGGTGTACGAAGCCTTTGTTACGGACTTGTCTTCCTTTTCCAGGTTCTGATCGTTGCTCGGCATCGTCAGCTGCATGGCCTGAGGCTTGCTCAGAGTCGTACAGAGCATGAAGAACGTGATCAGAAGCATCATCATGTCTACCATTGGCGTGAAGTTCACGCGGGTATCCATTTTCTTCTGCTTACTTGCTTTCTTTTTTGCCATAACTTAGATCTCCGCCTGTTTTTTAGTATCAAGATTAGTAATGAGCTGGTAACGGTTCTCGTTCATGTCCTGCAACTCCGACATCATCTTCTTAATGACTGCATAAGAAGTCTTGGCGTCGGCCTTGATGGCCAGACGAATGTCGGGATTGGCTTCACGAGCGGCCGTAACCCACTCCTGGAACTCACTCTTTCCGCCTTCGATGCTATCGAGGGGAATCGACAACTTCTGAATCTCCTCGCCCATCTTTTCGGTGTCGAGGTTGAGGTAGTCGGCAAACAGTGCCATCGGTGCACCAATCATAGCATCCTCCTTGAAGTGCTTGAGCTGGGTGCCGTTCAGCTGAACGCCGAACTTATCGGTCACTGTCTCCATCATGGCGACCATCGTGTTCTTGTTCTCAGAGCCCACGTAGATGTTGCCCTCCGGTGAAACCAGGATGTTGAGCACATCGTTCTCGGGCACCTTGACCTCGGACACAGAACTCGGAGTGTTGACCTTAACGGGCTCTGGCGTCAGGAATGTTGATGTCAACATAAAGAAGCAGAGCAACAGGGTCATCACGTCCGACATTGGCGTCATGTCGATCCAGATGTCTTTTTTCTCAATTTTAATTTTACCCATAATTTACGAAGGAATTAAAAGGTAAAACAAATTATGCCTCGGTGTGGTTAGAGTCGTATGTAGCAGCGATAGTGTAACCAACCTCGTCAAGAGCAAATGTCAGCTTGTCGATCTTGTTTGAGAAGTAGTTGTAAACAACGGTAGCAACCCATGAAGTCAAGATACCAGATGCTGTGTTGACCAGAGCCTCAGAAATACCTGCAGACAGAGCCATAGAGTCAGCACCACCACCTGCAGACAGAGCCTGGAACGAACCGATCATACCGAGCACAGTACCGAACAGAGCGGTCAGAGTACCCAGAGATACGATAGTAGCAACCATTGGGAGGTTCATGGTCAGAGTAGGCATCTCCAGCTGAGTAGCCTCTTCGTGAGCCTGCTGAATCTTAGAAATCTTCTGTGACTTTTTCAATGTGCTGTCGCTCTCAACGGTCTCGTACATCTTGATAGAGGCCATGACAACGTTAGCAACTGAACCCTGCATCTTGTTGCAGAGGTCCTTAGCCTTTGCGAAATCCTGAGCCTTGATGGCTTCCTTTACCTGAGCGGTGAACTTGGCAAGGTTGATCTTACCAGAAGCACTCTTGATAGCGAAGAAACGCTCTACACCAAGTACGATAACTGAAAGCAGCAGGGTGATAATCAGACCTACTACGAAACCACCTTTATACACAGTACCCATCAGATCAGCGGGGTGTCCGCTACGGTCACCGCCCTGGAAGTGGCTAGGATCACCGAGTACGAAGAAATAGAAGCAGTAAGCGAGAATACAGCAGATAACGAGGATAATCCATGCATCCTTTACGCCTTTGAAGCCCGAACTTTTCTTGGCCGGGGCTGTAGCCTTTGT
>JAGBQP010000098.1 GCA_017632825.1 Prevotella sp. | reverse complement strand
TTTGCACCCGCTTTCAAAATCGAGGTGTAGCGCAGTTGGTAGCGTTCCTGGTTTGGGACCAGGCTGTCGCAGGTTCGAGTCCTGTCACCTCGACTACCTATAGTAATATAGAAACAGACCGCTGATTCACGACGAGTCAGCGGTCTTTGTTTTATTTGTTCATTTGTTTGTTTCTCAAATATCCCACATCATTCCTATAGCATGCTCTCTAATTGTTCAACGGCTTGTGAAATATCCTCTGGAAACCGCTTGTGGTCACGGAGAAAGTCAGCCCTGCCGTTGGCAATGGTGTCATATAGTTCCTGACTCATATCGTCTGCATAGGACGCAATGGCATACTCTATATCGTCCTTCTGCCAGTCGAGGGAAGAATGTATATAGACGTTCCGCTTCTGATGCAGGAAACTATAAGCGGTCTCTATGCTGTCACGTGTAATCATTGGTCGTAACCTATTGGGCGGAATTGCTTTTGGTGTTCGCTCCACACAAACCCCTTTCCAAACAGGTAGTCCTTAACCTCCTGTGGCTCTCGGCTGAAGGCATAGCACAGCGATTCGAGACTGTCGAACTCCTCGTCACGAAGGAGCATGTTAACGCTTGAAACCAGTATGGCTGGGTCTTTGGGTAGATGGTCCATTGATGGATATTATCACAAAACATATTAAAATTGTGGGCAAAATTACTGATTTTACGGCAATTTCGCTAAATTTGCAGAAATAATTAAAATAGTTTAGGATATCAGACTATTGCACATTAGACATAACCAAACAACTATAATAGAAGAATATGATGAATTTACTGGATTTAATTAAGCAAAGGTATAGCTGCAGAAGCTATCAGAAGAAAAATGTGGAACAGGAGAAGCTGGACTACGTGATGGAGTGTGTACGCTTTGCCCCTTCAGCTGTGAACAAGCAGCCGTGGATGTTTCGCATAGTGAAAAACGATAATGATAGGGCCAAACTCCAGGAGTGCTATGGCCGTGAATGGTTTGCTACTGCTCCCATGTATATTATCTGTAGTATCCTTCACGATGAGGAATGGGTTCGCTCAGACAGTAAACCTCATGGAAACATCGATATTGCCATTGCTGTAGAACACTTATGTCTGGCTGCCACAGAGCAAGGCTTGGCCACTTGCTGGGTTTGCAATTTCGACGCAGATAAATGCAAACAGCTCTTTGGCATTGCCGACAATGAAGAACCTGCGGTGCTGATTCCTATTGGTTATGCGGCAGACGAGCCGAAAGATAAGAAACGCAAGGCTATTGACGAAATCTGCAAGTAAGCATGATGATGCCATGATAGCTCATGTGAAGTTGACCAATGCTCAAAAGCAGGTGAAATAGTCGCCAAGAAGATGTTTGGCGACTATTGAATCTATTGTAACGGAAAGATATTCGGTCTTATCTGTGATGATAAGTTCTACCAAGTCATCACTCGTTTCATTTCAAGGTTCTCGTAGCCTTCAGGACAGTGGGTGGAGAGATAGACCGTGGGATTGTCCTTGATGAACTGGCGTACACGATCAAGGGTCTGACGGGCTGCGTCCTTGTCTTCGAAGACAATACTCAGCTTGTTGGCTTTCAGGGCTGCATCGCAGTAGGTCACGTCGCCATGGAACATATAGTATAGTCCCTCGCTCTCTGCAATGACGATACTGTTACCATAGGTATGACCTTTGGCCTCGATGAACCATATGCCGTCGGCTACTTGCTGGGCATTGGGGAAGTTCTTGTAGGATTCACCATACTGGGCACGGATAATGTTGTCGCCATCCAGTTTCATAGCTTCGGCATCTTCAGGTGAGATGTAGATCTTTGCATGAGGGAACTCCTTGAGGCAGTCGCTATGGTCGGGATGTTTGTGGGTGATGAGAATCTTCGTCACCTGCTCAGGTTTGTAGCCTGCGGCTGCCAAGGCTTCCATGTAGTCGGCAACCTTTTCACCCATATAGAGCGGGGCACCCAACTTCTTGGCCGGTGCTGCAAAACCGGTCTTGAAACCTGTATCGACAAGGATAACATCGCTGCCTGTGTCGATAAGGAAATTCTGGAGACTACTGCGGTAGATGATTTGTTCGTCAAACTGGTCTTGGCCCTCTTCACCGCCGAAGGCAAACGGCTGGTTCATGAAACCACCGTCAAACATACGGATTGCTTTAATGTTCATCATTTTCTCCTTGTGTTTTTAGATTAATAGTTTGTCGTATTATTGCTTCATTACTATGACAGCTGTTGGTGCTGGCATCGCTATTACTTTGGGCTGCTTCAGAAATGTACACGCCTTTACTTTGGCAAATATAGCAATAATCTGCGTAACATCAATATCTTGGCGTGATGTTTTAACAAAAGTTAATCACGGGTCAGTGTTCCGCAATTGGATATTCGAGCAGTAGTTTCTCTATGAGCGGACAATACCATGTCTTGAATTGTTCTGCTGTTGGTGTGTGTGCACCAGGAAAGTGGAAACTGTGGCGATAATACTTTAGAAACAAGGGTTCAAAGTGTGCCAGTGTGTCTTCTTCTCCGAATAATCCCCACACGCTATCCTTATTATATATAACTGCATTGTCTTCCTCTGCTGTGACTTGCTCATGCATGCTGGCTTGATTATGCTCCAGGTTCCGTTGGTTACAGCTGTCAAACTGATGTTTCTCCAACTCCTCAAACTCGCTGATAAGCTGTTCGTCGATGGTGAAGTCCTGCTTACCATCAGCCCTCGGAGACTTGTATTGATGTGAGCCGATGCGTTCGCGGAGGAAGTCTGACATCTTGAAATGAGGATTGCCGAGTAGGGCAGGGATACCAACAATGGGAGAGATGATTTGTGCATAGAAGGCTCCACAGCTGTTGCCAACAAGTACATCGGGCTTCGCTTTGTTACAGATGTCACGAATGAGTGCAATGGCATCGTTAGGGTGGAGTGGGAGGTCGGGAGTCAGCACATGGGCTCGTTCCTGAAAAGCCTCTCTCAAAGCCATAGCTGGTACACACTGGCCGCTGGCATAGAATCCGTGAAGGAACAATATCGTCTTTTCTTTCCTCATATCGGGGACAAAGATAATCAAAAAAAAGGCAGAGAGCTGCTATTCCTGCAACTTTCTGCCTGTTTTTAACAAAGATTGTTGTCTAAAAGACTCAATGAAGCTTGACTCTACACTTACTTCATCGCCGCTTGTAATATCTCTGTGATGTCTGCGGGCTTTAAGTCCATAAATCCTGCTGGATAGCAGATGGTTCCCTCGGTGATGCCAGGAATCATGTCTTCTGTGGCACCAAGCTCTGTGATGGTCAGAGGCAGGCCTATCTCCAGCATCCAGGTTTTCAGAGCCTCGAGTCCGGCTTCAGCTATCTGCTCGTCAGTCATTCCATCGCCCTTGATATCCCATACGTTTTTTGCGAAACGTACAAATTTGGCTAAACCGGGCTTCATGGCACGACGATAGTAAGCCATCGAAATAGAGGCCAGACAGAAACCGTGAGGGGCATGAGTCCAAGCACCGATAGAGTGACCTATCATGTGTACCATCCAGTCTTCGTGCTTACCCAGACCAATGAGTGTGTTGAGTGCCCAAGTGGCTGTCCACATGATGTTAGAGCGAGCCTCGTAGTCTTGAGGATTCTTTACCGCGATACGTGAGGCGGTAATAAGGCTACGCATCAGACCTTCAGACAGATAGTCACTGGTATTGTCGTCGAAATCGCTGAAATACTGCTCCATGATATGGTTCATGATGTCGTAGATGCCTGCCTTCATCTGATTCTCGGGTACTGTCATCGTGAACTTAGGATTCAGAATAGAGAACTTAGGCATCAGGCGATTGTCGAACACATGGCCCACTTTGAACGTATGCTCTGCATCGGTAATAACCGTGCCGGCGTTCATTTCTGAACCTGTACCAGCCATCGTCAGTATGCAGGCAACAGGCAGCAGACGCTGGTCGGCTGCGGGCTGTTGCTGTTTTAACCAAAACTGCTCCCAATAGTTGCCCTCGTAATAGACTGATGCCGCCACTGCCTTTGCATAGTCGCAGACACTGCCACCGCCAAGTGCCAGAATCAGGTCAATATTGTTCTCGCGTGCAATCTTAACACCCTCGTTCAGTTTCTCCAGCGTTGGATTGCTCATCACACCGGGATTCTCAACGATGGTTTTTCCGGCTTCGCGAAGTATATTGGTTACTTGGTCGTATATTCCATTACGTTTTACACTGCCGCTGCCGTAATTCAGCATCACAACAGGGCCATAGTTTTTCAATTCGTCTTTGAGATAGTTCAAAGATTCGTCACCAAAATATAACTTGGTGGGATTGTAGTAAGAAAAGTTTCCTAACATGTTTCTTTATTATTGTTTTCTGTATTTTTCAATCATAGCTCGCAAGGTGGCACCATGATGGCCTTCCTGCTTGGCAAATACCTCCAACTCGTCGGCTGCTTCGTTTAAGCCTGCTGCGCGGAATGCTTGGGCAAGCTGGTTTACTTGTACTTCCCCTTTTTCCTCGCCTGCAGCAAAAGTTTCAGCCAGTTGCCAAATGTCGCTGTTATACTTACCGTTAAGTGTGGCATAGAATCCGGCGTGAACGGCTTCCTGATTGGCTAAGCTGATGAATGTTTCGGAGACTTCGTCAGGATAACCCTGCTCCTTTGCCATTCGTGCTAATGTGTAGTAAAACATCACTCCTGCGGCTTCTGCCTTTGCGGCTCCATCGCACATTTTCTCAAAATCGGTTCCTTTGGTAAGTCCGTAAATCATATTGTCTTTGTTTATATCCTGTGTCAACTGTTTGAAAGTGCAAAGGTTGGTGTCCTTGCAATCATCCTTCTTTCTGCTTCTTGAATTTGTTGCGTAACCGTTTATAGCCTTCAACGCCCAGAATGGTTAATCCTCCATATTGACAGGTCTTAGCCAGTCCAAAGAGAATGGCCCATAGGACACCTTTTGCTGTGGTACTGATGGGTAACAGCATCTGAGCGAATGACAGGATATAAAACGGAATACAACTGAGCAGGACGATGACGCCGGTCCTGAATGACAGGGATTGCAACCATTGTTTGATTTTCATGCCCATTCGAAGTTGTCCTTTCCTGCTCCGATTTCGAAATGACACTTGGCAATGCCGAGATCCATTTGGGTGAAGCCAATCATTGAGAAGTTTCTTTTAGCTGTTACTTGCGCAAGCTTACCGTCTTTTGCAGGATTATATTCAAAATAGAATTTCTGTTGGTTCACCGCTGTTGGGGCAAGCAAGGCTGCCTCTACACCCTTACGAAACCACGACGGGGTGATGTCGCTGGCGTTACTCACTTTCTCAATGGCTTTAATCTTGTGGCTCACTCCCTGTGTTTCACCATATCCAAGAGCTATATAAGCCTTGATGACCTCACCTTCTTCAAGTACGTAGGTTCCAGGTATTTTTGAATAGCTGAGTCCTACCCAGCAGGTGTTCAAGCCAAGAGTTTGAGCCAGAAGAACCAGGCGCTCTCCGTAGTAACCGATACGCTCATCGAGATTATCAGCCTTTTGACCTGCCATGACCAGATAATTGGTCACCTGAGAGAACTTTCCGTATTTTGCCAATTTGCCTTGAAATGCTTTTGGCTCATTCTTGATAAGCTGTATGTGCAGATGACCTATGCGGTTCTGCTCTTCAATTTCTTTTTCAAGGACATTGACAATGTCATCGGTCAACGACTGTCCTGTGTAAGTCCTGACACTATGCCGGGCATTAATGGCTTCTTCTATTGTCATGTTATTCTTTTGATTTGTTACATAGTAGTTTCTTGCAATACTTCCAGCCACCTGTTGACCAGAGGGCCAGGAAGATAAGAACTGGCTGGAAGAACAGTCGGATGAATCGGGCCTGGTCGGTGTCAAGGCCAAAGGCGTCGATGTGGTTTACATACTGATTGATGTTGCCTGGGAAAATCAATACATAAAAGAGTGCAAGCAGAGCACCGACAAGTGCTTTCTTCTTCCAGAGGAATAGCATGCCAAGACCAAGCAGAATCTCTACTACGCCTGATGCCAGCACCACAAAGTCTGTAAAGGCGGGACTGAACTGAAGCCATGTGGGGACTTGTGCTACGAACTCCTGACGTGCAATCGTCAGATGACTGATGCCTGCGTAGGTCATGAAGAAACCCAACAGCAGACGGAAGCATAATTTGATATATTTCATTTTGTGTTAGTTTTTTGTTTCTTTGTTGTTTTGATAATTGTCTCTTTTTTATGTACCTTTAAATATAGGTTTTGTTTTTTCTGCTGCAAAGGTAAATAGAATATTTTATATCGCAAGCGATTTATGTTATTCTTTAAGCAAGTTTAACAATTAGTCGCGTGCGATATAATAACGCCATTATAGTGATGAAAGTTAAACAAGGAACAACATTTATCAAGTTATCCGATGCCTAATAACTCTATCTCGAATATGAGCGTTGAACCACCAGGAATTCCTGGCTGCGAAAACTTGCCATAACCCATCTCGGCAGGGATGTATAGCTCCCACTTGTCGCCAATGTGCATCTGCTGTAAGGCAACAATCCAGCCATCTATTAAATCGCACAGTCTGCATGC
This sequence comes from Prevotella sp., assembly GCA_017632825.1. The sequence goes on along the minus strand of JAGBQP010000098.1, from coordinate 7,471 downwards.
CATAGGCACGCTACCCAGACTGCTGTCAAACTGTTTGCCGTCAATAGTCTTACCTGTGTAATGAACGGTAATGATACTGCGAACTGTAGGCGTGGAGCTTGCTTGATGACCTTCGCTCAGCACCTTATAATAAATGCCTTTTGGTAAGGCCTTTACTCCTTCTTCTTTCGACTTGGCTTCCAGCCAATCCTTGTTGGCTTGGATGTACTCTCTTTTGTTCATCAGTGGTTATTGAATATATAATTTTTCGTTTCCATATCATAGTATAAGGCCTCGAGCTCCTGAAGAGTTAGCTTCTCTACGGAATGCTCGATAATACGAATCAACTCGTCACGTCTGTAATTATCTGACTGTCCGAAATGTGCCATAATCAAATTATATAATCATCAAATATTATGAATTCTTGAAGCAGCGAGAACCAATATGCTTGCATGACTGGTCTGGGTGTAACAAGAATCAACTTATGTTAAAACTTGGCGCAAAGATAATGAATTTACACTAATTATTGATAACTTTGCAACAAAAGTTGCGAAAATGGGCAATATCTCAGCAAGAAGCAAGCATTCTGCATTTGATTTGCACCATTCTGGGCCTTTATATATTAATGTATTCTTGTGATTTTCCCGATAGGCCGCAAATAGTGCAATGCAAGACAAACAAAGAACATATATTGCCATCGACCTGAAGTCATTCTATGCTTCTGTCGAATGTGTGGACAGAGGGCTTGACCCGCTGACCACCAATCTTGTTGTTGCTGATGCAAGCCGTACGGAAAAAACAATCTGCCTGGCAGTTTCTCCATCGCTGAAACAATATGGCATTGGCGGACGAGCACGACTCTTTGAGGTTTACCAGAAAGCACGAGGCATCGATTTTATCATTGCCAAGCCGCAGATGGCTCATTATATAGAGGTCAGCTCGAAAATATATAGCATCTATCTGAAATACATTGCACCAGAGGACATCCATGTCTATAGTATCGATGAGGTAATTATGGACGTGACGGCCTATTTGGATAGCTACAAACTAACAGCTCACGAGCTGGCCATTAAAATGATACGTGATGTGTTGAGTCAGACTGGTATTACAGCGACGGCAGGCATTGGTACGAATATGTATTTATGTAAGGTCGCAATGGATATCGTGGCTAAGAGAATGCCTGCTGATAAAGATGGCGTACGTATCGCAGAACTGGACGAAATGTCGTACCGTCGTGAACTGTGGGACTATCGACCGCTGACAAAATTCTGGCGTGTTGGACGAGGTGTTGCAAAGAAACTTGCCTCGTATGGAATTGACACAATGGGAAAACTGGCCCGACAATCGGTTCTTAACGAAGAACTGATTTATAAGCTATTTGGTGTGAATGCTGAACTACTGATTGATCACGCCTGGGGGTGGGAACCATGTACCATGGAGGCCGTGAAAGCATATCGGCCAGAGACAAATTCCTTCAGTAGTGGACAAGTCTTGCAAGAACCTTACAGTTTTAAGAAAGCTCGTGTGGTAATTCAGGAAATGGCAGAGAGTATGGCACTCGACCTGGTCAAGAAAAGATGTGTAACAAACCAACTGACGCTAACTGTCGGTTATGACGTGGAATGTCTGAAGCGACCGGAGATTCTTGCCAAGTATCATGGTGAGATTACCACCAATTATTATGGTAAGCTTGTGCCGAAGAACGCTCATGGGACCTACAATTTCGAATATCCCACATCTTCTTCGAGGCTCATCATGGATGGTGCGGCGGCGCTTTATGATCGCATCGTGAACCCTGATCTCTTGATACGACGGTTGAACTTGACTACGAATCATGTCGTTCCTGAAACTCAGGTGCCAGTAAAAAATAGTGTTCCTCAGCAACTCGACCTCTTTACAGACTATGAATCTGCAGAAAAACGACGGCAGAAAGAACAGGTACAGCTTGATAAGGAACGTCGCATACAGGAGGTACAGCTGAAAATCAAACAGCGTTTTGGCAAGAATGCTATTCTTCGAGGACTGAATTTCGACGAAGGAGCAACCGCAAAAGAGCGTAACAAGCAGATAGGAGGTCATAGAGCTGAATGATGAGAGAAACAACGCTGTATTGTTTTGGTGCTATAGAAAAAACGTAAACAAACGTACAAAAGTCAAAGAGAAATGATGAATGATTATAATGATATCATCAACATGCCGCACCATGTGTCGCAACGTCATCCACAGATGTCCATGTTGAACCGGGCTGCTCAGTTTGCCCCTTTTGCAGCATTGACAGGGTACGGTGAAGCTATTCTGGAATCAGAACGAAAGAACGGACTTCATTATGAAGAGTACTACGATAAAGATGATGCGTATGAACCCGATGAATGAGTAAGTGCAGAAATCAACGTGAGTGAAATCTGCTCTTTTTTGAAGAAAAATTTGGCAGTTAAATACTTTTTGCTTACTTTTGTACGCATAAATTGGTAACCTTGAGTTATATATGCAACGATTCTTCGGTTTTATCATATTACTACTTTTTGTCACTGGCGCACATGCAGACGACAGACGGATATTCCGTGCAATCACTGCTTCTGATGGTCTTGCTGACAACTCGGCTCAGACCGTCAAGTGTACGAAGACGGGACGCATGACAATCACAACACTTGGTGACGTCAACTTCTACGATGGCGCAAGTTTCTGGCACATTAATTCGGACAAGGCAGAACAGTATAAACTGAAGAATTATCGCGGGTACACTCATCTTTACTACGATAAATACCACCATCTATGGCTTAAGGACACACATAATGTTTTGTGTGTGGAACTGACAACGGAGTCGTTTGTCTCTAATATGGACAGCCTGTTTACTGCGCTTGGCATGAAGGGGAAGGTTCATGATATGTTTGTGGACAATACCGGTGAGGTATGGCTTTGCGGAAAAGATTTTATCCGTGCCATTGGTCTGAATAAGCAGTTCCCTATCAGAACAGATAAGAATCTTCAAGATGTAGAGACACTTAATGGCAATGATTTGTTTCTGCTGTATGGAGATGGTTCGTTAGTATGTTACGATATAAAGTCAGGCAAACAGCGCTATCAGAACAACGCCTACGATGGCGAAAAGGCAGCGAGATACGGCATCAGTTCGGTCCTGCAGATTCGTAAAAACGGATTCTTCCAGCTGCGTAGTGGAGATAAGGATGGAATCTTGTTGTTTTATAATGCCGATCGTCGCGAGTGGTCAACGCTTTTGGAAGCTGAAGGAAAACTGAACAGCATGGCTGTCTATCGCGATATTTTGTATATTGCGTCTCAACAGGGATACTATACTTACAATATTGCTACTGGTGATATTGTTCATGTGAAGTCTTTGCAGTTGACTAACGGACGTTGGATGGAGACCGATGTCAATGCCGTGGAATTCGACCGTCAGGGCGGTATGTGGTTGGGCACAGAGAAGCGTGGCCTGCTATACGCCCGTCCCTTAAATGCCCCTTTCTGGACTATTCATCTTGACGAACCTGAGGCAGAACAGTTCTATACGAAACTTAGTGACTTACAAGGTATTAAGGAGTTTAATGGCAAGAAAGCCAATGTCATGTTCATTGATAGCCGTCGCTGGACATGGGTAGGAACCTCGACAGGTCTTTTTCTTTATAAGTCGCCTCAGGCTCAGCCTATTCTGATAAATCGTCGTTCAGGTTTGCTTAATAACGTTATTCATACCATCATTGAGGATAATATGCATAACATGTGGGTTGCCTCCAGCTACGGCATCACATGTATGCAGATTGTTGGTGATGAGGTGAAATACGTAACGAGCTTTAATAACGATGATAACGTCCCCAATGAGACGTTTATTGATGGTAAAGCCCTGAAACTCGAAGATGGCCGTATCGTCATGCAGTCGCTTGACCATGTCGTAGTATTCAATCCGGCTGAGTTCCATTCGCTGTTGTCACAGCAGCCTATTCAGATGTTCCCTAAGTTGACAAGTCTTTTGCTGAATGGTACGTATGTGAATGCAGGCACAGAGGTCAATGGTCGAGTGATATTAAAAAAGGCTATCACGCGAACGTCAGAAATCAACTTAAACTACGATGAGAACACGGTTACTCTGACATTCTCTGCTTTGAACTTTGCAAGACCGCTTCAGACGTTTTACCGTTTCAGAATCAAGGAACTGGATGATAAGTGGCAGACTTATTCGTTCTATAACTCCGGTGGTCTTGTGGACCGTCGCGGACTGTTACATATGCCGTTAGTTGGTCTTCGTCCAGGAACATATCATATTGAGGTGTTGGCTTCTTCCGTACCTGATAAATTTGTCGGCCACCCTTATGAGTGGGTTGTCAATGTGTACGAGCCTTGGTGGCGTGCGACGGGCTTGCTGGTTGCTATGGCACTTGTACTGTTGGCTCTGGTCGTTGCCAATTTCCTTCTCTATAACAGGAATACCCGTCTTCGTGTAAGGCGCAATAGCGATGAGGGCGACATGGTGCGTCGTATTCAGAACTTCGCGGAGCGTTGCGAAATCTTTGAAAGCGAAATCATTGGCTTTGATGAAGAAGAACAGGGCGGTATTGACATGGAGTCAGAATTGAGTCCGGAGTTTATTAGTCTTATGGCCGTTATCCTGCCATATATCAAAGAACACAGAGCAAGCAAGTTCTCTATCCGAGACCTTGTCAGTCTGACAGGTGAAGATGTCTCTTCGTTCTATCAGATAGTTTCTGCTGGTCTATACAAGAATCCTAAAGCGATGACACGTGTACTACGACTCATGAAGGTTCAAGAGTTGTTACGTACAACAGACAAGACTGTGGAGGAGATTTCAGACGAATGCCACTTTGATTCTCCTAATTATCTGATTTCCAACTTCTATCATCGGTTCAAGATGACTCCACGAGATTATCGACTCACAGTTTGATTTACTTTCTAGCGATTATTTATTACTTGAAGACTATCTGCTGATAGCCGGCCAATCGCCATGTACGCTCTCCCGTACCTTTATAATATACCAATGCCTGGTAACGGTTTTCTGTTTCAGCAAATGTTCCTTCTTCGGGAACAATGTGGGTGGTGCCGTCTGCATCTTTCAACAGGTACTGAAAAGAGTAATATCCCTGCTTTTGAAGAATCGTGGCATTATAGCTGTGGTCACTCTCGTCGTATGTCATGTTGTAAGTGTCTCCGAGCTCTGTTGTCCATTGTCCGTCAACAACGACAGTAGCCCCTTCATAGTGCTGTGCCGGCTGTAGTTTGTAGTTTACATAGACATAGTCACAGGTACGTTCGCTCTCTACATTGTCGCTGTTTCGAATATAGAAGGCACCATTGGCATCCTCATCATAGAGATAGTTGCGTCGCGGATTGTTGACGAACGGATATGCCTGATACCGCTTACCATCCCACACGATGCGTTCTATGCCGAGAGTGGGGTGGGAGACGTCAAGCACTTCGAACTTATGATATTCGTTGCCACCTTCAAAGATGAGGCTGCGGTTGTGATCCCAGCGCAAGGCATCGGCGGTGATGTAGTTGGGTCGTATGTTGCACTTCATGTTGTCTTCGCGACCGTTTTGCATGACCAGCGTTTTTATCTGCTCATCGGGGTTTGTTACTTTCGAACTGTTGTATCTGACGGTCATTGCAACCTGTTGGTAACGCTTGTTTACGTCAAGGTCGGTATTGTTGGTCACGTTGAGTCCTATGTTCATCAACGATTCTGTCACGCGAAATTCGGCACAGGCAACTTCTTCGTCCTCTTCCTCATCGATAATGTGCAGACGGTAGTTCCCGCTCATCCTTAATTGACAGCGTTCGTTGGGTATCTGCAATTGGTAGTGGGTATAGAGTACGGTCGTGTTCAGCGAATTCTCATAGTCCTCGATGGGATTATCATTAAATCCCTCCAGCCAATCGCTCTCAAAGATGTCTTCAGATGGGCTCCAGTCAAACTCACAGTGTTCCAGCCTGTAGATATAGCGATGGTAGTCATGAGACAACTCGTCGAAGGCCACATGTAGTACGTCACCTTGTAGTCGCATGATTGGAGGTGACAGCCAGTTGTCGTTGACCACAACTTGTAGTGTTTTCACTTTTGGGTTGCTGACGGTACTCTTTCCGTGTCCAAAGAGCGGTAGCAGCAATAGTAAAAAGAGAATTTTTTTCATACCTTATATAATAGTAACGCCGATAAAACTAAAATATTACTAAAAACTTAGGAAGTTCGAAAAAAGTTTGTATCTTTGCAAGACGAAACTTAAAACAACTTATATAATAAAAAAGCTATGTCAAACATTAAAGAGAAACTCTTCACCGAGTTTCAGGCACCTACTACCCAGGAATGGCTGGACAAGATTGAGGTTGACCTGAAAGGAGCCGATTTCCAAAAACGTCTCGTGTGGAGAACAAACGAAGGTTTTAACGTACAGCCTTTCTATCGCCGTGAGGATTTAGCGAATCTGAAGACTCCCGATGCGTTACCGGGGGAATTTCCGTTCGTACGCGGTAATAAGAAAGACTCTAACGAGTGGTACGTCCGTCAGAATATCGAGGCTGGTGATCCAAAGGCTGCTAATGCCAAGGCACTCGACATTCTGAACAAAGGTATCGACTCGCTGGGATTTCATATTCCGGGAAAACTGATTTCTATGGAGACCGTCGAGACATTGCTCGAGGGCATTTATTGCGATATTATTGAGGTGAACTTCTCAACCTGTCAGCGACATTCGCTCGAACTGGCAGAAATCCTGAAAGTCTATTGGCAGAAGAAGGGCTACGATAAGGAAAAGATAGTAGGCTCTATTGCGTGGGATCCTATGAAGAAGATGGTGCTTCGTGGTAAGGATGTGTCGGCTGTTCTGGCGTTCGGTCCCAAACTGGCCGAGTCGCTCAAGGACTATCCTCACTTCCGTGGTATTGCTGTTCATAGCGATGCACTTAACAATGCTGGCGCCTACATAGTTCAGGAATTGGGCTATGCACTGGCATGGGGCAATGAATACCTGCAGCAGCTTACGGATGCTGGCGTAGATGTTGATACGGCTGCCAAGAGCATCAAATTCAATATGGGTGTCAGCGAGAACTATTTCATGGAGATAGCTAAGTTTCGTGCTGCCCGACTGCTCTGGGCTCAGATTGTGAAACAATATGAACCCAAGTGCGACTGTGCCTGCAAGATGATCATCAATGCCACTACCTCAACTTATAATCAGACGTTGTTCGATAGCTACGTCAACTTGCTACGTTCACAAACTGAAGCCATGAGCGCTGCGTTGGGCAGTGTTCACTCTATGGTGGTGACACCGTTTGATGCACCTTACGAGGAACCCACGGATTTTTCTGAACGTATTGCACGCAACCAGCAGTTGCTGATTAAGGAAGAAAGTCATTTCGACCGAATTGTCGACCCATCGGCAGGCTCATATTATATCGAGCACCTTACCGATGCTCTGGCACAGGAGGCATGGAAGATATTCCTGAAGGTTGAAGATGAGGGTGG
>JAGBQP010000010.1 GCA_017632825.1 Prevotella sp. | reverse complement strand
GCAGGAATCTTGATGCCGTTCTCTGTCTGGTTGTTCTCCAGCAGGGCTGCAACGATGCGGGGCAGAGCCAGGGCAGAGCCGTTCAGCGTGTGGCAGAGCTCGGTCTTCTTGGTGTCCTCACGACGGTAGCGGCACTTCAGACGGTTAGCCTGATAGGTGTCGAAGTTAGAAACACTCGATACCTCGAGCCAGCGGCCCTGAGCCTCAGAGTAAACCTCGAAGTCGTAGCAGATGGCGCTGGTGAACGACTGGTCGCCACCACAGAGCAGCAGGATGCGGTAGGGCAGCTCCAGCTTCTTCAGCAGACCTTCGACGTGTGCCAGCATCTCCTTGTGGCTCTCCTTAGAGTGCTCGGGCTTATCGATGCGCACAATCTCGATCTTCGAGAACTCGTGCAGACGGTTCAGACCGCGAACGTCCTTACCATAGGAGCCGGCCTCGCGACGGAAACACTCCGTGTAGGCGCAGTTCTTGATGGGCAGGTCTTTCTCGTCGAGAATGACGTCGCGATAGATATTCGTAACAGGCACCTCGGCCGTAGGAATCAGGTAGAAGTCGTCAACCTCGCAGTGGTACATCTGACCTTCTTTGTCGGGCAGCTGACCTGTGCCGTAGCCAGAAGCGGCATTGACTACCGTAGGCGGCATGATCTCGGTGTAACCGCTCTTGTTGGCCTCGGCCAGGAAGAAGTTGATGAGTGCGCGCTGCAGCTGTGCACCCTTGCCGATATAGACGGGGAAGCCGGCACCCGTAATCTTCACGCCCAAATCGAAGTCGATGAGGTTGTACTTCTTAGCCAGTTCCCAGTGGGGCAGGGGATTGGCGATGCCCAGCTTGGGGTTCACGTCCCAGTTGCCGACGGTGTCTTTGTCGGTACACTCCTTCAGGTTGCTCTTTACTACATGGTTGTCTTCGGCAGCCTTGCCTTCTGGTACTTCGTCGTAGGGAATGTTAGGAATCTGGCAGAGTAGCGTAGTCATCTCTTCCTGTGCCTGGTTCATCTGCTCTTCCAGTTGCTTGTTGGTCTCTTTCATTGCCGACACCTGAGCCTTGATAGCCTCGGCCTCGTCTTTCTTGCCCTCTTTCATGAGAGAGCCAATCTGTGCGGCCATTTTCTTGGCTTCACTCAGGTTGTTGTCCAGCTGCTGCTGGGTCTCGCGACGGCGTTTGTCGATGGCGAGTACATTGTCTATAGCCTCTTTGGCATTGGGAAAATGCTTTTTCTCCAAGCCGCGAATGACACGTTCTGTCTCTTCGTTGATGAGCTTCAATGTTAACATAATCCGTATACGTTTATTTAATGAATATTCTAAAGCAGGTGCAAAAGTACAAATAAATAGGCGAATGACAAAGGAATCAAGCTGTTTTTTGACTTAGCACAATAAAAAAAGCTTCAGATAACTCTGAAGCTCTTTTAGTAGTCGGTAAGGGAATCGAACCCTTATGCCAAGATTGAGAATCTTGTATCCTAACCGTTAGATGAACCGACCATTAGGACGTTTTCGAAACGACTCCCTCGCGGAAGGAGGGGGATTCGAACCCCCGGTACGGGAACCCGTACGGCAGTTTAGCAAACTGCTGGTTTCAGCCACTCACCCATCCTTCCTTAAGAATGCTTTGTAGACCTTCACCGTGGGGGTTATCTCTCAAACGCGGTGCAAAGGTACTGCGAAAAAATGAGACCACCAAATGTTTTTGCAACTTTTTTCGCAAAAAGTGCTATTTTTCCTCGTTTTCCACTATTCCGTTGGTCTTGAAGGCTACAATGTTGGTCAGATTTTCGTCCAAATAGTAAGTGTCGCTATACTTTTCGTTGTCGAAAAAGTAGTTGATGCGAGTAACATATAGCTTCTTGCCGGGGGCGCTATTGGCATATGTTATGCTCTTTTGGTAGCGCTTGATAGTGTCGGCATTGGCGCGCATACGGTTGATGACGGAGTCATTCAGAATGCGTGTGGAATCGAATTTACTGATGCTAATGGAACCGAAAGACGACGGATTAGTAGCGTATTGGTCGATGAAGTCCTGAATAACAACTTTAGCTTGATGCTGCTGTCCGCATGATACGGACAGCAGCATGATGGCTATACCTATTATTATATATAAGGTGTGTCTCATCTTATTTCTTAGGAATATTCTTCAGGATGAGCAACAGGTGGTCCCATACCATCTGAACAGTAGGAATGAGAAGGCGCTCGTCGGGTGTGTGAACGAAACGAAGGGTGGGGCCGAAGCTAACCATATCAAGATTCGGGTAGCGCTCAGAGAAAAGACCACACTCCAAACCTGCGTGGATGCCGCGAACGATGGGCTCCTTACCGAAGAGTTGCTTGTAAGCGTCAACGGTGATTTGCTGCAATTTTGAATCAGCCTTCATCTTCCATGCGGGGTAGCCGTCGCTGCTGACAGCCTCAGCGCCAGCCAACTCGAAAGTGGCTTGAATGGTGGCACACATGTTGTCGAGGTTTGACATAACGTTGGAGCGTTGGCTTGAAAGAATGTTGATTTCGGTTGCTTCGGTGTGTACGCTGGCAATGTTGCTTGAAGTCTCGACCATTCCACCCAGGGCTTCGTCCTGACAGATGGCGTAAATGCCATTGTCAACAGCCTGCAGTGCCCAGATGAAGTTCTTGGCAACAGACGGTTCGATGACGGGTTCTTGGTCGGCGCTTTCCATGTTCCAGACCATCTGTGTGTCAGTAACGTGGAACTCATCCTCTACCTCAGCCGCAAATACATTCCAGTCGGCACGTACGTTCTCTTTCAGATCGTTGGGTACGGCGATGACAAATTGTCCGTCGCGAGGTATGGCGTTGTGCAGCTTGCCTGAGTGGAACTGTGCCAGACGGACACCCTCGTAACGTTTCATTGTTTGGAACAAGAAACGACCCAGCAATTTGATGGCGTTGGCACGCTTCTTGTTGATGTCGTCGCCAGAGTGGCCGCCGATGAGACCTTTCAGCTGTCCACGCATAAAGAAAGAGCCTGCTGGGGCTTCTTCGCGACGGAAGGTGAACTTGGCCTGTGTGTTGCGGCCGCCAGCACAAGAAACGAATATCTCGCCTTCGTCCTCAGAGTCGAGATTGATGAGGTAATCGCCCGTCATGAAGCCGGCCTTCATGCCCTCGGCGCCACTGAGACCCGTCTCCTCGTCGCGTGTGAAGACACATTCGATGGGGCCGTGCTCTATGTCGTTCGAGTCAAGAATGGCCAGTTCGATAGCGCAGCCAATGCCATCATCGGCACCCAAGGTGGTTCCGTCGGCTGTCAGCCATTCGCCATCAATATAGGTTTTAATGGCGTCTTTGTCGAAGTCGAACTCGACATCGACAAGCTTGTCGCATACCATATCCATGTGGCTCTGAAGAATCACGGTCTGGCGGTCTTCATAACCCTTTGTGGCAGGCTTACGTATAATGACATTGCCGGTCTCGTCGACTTTTGTGTCAAGACCGCGGCTTTCGCCCCAGTTTTTTAAGTACTCAATCATCTTTTCCTCGCGTTTTGAAGGGCGGGGAATCTCGTTAATCTTTGCAAACTGTTCAAATACAACAGCTGGTTTTAGTTCGTTTTTATTCATATTGGTTATTGTTGTTTGATGGGGCAAAGGTACGAAAAAGTGGTGTAAACACCAAATGATTGTAGAACAATATACTAAAAATACATTAAAGATACAAAGAAAGTTTGGCGGACTGCTTGTTTCTTGAATTTTTTGTGTACCTTTGCACTCGGAAATGACAGAGACCCTGCTCATAAGTGGCCTCTTGCTGGCAGTTGGCATGCTACTGCTGCTGGTGAAAGTGCTTCTGCGAAAGAACGGAACGTTCTCTTCGCAGCATATACATGATAGTGAGGCAATGAGGCAGCGAGGTATTCACTGTGTCATGGATCAGGATCGCGAAATGAGAAGTCAGAGCCCTTTTTCCGTCAAGGAGAAGTAAAAACTAATTTATATATAAGGAAATGAAAAAGTACATTCTGAGCACCATCGCCCTCGCCGCTGTGATGGCATCGTGCAACAACGCCAGTCCCAAAATGGATGAGCAGCCAGCTGCTGCAACTTCTGCCGAGGGTATCAAGATTGCCTATGTCGAGGTTGACTCGTTGATGACGCAGTACACCTTCGCTAAGGATTATAGCGCAAACTTGGAACGCAAGAGTACTAACGCCCGTAATACGCTGACTCAGAAGGGTAATCAGCTACAGGCAGCCGTTGACAACTTTCAAAAAAAGTTGAATAACAATGGTTTCGCAAGCCGTGAACAGGCTGAAGGACAACAGGCAGCTATTCAGCGTCAGCAACGCGACCTGCAGGCTCTGCAGGCTCGTCTGGAAGGTGAACTGGCCAACGAGACACAGCAGTTTAATCTGGCTTTGCGCGACTCGCTGAATAATTTCCTTGCTGACTATAATAAGGCCAAGAAGTATGACATTATTCTGTCAAAGGCTGGTGATAACTTCCTTTATGCCAATAAGAAGTTTGATATTACTCAAGACGTTATCAATGGCCTGAACAAGCGTTATAAGCCCGCCAAAAAGGTTGAGAAGAAGGCTGAAAAAGAATAAATATTAACTGTATAAGTCGTTATCAGCAGTAATAGGGAATGGAGAATATCAGGAACTTCTGTATTATCGCCCATATTGACCATGGTAAGTCGACGCTCGCCGACCGTCTGTTGGAGTATACAAAGACCATTCAGGTAACTGAAGGTCAGATGCTTGACGACATGGATTTGGAACGCGAACGTGGCATTACCATCAAAAGCCACGCCATACAAATGGAGTATGAGCGCGAAGGACAGAAGTATGTCCTAAATCTCATTGACACCCCGGGACATGTTGACTTCTCCTATGAGGTTAGCCGCTCGATAGCAGCCTGTGAGGGCGCACTGCTGGTGGTTGATGCAACACAGGGTGTGCAGGCACAGACAATCTCGAACCTGTATATGGCTATCGACAATAATCTTGAGATTATTCCCGTCATCAATAAAATAGATATGCCGAGTGCCATGCCAGACGAGGTGGAGGATGAAATCATCGACCTCATCGGCTGTGACCGTGAGGACATTATCCGTGCCTCAGGTAAGACGGGAGAAGGTGTTAAGGATATTCTCGATGCGGTTGTTGAGCGTATTCCCCATCCGGTGGGTGATGAGACGGCACCGTTGCAAGCCTTGATTTTCGATTCTGTCTTTAACTCATTCCGTGGTATCATTGCCTACTTCAAGGTGCTGAACGGTGTCATTCGTAAAGGTGACAAAGTTAAATTCTTCAATACGGGTATGGAGTATGATGCCGATGAGGTGGGTGTCCTGAAGATGGACATGATTCCTCGTAAGGAACTCCGTACAGGAGATGTCGGTTACATCATCAGCGGTATTAAAGAGTCGAAGGAGGTGAAGGTGGGCGACACCATAACGCATGTGGACCGTCCTTGTGAGAAAGCCATTGCGGGCTTTCAGGAGGTGAAACCTATGGTGTTTGCTGGCGTCTATCCCATAGATCCTACAGATTATGAGAACCTGCGTGCATCGCTGGAGAAACTGCAGTTGAACGATGCTTCTCTGACGTTCATGCCTGAGTCGTCGGTTGCTTTGGGCTTTGGTTTCAGATGTGGTTTTCTTGGACTACTCCATATGGAGATAGTGCAGGAGCGCTTAGATCGCGAGTTCAATATGGACGTCATTACCACGGTGCCTAATGTCTCCTACATGTGCTACACCAAGCAGAAAGAAGAAAAGGAGGTGCACAATCCGTCAGGACTGCCCGACCAGACCATGATAGACCATATTGAAGAACCTTATATCCGTGCCAGCATCATTACAGCTGCCGATTATATTGGTCCTATCATGACACTCTGTCTCGACAAGCGCGGAGAACTTATTGACCAGCAATACGTCAGCGGCAACCGTGTGGAATTGCATTTCATGCTTCCATTGGGAGAAATTGTCATTGACTTCTACGACAAATTGAAAAGTATCTCCAAAGGTTATGCTTCCTTTGACTACTATGTGGATAGTTTCCGCCCGTCAAAGCTCGTCAAACTGGATATTCTGTTAAATGGTGAACCTGTTGATGCTCTGTCAACGTTGACCCATCAGGATAACGCTGTCAGCTTTGGTCGCCGTATGTGCGAAAAACTGAAAGAACTTATTCCACGTCAGCAGTTTGATATTGCCATCCAGGCAGCTATCGGTGCTAAAATTATAGCTCGAGAGACCATCAAACAGGTACGTAAGGATGTGACGGCGAAATGTTATGGTGGCGATGTCAGCCGAAAACGCAAACTGTTGGAAAAACAGAAACGTGGTAAGAAACGCATGAAACAAATCGGCAACGTGGAGGTGCCTCAGAAGGCTTTCCTCGCTGTGCTTAAATTAGACTAATCTATACAACTAAGAATCCAAGAAACAAAACAATGCCAAATCTGAATTTTTCACCACGCGATGTGGCCCGCGAACTGGCCCGACGATATAGTACTATGACACACGAGGAGTTGGATATCCTCGAGAGCATCCTCGTACCCAAGAGATATGCCAAAGGCGAGAAGATTCTTGCGGAAGGTGAAATCTGTACAGGTATCTACTGGATACTTAAAGGACTGGTACGTCAGTACTATTATAAGAATGGTAAGGAGGTTACCGAATATATGGCAACCGAGAATACGATTTGTATGTGTATCGAAAGCCTGTTTCAGGAAGAACCGACACACCTGCAGATTATGGCTATTGAGCCAACGGTGCTCTATTTTATTCCCAAAGCAGAGCTTGAAGCAGTAGCTATGAAGAGTGTTAACATTCAAATTTTATATCGTAAGATTTTGGAGGAGTCACTCATTGTTAGTCAGAAACATGCAGATATGTTACGCTTTGAAAGTGCACAAGACCGCTATCAGAAGTTGGTTAAGCATAATCCTCAACTTGTGCTTCGTGCACCACTGGTCTATATTGCCAGCTATTTGCAGATGACACCAGAGACGCTATCTCGTGTCCGTAATAATGTAATAATCTGACAAAATTGTAATAATACATTATAAGTTTTTATGAATTTCACTTTGTTGATTACCGTCTTGCTGACGGCACTAACATTGGTGGCGGGAGCTTACGTAGTAGCTAAGCTCATTGGTCCACGTTCGTACGCAAAGGTGAAAGGTGAACCCTACGAGTGCGGTATTCCTACCCGTGGGACTAGCTGGATACCTATCAGCGTGGGCTTTTATTTGTTCGCCATCTTGTTTCTCATGTTCGACGTGGAAACAGTGTTCCTGTACCCGTGGGCTGTGGTAGTGAAGGACTTTGGAGAGATGGCGTTGTTATCCATCGGGTTCTTCTTAGTAGTATTGGTTTTAGGCCTGGCTTACGCTTGGCGGAAAGGAGCATTGGAATGGAAATAAAACCGAAAATTAAGTCAATTCCTTACGAAGAATGGAACGACAACGCAACGCTGGAAAAACTCGTCGACGAGTTGCATGAGGGCGGCGTGAACGTCATTACAGGCTCTCTGGACCAGTTGATTAACTGGGGACGAGCCAATTCATTATGGTCGCTGACCTTTGCCACCTCTTGTTGTGGTATCGAGTTCATGGCTTGCGGTTGTTCACGTTACGACTTTGCCCGCTTTGGTTTTGAGGTGACGCGTAACTCCCCTCGTCAGGCAGACCTGATTATGTGTGCAGGTACCATTACTCATAAGATGGCACCGGCACTAAAGCGCCTTTACGATGAGATGGCTGAGCCAAAGTATGTGATTGCCGTCGGTGGCTGTGCTATTAGTGGCGGTCCGTTTAAGTCGAGCTATCATGTGGTGAAGGGCATCGAGGAGATTGTTCCTGTCGATGTGTTTATACCTGGTTGTCCTCCGCGTCCGGAGGCTATCATGTATGGCATGATGCAATTGCAGCGTAAAGTAAAAGTTGAGAAATTCTTTGGAGGTGCTAATCACAAGCAGAACGCTGAGGAACGTGAACTTGGTGTCTCAAACGAGGAACTGACAGCCCGCCGTTTGGGTGATCACCGTCGTGAACCAATTGTTGTGACCGATGTGCCCAAGGAATTTACAGATGAGCTAAAGGCTGTCAGCCAGCAGCAAACAACAAATGAAGAGGAGGGCAAGGCATGAAGTTAGAGTTCTTATCATTCGATTTCGACAAGTTTGCACAAGAGATGCAAAACTTGAAAGACAAGAAGCACTTTGACTATCTTGTCACTATTGTTGGCGAGGACTTCGGCGAAGAGGGACTTGGCTGTATCTACATTCTTGAGAATACCAATACCCATGAGCGTTGCAGCGTCAAGATGTTGGCAAAAACGCAGGTTTGTGGTGACGGCATTGCCAGCAATGGTACTGGTGATACTGATGGCCAGTTGATTCCATATATTCCCACGGTTTCCAATATCTGGCGTGTCGCTGATCTTTTGGAACGTGAGGTTTATGATTTCTTTGGCATCGTGTTCCTGGGACATCCCGATATGCGTCGTTTGTTCCTGCGTAGCGACTTCAAGGGCTATCCTTTCCGCAAGGATTGGCAGTTCAATGATAGCTATACACTTGAAGACGATGTGGAACCCGATTATGGCTTGGAGTATTATCTTGACAAGAATGGTGTCCTGCAGGTGAAGCAGAACAAACTCTTCACCAACGATGATTACGTTATCAATATAGGTCCTCAGCATCCATCAACCCATGGTGTGCTTCGTCTCCAGACAGTGCTGGATGGCGAAACAGTTAAGCGCGTATATCCGCACTTAGGTTACATTCACCGCGGAATTGAGAAGATGTGTGAGAATATGACCTATCCGCAAACGCTTGCTTTAACTGACCGTCTTAACTATCTGAGTGCCATGATGCACCGTCATGCACTTGTTGGTGTTATTGAGGAAGGTATGGGAGTCGAGCTGACAGAGCGCATCAAGTATATTCGTACCATCATGGATGAGTTACAGCGTATTGACAGTCACTTGCTGTACGTTGGTTGCTGTGCTCAGGATATGGGCGCGCTGACGGCATTCCTCTATTCGATGCGAGACCGTGAACATGTACTGAACTGTATGGAAGAGACCACAGGTGGTCGTCTGATTCAGAACTACTATCGTATTGGCGGTCTTCAGGATGATATAGATCCGAACTTCGTGAAAAATGTGAAGGATCTCATCAAGTATCTGAAGCCGATGATTCAGGAGTATGTCGATGTCTTTGGTGACAACATTATTACACATAACCGATTTGAAAATGTCGGTCCGATGTCTTACGAGGATTGTGTCTCTTATGCTGTTACAGGTCCTGCCGGACGTGCTTCCGGTTGGAAGAACGATGTGCGAAAGTCACATCCGTACGATATGTATGACAAGGTAGAGTGGGAGCAGGTAACGATGAGTGGTTGCGACACAATGGATCGTTACACTATCCACATTAAAGAGATGTATCAGAGTCTGCACATTATCGAGCAACTCATAGATAATATCCCAGAAGGCGATTTCTACGTCAAGCAGAAGCCTATTATCAAGGTGCCTGAAGGACAGTGGTACTTCTCCGTTGAAGGTGCCAGTGGTGAGTTTGGTGTTTACCTTGACTCACGCGGTGACAAGAGTCCATATCGACTGAAGATGCGTCCGATGGGTCTCTCTCTGACGGGCGCCCTTGATCCGATGTTGCGCGGCCAGAAAATTGCTGACCTTGTAGCTACTGGTGCTGCTATTGACTTTGTAATTCCTGATATTGACAGATAGTCGAAGGATTGAAGAATAAAAGAATTGAAAAATTGAAGTAATTATGTTCGACTTTTCTATAGTTACACAATGGTTCGACGCTCTCCTGCGCGATACATTCGGTCTGGGAGATTTTCTGTCGATATTGATTGAGTGCGTTTTGGTGGGTGCTGGTATCCTGGTGGGATACGCTCTCATTGCTATCGTACTGATTTTCATGGAGCGTAAAGTCTGTGCCTACTTTCAGTGCCGTTTAGGCCCGATGCGAGTAGGCTATTGGGGCTTACTGCAGGTGTTTGCCGATGTGCTGAAGATGCTTATTAAAGAGATTTTCTTCGTTGACAAGGCAGACAAGTTCCTGTATCTTGTCGCTCCCCTCTTAGTGATAATCGGCTCGGTAGGAGCTTTCTCGTTCCTGCCTTGGAATAACGGAGCAACTGTGCTTGACTTTAATGTTGGCGTGTTCTTGCTTACAGCTATTTCATCGATTGGCGTAGTGGGTATCTTCCTTGCCGGTTGGGGTTCAAACAACAAGTATTCTGTGGTATCTGCTATGCGTGGTGCGGTTCAAATGATTTCTTACGAAATGTCACTATGCCTTTGCCTCATTACTGCTGTAATCTTAACAGGTACTATGCAGATGAGTGGCATCGTCGAAGCACAGACGGGACCGTGGAAATGGCTCATCTTCCAAGGCCATATTCCTGCACTGATTGCCTTCTTTGTTTTCCTCATTGCTGGTAATGCTGAGGCAAATCGCGGCCCGTTCGATATGGCCGAGGCAGAGAGTGAGTTGACAGCTGGTCACCACACCGAATATTCGGGTATGGGATTTGGCTTTTTCTACCTTGCAGAGTTTCTTAATCTCTTTATTATTGCTGGTATCGCTGCAACGGTATTCCTCGGTGGTTGGGCTCCAGTCAATATCGGTATCGAGGCCTTTGATGAAGTGATGGACTATATCCCCGGTATCGTATGGTTCATGGGTAAGGCCTTCTTGCTTGTCTGGGTTCTTATGTGGATTAAGTGGACGTTCCCCCGTCTGCGTATCGACCAGATTCTGAAGTTGGAATGGAAGTACCTGATGCCCTTGGCTCTTATTAACCTCGTGGTTATGACTATTGTTGTAGCTTTAGGCTTATATATAGAATAAGGTATAATAGTCAAACTAGATATACTAGAAAAGAAATGGAAGATAACAAAACATATTTCGGAGAAATCGGACATGGTCTGAAGACACTTGCTACCGGTATGAAGGTTACTTGGAAGGAATACTTCAAGGACTTCTTTACCAACAAGTCGACAGAGCAATATCCCGAGAACCGCAAGACCACACTCCACGTGGCAAAGCGTCATCGCGGACGCCTCGTCTTTAAACGAGACGAGAATGGTGCTTATAAGTGTACAGCTTGCACACTATGTGAAAAAGCTTGTCCTAACGGTACCATCAAAATTACGGCTCACATGGCCGAAGACCCAGAAACGGGTAAGAAAAAGAAAGTGCTTGACGACTATTTGTACGACCTGGGTGACTGCATGTTCTGCCAGCTTTGTACTAATGCCTGCAATTTCGACGCTATTGAGTTCACTAACGACTTTGAGAATGCAACCTTTGAACGTGGCAACCTCGTTCTACACCTAGACAAAGAGGTTTACGAGGGTGGCTCGTTGCCAAACCTGCTTGATGGTGGTGCTCCTTTCGAGGTCGGCAAGTTTAATACTAAAACGAAGTAAGGACCATGGGTAATATAGTCATGTTTATTATTCTCGCCGTTGTCATTATCGGTTCTGCCATTATGTGTGTGACAACTACGCGAATCATGCGCGCTGCAACCTTTATGTTGTTCGTGCTTTTTGGTGTCGCAGGTCTTTATTTCCTGCTCGACTATACCTATCTGGGCGCAGCTCAGATTTCAGTATATGCTGGTGGCGTGACAATGATTTATGTCTTTGCCATTCAACTGGTTTCCAAACAGGCCCTTCAGGGGATGGTGGAACGTCTAAAAGGCAGTCGCGTCATTTTTGGCGCCTTGATGGCTGTTGTTGGGCTAGCCACAGTTCTGTTTGTGTTCTTGAAGAATGATTTTATCTGCCGTGCAGCTGAGATTGCCGATACAGAATTGCCAATGCAGTCTATCGGTCAGGCTCTTGTCGGTTCTGAGAAGTATCAATATGTGCTCCCATTTGAGTTCATTTCGATCTTCCTGTTGGCTTGCATTATCGGCGCTTTGGTTGTATCAAGAAAAGTGGAGGATTAAACTATGGTACCAGTACAGTTTTATTTTGTGCTTTCTGCACTCTTGTTCTTTATAGGCGTCTACGGTTTCATAAGCCGTCGTAATTTGATTGCTATGCTTATCTCCATCGAGCTGGTACTCAATGCCGTTGATATCAACTTCGCTGCTTTCAATCGTCTGCTTTTCCCTGGTGGAATGGAGGGTATGTTCATGACATTATTCTCCATTGGTGTCTCTGCAGCCGAATCGGCAGTGGCCATTGCGATTATTATTAATGTCTATCGTCGTTTTAAGAGCGATAATGTAGACAGTATTATGAACATGAAAAGATAAGTAAGTGCTATGGGATTTGAATTTACAGTTTTCATTCTATTGCTGCCGCTGTTGTCCTTTGTTATCTTGGGACTTGCAGGCATGAAGATGTCCCATAAGACAGCAGGTCTTATCGGAACATGTTCACTGGGACTTGTCACGATTCTGTCGTATGTAGCGGCTTTCCAGTATTTTTCTGCAGACCGCGTGGACGGTGTCTTCCAGACGATTGTTCCCTATAACTTCACGTGGCTGCCATTAGGTAACCTGCACTTTGATATGGGTATTTTGTTGGACCCCATTTCTGTTATGATGCTCATCGTTATCTCAACGGTGTCATTCATGGTTCACATTTACTCTTTCGGTTATATGCATGGTGAGAAAGGCTTCCAGCGTTATTACGCTTTCCTCAGCCTCTTCACGATGTCAATGCTGGGTCTTGTATTGGCCACCAATATTTTCCAGATGTATATGTTCTGGGAACTTGTGGGCGTTTCTTCATATTTGCTCATCGGCTTCTACTATCCGTTGAAGCCTGCTATTGCGGCCAGTAAGAAGGCTTTTATCGTGACTCGTTTTGCCGATATGTTCTTCCTCATAGGTATTTTGACCTTCGGCTATTTTACAGACTCGTTTAGTTTCTCCTTTGCTGGTGACATTGTGATGGGCCAGGGAACCACACCGTTCATCGAGGGTAATATGGCTAAGGCAGTTACGGCTGGTGCTTGCATCATCCCCACGGCTTTGGTATTGATGTTCATCGGTGGTGCAGGTAAGTCAGCTATGTTCCCATTACACATTTGGTTGCCCGATGCAATGGAAGGACCGACGCCTGTATCAGCGCTCATTCATGCTGCAACGATGGTGGTCGCTGGTGTGTTCCAGATTGCACGTATGTTCCCTTTGTGGATTCAGTATGCTCCCGAGGCGATGTCGATTGTCGTCTGGGTGGGTGTCTTCACTGCTTTCTATGCTGCTGCTGTGGCTTGCGCCCAGAGCGACATCAAGCGTGTGCTTGCTTTCTCGACCATCTCGCAGATTGCCTTTATGATGGTGGCTCTCGGCGTCTCGCTGCCTGGTCACGAGGCTATTCTCGATAATCACGCACAGCTGGGTTACATGGCCGGAATGTTCCACCTCTTCACCCATGCTATGTTCAAGGCTTGCCTGTTCCTCGGTGCTGGTTGCATTATCCACGCCGTCCACTCTAACGAGATGGCACTGATGGGTGGTCTGCGCAAGTATATGCCAATCACCAATGCTACGTTCCTTATATCGTGTCTGGCTATCGCAGGTATCCCCTTCTTCTCGGGCTTCAGCTCAAAGGATGAGATTATCACAGCTTGTTTTGCCTACAGTCCTGTGGTGGGTTGGATTATGACAGGCATTGCCGCTATGACCGCCTTCTACATGTTCCGTCTGTATTATGGTATTTTCTGGGGAACAGAAAATCGTGAGGCACATGAGCATCATACACCTCATGAGGCTCCACTCACAATGACTGTTCCTCTGATCGTTCTCAGTGTAATCACGCTCGGTGTAGGTATCTACTCTACGTTGGCTGGCTTCCTGGGCTGGGGTGGTTCGTTTGGATCGTTTGTATCGGCAGCAGGTACCGACTATACAATACATTTCGACATACAGATTGCTGCTACTTCGACCATCATTGCGATTCTGAGTATCTGTCTAGCTACCTATATATATAAAGGAGAGAGCCAGCCCATCGCAGATCGCCTGTATAAGACGTTCCCACGCCTGCATCGTGCAGCTTATAAACGTTTCTATCAAGACGAAATTTGGCAATTTGTAACCCACCGCATCATTTTCCGCTGTATCTCCACCCCTATTGCTTGGTTTGATCGCCATGTCGTTGACGGCACATTCAATTTCCTGGCATGGGGTGCTAATGAAGCTGGTGAAAGCTTGCGTCCTTGGCAGAGTGGTGATGTTCGTCAGTATGCAGTGTGGTTCCTCACAGGCAGCGTAGCACTAACGCTTTTGTTGCTCGCGTTCTAATCTCGTAATAACGTAATAACGAAATAACGTAAAATGAATATATTAAGTCTATTCGTAGTTATTCCCGCCTTGATGCTGTTGGGACTGTGGATTGCCCGCAGCCTGAATCAAGTGCGCGGCGTGATGGTGGCTGGCGCAAGCTGTCTGCTGGCCCTTTCAGTATGGCTGACCTACTATTTCGTGACGGAGCGTGCTGCTGGTAATACGGCTGATATGCTTCTCGTTGCTTCTACACCGTGGTTTAAGCCCCTAAATATTGCTTATGCTGTCGGTGTCGACGGTATCTCGGTGGTCATGCTGTTGCTGTCGAGTATCATCGTCTTCACTGGCACATTTGCCTCTTGGCAGCTGAAGCCCCTGACGAAGGAGTATTTCCTTTGGTTCACCCTCCTCTCGACGGGGGTCTATGGCTTCTTTATTTCAACCGACCTCTTCACGATGTTCATGTTCTACGAGGTAGCCCTGATTCCCATGTACCTGCTGATTGGTGTTTGGGGCTCTGGTCGCAAGGAGTACTCGGCCATGAAGCTGACACTCATGCTGATGGGTGGTTCTGCCCTGCTGATTATCGGTATTCTTGGCATCTACTTCTTCAGCGGCGCTACGACGATGAACGTCAACGAGATTGCTGCTATGCACAATATCCCCGTTGAGATTCAGAAGGTGTTCTTCCCCTTCATCTTCATCGGCTTCGGTGTGCTGGGTGCCCTGTTCCCGTTCCACACATGGTCGCCTGATGGTCATGCTTCAGCGCCTACGGCAGTGTCTATGTTGCACGCAGGTGTTTTGATGAAACTTGGTGGCTACGGTTGCTTCCGCATTGCTATGTACTTGTTACCCGAAGCAGCTAAGGAGCTTTCATGGATATTCCTTATCTTGACCACTATCTCAGTAGTCTATGGCGCTCTGAGTGCTTGTGTACAGACAGATTTGAAATACATTAATGCATATTCGTCTGTTTCGCATTGCGGCCTGGTACTCTTTGCACTGTTGATGATGTCTCAGACAGCTGTTACAGGTGCTATTCTGCAAATGTTGTCTCATGGTTTGATGACGGCTCTCTTCTTTGCCCTTATCGGTATGATTTATGGTCGCACACATACACGTGACATTCGTGAGCTTGCTGGTTTGATGAAGATTATGCCGTTCTTAGCTGTAGGTTACGTTATTGCTGGTCTTGCCAATCTCGGCCTTCCAGGTTTTTCAGGCTTTATTGCTGAGATGACTATTTTCGTTGGAGCCTTTGGAGCAGAGCCCATGAGTGGCGACCCCAATACTTCATTCCGTATGGTTGCTACCATCATCGCCTGTATGTCGATTGTTGTTACGGCTGTCTATATTCTGCGTGTTGTAGGAAAGATCCTCTATGGTGAAGTTGAAAACAAACACTATTTAGAACTGACCGATGCTACTTGGGATGAGCGTGTAGCTGTTATCTGCCTCATCTTCTGTGTTGCCGGTCTCGGCTGTCTGCCGTTCTTCTTCAGCGACATGATTTCGCCGAGTGCAGGTAGTATCCTACAATCAATAGGTGTCATGTAAAAAAAGGAGGATAAAGATATGAATTACGAACAGTTCCTACAAATGATTCCCGAGGCTACGTTGGTAGCTATTCTGCTTATCGTCTTCTGTGCTGACTTTTGTCTGTATAAGAACGAGCGCAAAACCAGCGTACTTCACATACTGACCATAGTTCTGCTGGCACTTCAACTAGTACCATGCTTGTTGACAGAGCCAACAGAGGCTTTCGGAGGCCTTTATGTGGCTTCTTCAATTGCCAATGTGATGAAGACTATTCTCACAGCTGGTACGCTTATCGTTGTTATTATGGCTCAAGCATGGATTGAGAATGCAGCAAAAAGATACGCTGGCGAGTTCTATATGCTTGTCATTTCAACGTTGCTTGGCATGTACATTATGATTAGCAGCGGCAATTTCCTGTTGTTCTTCCTCGGTCTGGAGACCGCGTCAGTGCCTATGGCATGTTTGGTGGCTTTTGATAAGATGAAGAAACAAAGTGCAGAGGCAGCTGCAAAGTACGTGTTGACAGCAACTTTCTCGAGTGGGGTGATGCTCTACGGCATTTCTTTCCTCTATGGTGTGACAGGTACTCTTTATTTCAATGACATGTCTAAGGCTATTGCTGACTGTGCTTTCTGGACCCCCGACTGGGCGCTGCTAGTTGCCGGTTTGGTGTTTTTCTTCAGTGGCTTGGGTTTCAAACTCTCCCTTGTGCCTTTCCATTTTTGGACAGCCGACACCTACCAAGGTGCTCCTACACCTGTTACCGGCTATCTAAGCGTGGTTTCCAAAGGCTCTGCAGCTTTGGCCCTGTGTATTATTTTGACCAAGGTTTTTGGTTCCATGTTTGAATATTGGCAATTGTTGCTAGGAGTAGTCATTGTACTGACCATTACCATTGGCAATCTCTTTGCTATCCGTCAGTCAGAGCTTAAGCGTTTCATGGCGTTTAGCTCCATCTCACAGGCTGGCTATATCATGTTGGCTGTGTTAGGTGACCCTACGATGGGGGCTACGGCATTGACTTACTATGTTTTAGTCTATGTCGCTGCAAATATGGCAGTCTTCAGTGTTATCAACGTTGTTGAGCAGAACGGTGGTAATAGTCAGATGGCCTGTTACAACGGTTTCTATCAGACCAACCCCAAGTTGTCGTTTCTTATGACTCTGGCTTTGTTCTCTTTAGCTGGTATTCCTCCGTTCGCAGGTATGTTCTCGAAGTTCTTTGTCTTCATGGCTGCTGCCGCAGACGGCTCCTTCTGGGCCTATTTCGTGGTGTTTATCGCCCTTATCAATACGGTAGTGTCACTCTATTACTATCTGTTGATCGTCAAGGCCATGTACATTACAAAGACAGAAACGCCATTGCCTACATTCAACAGTGACAGTAATACTCGTTTAGCGCTGGCACTCTGTACAGCAGGCGTTGTCGGCTTCGGTGTAGTATCTTGCATCTATGGCTGGATTGCCGCTGCTGCTTAATTTTTATAGTGACTGACTGAGTTCTTGTGAAAAGTATAGTCAGTATAATATGTACACTTGTCACCGTGTTGCCTGTACTCGCTCAAGAGCAGGCAGATACGGTGGCAAGTGATTCTGTTAAGCCCAGAGCTTGGCTAGCTGCTATCGAGAATATTGGTGTATCAGGTATGATTGTGGGTTATAATAACTCCGTACTTAGCTCCTCGCCCTTTTCGAAAGTATCCTTGAAGTCCGTCAAGCGTAACTTAACGAAATTCAGATGGTGGTGGGATGAAGACTATATGTACACCAACACCGTTGAGCATCCTTATCACGGCGCTATCTATTACCTAACAGCTCGCGAGAATGGGCTCAGCCTTGGAATTTCTTCCTTATTTTCTGTTGCTGGCAGCTTGTCGTGGGAGTTATTCGGCGAGGCTGAGAAGCCATCGTATAACGACATGCTGACTACGCCTATTGGCGGTGTGACGATTGGTGAGCCGTTGCATCGTATAAGTCGAGCAGTTATTGATGATCGTGCCCGAGGCCTGGAACGTATTGGCCGCGAGTTGCTAGTCATGATTGTTAATCCTGTTTGCGGAGTTAATCGCCTGTTGCGAGGTGACTGTTGGCGTGTGCGTGGCCATCGTCCAGATCGCCATCTTCTCACTTCAACATGCTCGACTGGTTACCGACACTTAACGGTCAGCGGTCAGCCCAATGTTACTACTGCTTTTATAAACTGGAATGCTACATATGGCAATCTGATGGGTGCTGAAGGTAATGGTCTTTTTGACTACTTCGACTTGCAAATGACTGCCGTTGTCGGCAATTATCAAACGCCACTCAATTATGTCCGTTTGACCAGTCAGTTGTCGCGCCTTGGTGGTAAGCAACGTCAAACGATAGAGCAGTCGTGGGGAATCTATAACCATTTTTATCATCTTTACGCTGAGCCTGAATATGCTACCGGCGATGAGCGCAAGTTCCGTCGTTGCATCGGCTATTCAGAGGTGGGGGCCTTGGGGCCAGGTTTTGTATATTGTACAAAGTCACCCATTGTCCGTTTGGAACAGCAGTTCTTTCTGAATGCCATCTTGCTTGGATCTACCCCAATAAAGCTCAATGACCGTCAGCATCCTCATGTGGGCTACTCTTGGGGCAGCGGTTATGGGGCAAAAGTCAATACCCGTCTGCATGCATCTTCTTGGCTTCGCCTGTCGCTCGATGTTGATTGTTCTCAACTCTTTACATGGATGGGCTATCGTTGTCATGATGTGCAAGATCTCTTGCTTGTAGAGGCTCAGAACATTCAGGGTGAGAGTGGAAATGCTCTAACCTTGATAGCTGCTCCCGCATTGGAATTGTGGCCTTGTCGTCGTGTGGGTTTTGAAGTACGTGGCCGCTACGTGTTCCATAAGTTTAATTATCTTTATCATCGGCATTGCACTTTAAACAGCGGAGAACTGCTGGCAGGTCTGCTGGTGAGATTATGAAAATAATAGTAAAAATGTTTTGCTGTTTCTTATCCTTTTCGTAACTTTGTAGCCTGAAGTAGAGTAAAATAAAGGAATACTAGCTATGCCAAATCTCATTTACAAATTACTTAATTGGTATTTTAGCCGTAATGCATTGCCTTATTGGGTGATGTTCATTTTCGACTGTACGCTCCTTCTATTAGCCGGTTTGTTGACCTATTGGGTTGATAATCGTGGCTATGAGACCATGGTACACATATATCAGTTACTGAATTTTATGATGGTCTATGTGGCTCTGAGTTGGATAGGCATGCGCCTCTTTCATACCTATTCTGGTATTATGCGCTACTCATCGTTTGTTGACTTGACGCGCGTGTTCTACGCCAACAGCGTTTCGTTGGTATTGGTGTTTATATTTCAGCTTGTTGTTGAACATTGTTTATCCCAAGAATATTTCGTTCATCTCAGCCCATGGAGTCTGATACGCATCTTTATTGTGACTATTTTGCTGCAGTGGGCAGCACGTATCACTGTTAAAAGCCTATACGACTCACTCATCTCAAATAAGAATGCCCTTCGAGTGCTCATTTATGGCAATATGAGTGGTGCTGTGTCACTGGCAAGGAGCATCCGTACGGAAGTTCCACAGCGCTTTCTTTTGCGTGGCTTCATAACTGACGACCCTCACGACAAGCATGACCAACTGTTGGGCGAGCATATCTATGACGCGAATGCCAATCTGCTGAGAACCTTAGAGATGTTGCATATTGAGGCTGTCCTTGTGTCACCAATGTGTAACTACGAATTTCGTCATAATGAGCAGTTGCAAGACCTTCTCATCAACGCCAATGTTCGAATCTTTATGATGCCATCACCCGAATTGGCTATCGATGACAAGGACAACAAATCTCTCCAAACTATCGAGTCATCAAATCTTCGTGAAGTTAGTGTTGAAGACCTGTTACCTCGTGACGAAATAAAAGTTGACATGCACACCATTGGTTGTAATCTGAAAGATAAACGTATTCTGATAACGGGTTCTGCAGGCAGCATCGGTTCCGAGATGGTTCGCCAGATAGCACATTTTAAGCCCGAGGCACTAATGCTAATTGATCAGGCAGAGACCCCTGAGCACGAAGTACGCTTGATGATGGCTAGGCGGTACCCCGATGTCCATTGTGAGACTGTCGTCTGCAGTATTCGTGATGAACAGCGCATGGAGCAAATATTCAGAACATTCCGACCTGACATGGTGCTACACGCCGCCGCTTATAAGCATGTACCGATGATGGAAGACAATCCAACGGAGGCTGTTCTGAATAATATTCTCGGTACGAAAATTCTGGCCGACCTCAGTGTCAAGTATGATGTCAAGAAGTTTGTTATGATTTCTACAGACAAGGCTGTTAACCCCACCAATGTTATGGGTTGTTCGAAGCGCATTTGTGAGATCTACGTGCAGTCGCTCAATCATAAGCTTGAGTGTGAAGGAAAACGCTATCCACAATTTGTTACCACTCGTTTTGGCAACGTATTAGGCAGTAATGGTTCCGTTATTCCCCTGTTTCAGGAGCAAATTAAGAAGGGCGGTCCTGTTACGGTCACTCACCCCGACATCATACGTTATTTCATGCTTATTCCTGAGGCTTGTAAACTTGTGCTCGAAGCGGGAACTAAGGGACGTGGCGGTGAAATTTTTGTTTTCGATATGGGCAACCCTGTGCGTATAGCCGACCTTGCTCACCGTATGATTCGTCTTAGTGGTGCCAACAACATTCAAATAGAGTACACCGGTTTGCGCGATGGTGAGAAACTCTATGAGGAAGTGCTCAATGATGCTGAGGTTACGAAGCCATCGTTCCACGAAAAGATTCGCATAGCCGACGTGCGTCAGTATGATTACGATGATGTCTGCCGTCAGATTGAGGAACTGTTTGCTATTTCCCGTCAGTACGACAACATGGCGACGGTACGCAAGATGAAGGAAATCGTGCCAGAGTATCGGTCGAATAACTCCATTTACGAACAACTGGACAAGCGGTCCTGATACCCCACATTATATATTATATGGAATTTGAGTATCATGTTTTTGCTCCCTACCGTGTGTGTCCCCTTGGGGCTCACGTTGACCACCAACATGGTTTGGTGACGGGCTTTGCCATTGACAAGGGTGTTGACTTATGGTTCAATGTACGTGATGATGATGCAGTGAACCTTACGTCGCGTACATTCGAGGGTGATGTGTATTTCCGACTAGACAGCCCCACGCAAATGCGCGCACATCATTGGGGCGATTATGCTCGTGGTGCTAAGTTTGCTCTGCGCAAGCGCTTTCGTTTAACCCGGGGCATCGATGGCGTTATTCAAGGTTCGTTGCCAGTGGGTGGATTGTCGTCTAGTGCAGCTGTACTGATAGCTTACGTAATGGCCTTTGCCAAAGCCAATGACATAGAGTTGCAGCCCTTTGAGGTTGTCAAGATAGCTTCCGAGGCGGAACGTGAGTACATAGGTCTCAGCAATGGTCTGCTTGACCAGTCATGTGTGGCGCTGGGACGTAAGGACGGACTCCTGTTTCTCGATTGCGACAGCAATGAGTGGCGCATCATTAAGCGTAACCCTAAGATGCCAGATTTCGCTATTGGCATATTCTTTTCAGGTTTGACGCGCTCGCTTGTTAACAGTGACTACAACCTACGTGTATATGAGTGTAAAACGGCCGCATGGAATATGCTGGCCTATATGGACCAACCTCTTAAAACATTTGATAAGACTTTTCTGCGTGATATTCCAAAGACCACTTACGAGAAGACTAAGATTGCCATGCCTCAGCGTTTTGCC
Organism: Prevotella sp.; assembly: GCA_017632825.1. Next base: position 19,891 of record JAGBQP010000010.1, on the reverse strand, counting down.
CGCCGTGCAGAGCACTTCTATAGTGAGTACCGACGTGTTCGTCAGGGCGTCACAGCTTGGGAGACGGGAAATCTGAAGCTCTTCGGTAAACTTAGCTTTGACTCCTGTGAGTCGAGTATACACAACTATGAGTGTGGCTCACCTGAACTCATTGCCATATACGACATCATGCGTTCACTGCCTGGTGTCTATGGTGGTCGTTTTAGCGGCGCGGGCTTCAAGGGAGCCTGTGTAGCTTTGGTTGATCCTGCCTATAAGGAAGATGTCGAGCGTGTATTGACGGAGCGCTACCTTGAGCAGTTTCCCGAGTATGAACAGACGTTCCAGGTCTTCTGGGTGAAGCCTGACGATGGCGCAAGGTTTGTTTAGTTCATAGTTCATAATTAATAATAATGAAAACTATTGTTATTGCGGCTGGTTATGCTACGCGGCTTGGTGAGCTGACGAAGAACTACCCCAAGCCACTGTTGAAGATAGGAAACAGCACAATCCTGGGGAGAATGCTTGATGATATCGACCAGATTCCCGAGATTGATGAGCATATTATCATTACAAATCATAAGTTTGCTCCTTTCTTCAGCGAGTGGCAGCAGACGCAGTGTTATTCTAAACCCATTACCATTGTTGATGATGGTACGGAGACCAATGAGGTGCGTCTCGGCGCAGTTTGCGATTTGCTTTATGCAATGGAGAGACTGAAGATAGATGACGACTTACTGGTTGTTGCCGCTGATAATCTGCTCTTTTTTTCTTTCCAGGAGTTTGTCGATTATGCCCTTAAGAAAGGCACCTCTTGCATTATGTGCCACGAGCAACCCAGTCTGGATAAACTGCAGCGTACTGGTGTAGTGGAACTTGATGCCGAAAATCGTGTTCTTGGTATGGAGGAGAAACCCCAATATCCAAAGAGTCACTGGGCTGTGCCTCCTTTTTATATCTATCTAAAGAAAGACCTGCCGTTGGTACGTTCTTCTGTGGATAATGGTTGTGGCAAAGATGCCCCAGGCAATCTTGCTCATTACGTGGTAGAACACACGACAATGCATGCATGGCCAATGTCTGCTGGCCGTTTCGACATTGGAAGCCTTGATACTTATCATGAGGCTGTCAGACGTTTCGGAGGTGTAAGATAACTGATAAAGGAAGATGGCTATTCGCTATAGTATATGAAGAAAATATGTATTGTGGCCGGCGCACGGCCTAATTTCGTAAAAGTTGCTCCTTTGCTGAGGGCTTTCAGAAAGACTGATGGGGCAGAGTGTCGGCTTGTTTATGCTGGTAGTGAGAACGATCCGATGTTAGAGTCGTCGCTTTTTGACGATTTACAGATGCCCCGTCCTGATGTTTATCTCGGTGTTGATAGCCAAAGTCTTAATGAAATTACAGCTCAGGTCATGGGCCAGCTGGATAACTATCTTGAGCAGCATCCTACAGATGTTGTTATTGTTGTCGATGACCTCGCTTCTACGATGGCAGCAGCTATTACAGCTAAGAAACGTGGCATCCGTGTAGCACATCTTGTTGCAGGTACTCGTTCTTTTGATATCTCCATGCCAAAAGAAATAAATCGTCTTGTCATCGACTCCTTGAGCGACTATCTCTTCACCGCAGGTATCAAAAGTAACAGTGTGGCTACCCGTGAGCAACAGTCAGAGACGGCACAGACATACATGGTGGGTAATATCCTCATGGATACTCTGCGCTATAATCTTCCTCGCTTCCATGCTCCTTCCCTGTTATTTGCCACTCATTCGTCTGTGTTTGCAAGTGATGAGCAGGCAAAACGCCACTACATTGTGTTGACCTTGAACCGACGCGCCTTGTTGTCTGACGAGGAAACACTTCGTCAGATGCTGAAGACTCTCACCGATGAAGTTGCTGACGTGCCAGTCATTGCTCCTTTGCGCAAGGATGCTCGAGAAGTCGTTGCCCGCCTGTTGCCTGCTACATCTCCGCTTCTGATTATTCCTCCATTAAGCTATTTGGAATTCGGTTGGCTAACAGCAAATGCTTGTGGCATCGTTACCGATTCAGGTAATGTCGCAGAGGAAGCGACATTTAACGGTGTTCCCTGCATTACGCTCAATGATTATACAGAACATCAGGAGACAGTAACCATTGGTACCAATGTCCTAGTCGGTTCTGATGCCAGTAAACTCGCTGCTGCAGTCAGACAGATGGTGGCTGGAAAGTGGAAAAAAGCAGCGCTCCCAGACCGTTGGGACGGTAGGAGCGCTGAGCGTATAGTTCAGATACTTCTTCAGTAGTTGTTGTAAACTCTCTGATTTAGTAGTTTTCTGCTTTTACCTGGAAGTAAGCCTGCGGGTGGTTGCATACCGGGCACTCCTCTGGTGCCTTCTTGCCTACAACGATGTGACCACAGTTGGCACACTGCCAGATGACGTCACCATCCTTTGAAAACACCCGTTCTTTCTTTACGTTGTCCAGCAACTTGCGATAGCGCTCTTCGTGAGCCTTCTCAATGGCAGCCACACCCTCGAACTTCTCAGCTATTTCTGTAAATCCTTCCTCACGTGCTTCGCGTGCCATACGTGCATACATGTCTGTCCACTCAAAGTTCTCGCCGCCAGCAGCAGCTTCTAAGTTCTCTGCAGTTGATTTGATGGCGCCGCCTTCCAGCAGCTTGAACCACATCTTTGCATGTTCCTTTTCGTTTGCAGCAGTTTCCTCGAATATGGCTGCTATCTGTACGTAGCCGTCTTTTTTGGCCTTTGATGCCCAATATGAATATTTGTTACGTGCCATAGACTCGCCTGCAAAAGCCTCTTGCAGATTCTTCTCTGTTTTAGTTCCTTTAAGTTCTTTCATAATTGTTGAAGTTTAGTTGTTTATTCATTTCTGCTTTTATTATCTCGCGTTGCAAAGATACATCTTTTATTGCGAACCACCAAGTGTAGGGACACGAAAAACTCCATGAGATTAAGAAAAATCTCATGGAGTTTTGAGAAATTCTCATGGAGTTTTGAGAAAATCTCATGGAGTTTCAGTAGAGACTGGTGTAGAAATGATTATTGTGAGTATACTACACCTCCCCATGACATGCTTTAACCAAACAGGGCTCGCAAGGCTTCTTCGACCTTTCGGACGGGGTGAAGCTGAATCTTGTACTTCTTGGCGTCGAGTCCTTGCAGGTTATATTTAGGAATGATGATGTTGTGGAATCCGAGTTTCTCGGCCTCAGCAATACGTTGCTCGATGCGGGCCACAGGGCGCACTTCGCCTGATAGACCTACTTCTCCAGCCATACACCAGCCTTGTTCTATAGGGGTATCAACATTGGATGAGAGAACGGCTGCAATGACGCTGAGATCCATAGCGAGATCTGTAACGCGCAAACCACCAGCAATGTTAACGAATACATCTTTTTGGGCAAGTTTGAAGCCTACGCGCTTCTCAAGTACAGCTAGTAACATATTGAGACGACGCTGGTCAAAACCTGTGGCTGCGCGTTGGGGCGTTCCATAGGCTGCAGTAGAGACAAGTGCTTGTGTCTCAACAAGGAAAGGTCGAACACCTTCGATGGTGCTGGAAATAGCAACTCCCGATAAATCGTCGTGATTGTCAGTGAGCAGTAGTTCAGAAGGGTTGGAGACTTGTCGAAGTCCATTCTGTTGCATCTCATAAATACCGAGTTCGGAGGTGGAACCAAAGCGATTCTTGATGGCTCGTAGAATGCGATACATATGGTGCTGGTCGCCTTCAAACTGAATGACGGTATCGACAATGTGCTCCAGTATTTTGGGACCGGCGAGGGTGCCCTCCTTGGTGATGTGGCCAATGAGGATGACGGGTACAGCGCTCGATTTAGCAAAGCGTAACAGAGCAGCTGCACACTCGCGTACCTGAGCGATAGAGCCTGCTGACGATTCAACATCCTCAGTCATGATGGTCTGAATGGAGTCGATGACAACAAGTTGAGGCTTTACCTCTTTTATATGATCAAAGATGGCCTCTAACTGATTTTCACAGAGCAGTAAGAAATCTGGTGATAGGTGCCCGTTTTTTAGTTGTGCTTCATTAGGGTATTGTGAGGCGCTGATACGTTCGGCGCGCATCTTGAGCTGGTGAGCGCTCTCCTCACCACTGACGTAGAGGACGCGTACGGGCAAGTTGAGCATGGTTTGCAGTGTGAGTGTGGACTTGCCGATGCCGGGCTCGCCTCCTAATAGGACAATGCTTCCTGGAACGAGACCACCGCCGAGGACTCGGTTTAGCTCTGCATCCTGCATGTCGATGCGCGGGTCATCGGTGGCGCTGATGTCACTCAGTCGCAGTACACGTGCAGCCTGTGTGAGATGGGATGTGAGCGAGGCACCTTGGGTGATTGTAGCAGCCCTGTTGCGTATGGTAGCCGTTGAAGCAGCAATTTTGATTTCACGAAACGTGTTCCACTGTCCGCAGGCAGGGCACTTTCCTATCCATTTGGGAGATTCCTGTCCGCAGTTCGAGCAGACGTAAGCAGTTTTGTCTTTTGCCATAATGGTACAAAAGTACAACATTTTAAGGAGGAATAGGAGCAAAAGGCGTTAAAGGGAGTTAAAGGACCAAAGAATCGGGTAAAAATGGTTATCTTTGCACTCAATTATGAAGAAATTTGGATGTATTTTAGCAGTAATCTGCCTATTGACTAGTTGTGGTCAATCCTATGAGGAAACTCAGAGACTGACACGCCAGCAGCGTCAGCAGATACTGCGCGAAGACTCGGCTGCACTGAAGGTGGCGGTGATGCCCACAATGGATTGTCTGCCCCTGTATGTGGCTCTGGAACGTGGCTTCTTCAAAGCACAGGGCGTCGATGTTCGTCTGAAACTCTTTATGGCACAGATGGACTGCGATACTGCCATCGCCCACGGCAGGGTGGAGGGAATGGTAAGTGACTTGGTACGTACGGAACGTATGCAGCAGGATATGCCATTGCGCTATGTAGCAGCTACCAACGCATACTGGCAGCTAATAACAAGAAGAAATGCCCGTATTCGCCAGCTGAAGGAATTGGACGATAAAATGGTGGCTATGACACGCTATTCGGTGACCGACCGTCTGACTTCCATTGCTGTGGATAGTGCCCAATTAAAGACGGAGCGTGTGTTCCGAATACAGATAAATGATGTGAACATCCGACTGAATATGTTATTGGGCGACGAACTCGATGCCATGTTCTTGACAGAACCACAGGCTGCCCAGGCACGCATGATGAAACATCGTGTACTGATGGATACTCGCCATATGGACATCTGTCCTGGTGTATTGGCATTCAGCGAAAAAGCCTTGAAGAATAAAGACCGCAACAAACAACTGACCCAATTTTTGAAAGCCTATGGGCAGGCTTGCGATTCTTTGGCCCGTTACGGTGTAAAGCCTTATAAAAACGTGGCAGAAAAATACTGCAAGGTGAAAGGTGCGGTACTTGACTCTTTGGCTAAATATTTGAAATATGAACCGGTGACCACACCACGTGAGAAAGATGTGGAGTGGGCCAAAAATGGTCTAAAGGAGTAACTATGGTTGGTAACGCACAACTGGAATTTATTCGAAACTCTATACTTGAAGGGCATTTGGGTAAGGCTCTCATCAGTCTGGAGAATTATCTTCTGACGTATGCCAACCCGCAGGAGCAAGAGCAGCTGAGACTCATCAGAGACGACTACCGCCTAATGACGGACTATTGGCAACGCGGTTTTCAGGACCCCCAGCGACAAGCCCTTTACTTGTCGCTGCTACAGCGGATGCAGATGTTAGTTACCGATTTGTCAATCAACGACTATATCAAGCGGGCTCCATTTGTACTGAATGCCTATGAGCGTTGCAGGTCGGCACGACAGAACTGGTCGCTGACTACTTTGCGTTTGGAACTGGAAAATTTTGTGACAGAGTTGGCTTTGCTCGAACTAAAACCAGAACATACTCGAGCAGAGAAAGAACGACAAATATGTGAGCGACATCAGAAACTGTTAAGCGATTTCTTTGACTATGTCTGGACATCGCATTCGTGGAGCGAACGTACTGCCGATGCTTTTACCGAATTATTGCTATCTCCAACCATTGACTGCAACGACCAACGGTTGCTTGTGAGTGCTGTCACTCTGGCATTGCTTAATACGTTTGACTTCTACAAGCTTTGTGTTCTGATGAACGTTTATGACCGTAGCACCGACGAGCAGGTGCGTCAGCGCGCATTGGTAGGATGGGCTTTGGGTATTGACAGTCGTCAAATGACAGTCTGGCCGGAAATGCTCACCATGTTGCAGAAGTTGACTGCCGACGAAAGGTGCCGAGGAGAACTGAAGGAATTACAGATGCAACTCGTTTATTGTCTAAAAGCTGATGAGGACAGTCAGAAGATTCAACAGGAGATGATTCCTGAGATCATGAAAAACAATGACCAGTTTCGCATTACTCGCAATGGTCTTGAGGAGATCGAAGGCGATTCTATAGAGGATATTCTGCACCCTGAACTCTCGGAACAGCGAATGGAAAATTTGGAGGCGACGATACGTAAGATGATTGATATGCAACGCGCCGGTTCGGATATCTACTTTGGTGGCTTCTCACAAATGAAACGCTTCTCATTCTTTAATGATACTTGCAATTGGCTGATGCCATTTGACATAAAACACCCTGCACTACATGAGGTGATGGCCGACATTCGCAGTAAACGAATTCTCGTAGCCTTGTTAGGTCGTAGTCTGTTTTGTGACAGCGATGCATATTCATTTGCGTTGGCATTCCATCAGGCTACGAGCCAACTGCCCAAACACATGTTAGACTTGTTGGATCGAGGGGAGTTGTCTGTGATTGGCGAACAGATGTTCGCAGAGGATGTGCAGCAGCCGGCTTTATTACGTCGAAGGTATCTGCAGGATGTGTATCGTTTCTTCCGATTGTTTCCTTCACGTATTGTGTTTGACAATCCATTCGAAAGCGATGTTGAGGGCGACCGTCTGTTCTTTTTTGATGAGTTGTGCTTCTGTGAGACACCGTTGGTTTCTGACTTTGTGGAAGTGGCTGCTTTCCTTGCCAAGCAAGGTTATCAAAAAGCTGCGCTCCGTGTGCTTAGAAACTGTCCTGAGCAGGCTTATAGCGAACGTTACTATTTAACACTGGCTACGCTGTCACCTGACGATGCTAAAGACTGCTATCAACAGGTGCTGGTACGTAATTCGCAGCATCTGCAGGCATTGAGAGGCTTGGCACGTGTTCGCTTTGCTGAGCATGATTATCAAGGAGCACTCGATGTTTATGAAAAGTTGCTGAAATTGCAACCAGAACATCGTAATTATTTGCTCAATAAATCTATTTGTCTGGGTAATCTTCAACAGTATGACGAGGCACAAAAGATTCTCTTTAAGATGAATTACGAAACACCTGAAGACACAAATGTTAAGCGTGTTTTGGCATGGACACTTGTGGGCGGCGGAAAACATGAACAGGCAGATAATCTTTACAAGCAACTGCTAGAAAATCCGCTGCCCGATGACTATCTAAATAGCGGCTACTGCAAGTGGATAGGTGGAGAGGTCTTGGAGGCAGTAAGACTATTCCAGAGATATGCGGACGCGTGTGGTGACAATGGTTTCAATGCAGAGGAAGAATTCCGCCGCGAAGAAAAACTGTTACTGCGTAATGGTATTGGAGATGTGGAGATACGCTTGATGTCCGATATGCTTACAGTGTAATGTCTGTTGTGTGATTCTTATAGAGTAAAGGCAAGCAGGTGGGCAAACCAACCACGAAATTTAGCCCATGAGGAACGCTTTGTGCGCCACCACTCGGGTGTCATCAGCTCGCTTTTCTTTGTATCGCGATTAAACATTTGATTGAGTTCTTCTGTGGTTTCACTGCTAAGGATAATAGCATTGTCTTCATAGTCAAAACGTAAACTGCGTGAGTTCAAGTTTGATGATCCGATAGTACAGAAGCGACCATCTACCATCATAATCTTAGAGTGGTGGAACCCTGGTTGATAAACCCATATGTTGGCTCCCATTTTCATCAGTTTGTGTGCATTGTAGAAGACGCAGTCCGGTGTCAAGGGGATATCACTCTTCTGGGAAATCATAACATTGAGCTTTACACCACGCTTCACAGCCCGTCGTAGTGCTTTCCAAAGCGATGGCGAGAGAGTGAGATAGGGGTTGATGAGGTTGATGGAGTCCTTTGCAGCGTCTATGGCGGCAATGTAGAAACGACGTACGGCATCGTTACGTCCAAGGAGATGACCATCGGCAGTATAAACAGCACCAGGCTCTCTATTCATGATGCCCACCGTCTGGTGTCCAGCGCTGCCTCCGCGGAAATAGGTTGGGGCGGTAAGACGCTCGCCTGTTACCTTATACCATATTTCACGGAAGATGAGTTGTAGGTCATTGACAGCACTACCTTCGATGCGACTGTGGAGGTCGCGCCATTCGCCCACCTGTTCCGTACCTTTTATATAATAGTCGGCTACGTTCATGCCACCCGTGTAGCCTATTTTCCCATCAATGACCACAATTTTACGGTGATCCCGTGGCCAGATGTGGTTAACCCATGGGAAACGAATCGGGTCATATTCGTGAATGTCTATGCTATCGTTGCGTAGTCTCGTGATGTGACGCTTCTGTAAAGGTTGGTTGTTGGAGTCGTTGCCGAAACCATCAAAGAGTGCACGTATCTCAACACCCTCCCGGCGTTTTTCACGCAAGAGATCAAAGAGGAGCGATGCTATGCTGTCATTACGGAAGTTGAAGTACTCCAGATGGACACTATGATGTGCTTGACGGATGGCTTCAAAGAGATCGTCAAACTTAGCCTGACCACTCTGTAGCACATGAACGCTGTTGTCGTCTGTGAAGCGTATACCATAAGCAGTCATCTCTCGACGAATAATACTGTCGCTTGTTTGGGCTGCTACGCGGCTAAATAATAGAGGATAAGAGAATAAGAGTAAGGAAACACCCAACCTCGTCAATGAATAACGAATGGAGTGTCGTGAATGGCTGAAACGCTTTTCTTTATTATGATGATTGATTCTAACTTTGTTATTATTTCTTGTATTATTTCCTTTATTCATTTGTTCTTTATCCTTTAGGAAGCTTCCGCTTCGCACAGTCATTCTTAAAGTGATGTGCCAACTTCGAACTATTTTCTGTGTTTGAGACGGTATTCGAGTGGCGATAGACCGAACTTCTCCTTGAAGACATTGATGAAATTTTCAGCCGTAACAAAACCAACGTTAGCGGCCAGTTCACTCATGTTGATATTTGTGCGTTTAAGCAGAATGCAGGCATGTTTGAGGCGTAGGTCGCGCACAATCTCTGTCGGCGTTTTACCAGTGAGGTTGCGTACTTTGTGGAAGAAGGGAACGCGTCCCATACCTAAGGCAGAGGCCATTTCTTCAAGGCTAATCTGTCCACGGCTCATGTTCTGAAGCACATATTGTTCGATATTCTTCAGCAGACGCTGATCAATTGCTCCAACCATCGAGATGTCGTTATCGAAGCTGTCTGTCTCTTCAGCCATAGCTGCTGCAATCTGCTCTGCTAATTCGGAATTCAGAGATTGTACTGATGGCGCGTTGTCTGTGATTATACGTGTCTCGACCTTTTGCATGTCTTCGTCATCATCTGAACTTTCACTCATGGGGTCAAAACTCTTATAGCCATAGCTCTCGGTAGCAGTTGTCATACTGGAGTTGAGATTCTCAAGACGACGTGTTTCTGCACCTTCAATGAGATCATCATCAATTTCAACAAAGCCTAGTCCCAGTAGTTTGTTGAAACGCATGACGGCATCCTGCAGGTTAAAGGGCTTAGCCAGATAGTCGTCTGCCGAAAGTGTGATGTCCAAATCTCTCATGTCCTGGGAGGTCAGGGCTCCATCGGTCATTAAGACAAACTTCATCTTTGCTCGTGCGGGATCCATCTTGATCTGGTTGCATAGCTGACTGCCACGAAGTCCAGGCATGTTCTCCTTACATACGATGAGGTCCGCCTTGATTGTTTCTAAGTCTTGAGCGGCGTTGTGTATGTTGTTATAAACATGGATGTCATAAACATTGATGAGACGTTCGTTGACAAACTTGAGGAACTCGGTGTTGTCATCAATAATAATCACTATAAATTTTCCTGTAGGAGTGTCAGCTGTACGGCGGGCACGTATCTCGCCAGTCAGAACCCCACTGGTATCCTCGAGTAGTTCCATCTCACCCTTGGAGTTCAACTCAAAGCGGTTATGGATGCTCTGCTTGGCTTTTGCCTCTGGATTCTCAAGAGCCAATTGCATATCGGTAACACGAGTGATAATCTGCAGAATCTGAGAGTGCAAAGCATTAAGTTGCTCGCGCTCCTCCAATGACTTCTCGTTTTCTGCCAAATTGCTTATGATGGATGTCATGCGAATCATTGGCTGACGTAGATCGTTGCTGGCAGCTTTGACCTCCTCGCGCTGTACTTTCAGTTGGTCGATGACAGCTTTTTTACGTGCTTTAATTTCTTTTATCTGCTGGATACCAATGCGCCATACATATAGAACGATAACTATGATACCCGCATATACCACAAACATCCACCATGATAAGAGCCAGTGTGGAGCAATGGTTATCTCGATAACGCGCTCCTGATTGCTGATGGAACCATCGGCAGCGACGGCTTTCACGTGTAGTGTATATGTGCCACTACTCAAGTTCTCGAAGGTAACGCCATGCTTAAGAGCATCGCCTGTCTTCCAGTCGTTGTCCAGACCTTCCATCCAATACTTGAATTGCAGACGCTCGCTTTGGTTATAATTGCCTGCGGCAAACTTGATTGTAAATGTGTTTTGATTGTGATCCAGTTCAATATGGGAACTCTCGTTGAGAGCTTGAGGCAGCAGAACCTTGTCGTTATATTCGTGGCCGATTTGAACCTCTTCCTCGCCGATGAACAGTTGGGTCAGCATGACACGTGGCAGGGCCTTGCTCTCTTCGTCCTGTTCCTGACTGGTCCAATTGACACCGTAGAGACCGCCGAATATGACGTTACCATTAGCTTCTGTAATAATGGAACCGACGTTGAATTCGTTGCTCTGCAAACCGTCGCGAGTGTCGTAATTGTACGGACTGAAGGAGAAACTGCCTTCTTCGTGGTTGCGCTGTACGACAATACGGCTGACACCATTGCTTGTCGTGACCCAGATGTTGTGTTTGTTGTCCTCTGTTATACCGCAGATGTTATTGTTGCAAAGGCCCTGTTTCTCCGTCAGGTACAGCAGGTCATCTGTTGCCAGATTGAGAATGTTCAGACCTTCGCGTGTACCTATCCATAACAGTTCACGGGAGTCCATAAATATTTGCGTGATGAAGTTGTTGGTAAACTTCTTCATGGCCGTAGTGTTGCCTATCAGGTGTCGCATCTCCGAGGTTGAGAGATTCAGTAGATTAAGTCCTTCACTAGTACCTACAAACACCATATTACCCTTACCGTAGTAGAGTGAGGTGATGGTATTTGTTTCAAGTTTCCCGTTCTGCTGGGTGTAAGTCGAGAAGGTGTTCATTCTTGGATTGAACACCTGAAGCCCGCCGTTAGTTGCTATCCAGAGATTGCCGTTCTTGTCGGCACACAAGGCATTGACGTGGTCATCTATGAGTGTTTTTGTACTATCTGAGTATTGTGTGTAGATGGTAGAGGTTCCATTCTTGATGCGTGTCAGGCCATTGTTCTTAGAACCAACCCATAAGCTCCCGTCTGGTGTTGTCTCCATACATGACACCTTTACGCTGGCTAAACGTGCATCTAAATCCAGTACGCCATGATCGCTGGTTCCATACCAAATATGCCCGTTAGCATCTTGTGCCATAGCAGTGATGTCGCCTATGATGCGTGAGTGGAATCGGAATATGTTGACACCATAGTATGCGATGCCTGATTTCTCTGTTCCCACCCATAGCAGATCGGTATCGTCGATGTATAAACTCTGTATCCTTACGATGCCGTCAGATAGTTGCCGTTCGTTGATGTTGCGCGGTTGTACCTGCTCAAACTCATGGGTGTTGATATTCATGCGAATGAGTCCTTTGAGATCGGTTCCTATCCAGATGTTACCGCTACGGTCACCACCCATGCCATGTACAGAGTTGTCGACACTGGTTCCTGTCATACCGAGACGGTCTCCAATGGAAGTATCCCATGTGTTGGTCTTCTTATTATAAAGGAACAGGGTGCCTCGGCCGAAGAGCCAGATGTTATCTTTCTGGTCCGCAAAAGCCTGTAGGGTAGGTGTCTTACGCAGGTGACGGTCGGCAATCTCGTCAGTGGCCCAGACTGTATGTTGCTGGTGCATGACATCACAACAGACTATACGTCCGTCGTCATAAATAATTAGTGCACCGTCACGACATTCACTTATTGAACAGATATTGCCCTCAGGAACACCTGTCACATCGCCTGTATAGCCAAACTCGTAGAGCAACTGCTGTTGTTGGTTGAAGCAGACGACACCCTTGTTAGGAATGGCGCCCCAGATGTTCTTGTGGCGGTCGATATAAACCACCTTTGGAATTTCATTTATATTCATTCTGGCGAACACCTGCTTCATGTCACGTTCAAAAGTCTCAGTTTGTGGCTTGTATAAGCAGTAGCCAGTGGCAGTGCCAATCCACAGATTTCCATCGAGTGCTTCCTGAATGCTTGTGATATAGCTGTCTGGCAGCGATGAACCATCTTGAGAGTTGCATTGGAAGACTTTGAAAGTATAACCGTCAAAGCGATAGAGACCGGCAGAAGTGCCAAACCACATATAGCCGCGACCGTCCTTCAGAATACAGTTGACCTGACTGCTGGTCAGACCGTCTTTGGCATCAAGAGTCTTGAAAAGATAGGCGCCGATGGCTGACAGAGATATCAGAGCCATCAACAAAATGGTCAATGATTTGCGGTATAGTTTACTCATAATATTGTCTCTCACCATTAATCTGTTAAATCATACACGAGTAATGGTCAACCACGCCGAGTAGATGACGCTCGCTGTCAGTAACCAATACAGAGTGTATCTTGTATTTATTCATGATTCTCTGGATTTCCGAAATCTTCGTTTGCGAACTGACTGTTTTGGGGTCGGTGGTCATGATGTCGCTGACAGCATGATTGAAAAACTCGGCCTGCCAGCGTTCTGTTGCACGTCGGATGTCGCCGTCGGTTATTAGTCCAGCAATGGTGTTGTCATTGTTCATGGCTACACCCAGTCCCAATTTGCCCTTGCTGACGAGGATGATAGCTTCGCCCAAACGCATCTTGGGCGTAATCATCGGAAGGTCTTCTGTACGCATAACATCGCTGGCCGTCGTCAGTAATCGTTTGCCAAGCTCGCCACCGGGATGGAATTGTGCAAAGTCCTGTGGCTGGAAATTTCGTTTCTTGATAAGCGCAACAGCTAAGGCGTCTCCCATCACCATTTGTGCCGTAGCACTGCTTGTAGGTGCCAAGTTCAGCGGGTCGGCCTCATGACTGACGCATACGTTCAAGTGGCAGTCGGCGTACTTGGCCAATAGCGAATCTTTATTTCCGCTCATGGCAATAATGGGTATCTGCATTTGCAGCACCATCGGAATAAAACGCAGTAGTTCATCGGTCTGACCACTATTGCTGATAGCCAGTACAACGTCATCGCGTGTCATCACTCCAAGGTCACCGTGGAACACGTCGAGAGGATTGATGAAAAATGATGGGGTGCCGGTTGAAGATAGGGTTGCAGCTATTTTTGCTCCCACATGACCACTCTTGCCAACACCGGTAACAATAATCTTTCCGTGACAGCGAAACATGAGTTCGACAGCGCGGTCGAAATTCTTGTCAATCATCGGGATAAGGCCCAATAGGGCCTCAGCCTCGTCCTTGATGCACTTGATACCGAATTCTCTTGCGTTCACTTTCTTTCGTTTTATTTGTTATTCATCATAACAACAATAGCTTATAATGCTCTCTCGGTAAGTTTCTCAATAAGTCCTTCCAGCTTATCGAGCTCCAGCATGTTGGCTGCATCGCTCAGTCCCTGATCGGGGTCGGGGTGTACCTCGAAGAACCAGCCTGTAGCACCGAAAGCCTTAGCAGCCAGGGCCATCTGCGGCACAAAGCGTCGGTCTCCGCCTGTTTTCCCGTCGGAACCTCCAGGACGCTGGACGCTGTGCGTGCAGTCCATGATGACGGTGGGAACAATCTCCAACATGTCGGGAATATTCCGGAAGTCCACAACGAGGTTGTTATAACCCATCATGTTGCCGCGCTCAGTTAGCCAAACCTCTTTAGCTCCGCTGTTGAGCGCTTTTTCTACGGGGTATTTCATGTCGTGTCCGCTGAGGAACTGTGCTTTCTTGATGTTCACCGTTCGGCCTGTCTTTGCAGCGGCCACGAGCAAGTCGGTTTGACGGCAGAGAAAGGCAGGAATCTGCAGGACGTCGCATATTTCGCCAACTGGATGCGCCTGCCAAGCCTCGTGAATATCGGTCAGTATGCGCAATCCGTAACGGGACTTAATGTCTGCCAGCATCTGCAACCCTCGGTCAATACCTGGTCCTCGGAATGAGCTGAGGCTCGTACGGTTGGCTTTGTCGAACGAGGCTTTGAAGATGATGTCGGTGCCTAACAAGGCATTTATTCTTACCAGTTCCCTGGCAACGGTGTCGAGCAGCTCAGCTGATTCAATGACGCAGGGACCTGCAATGATTGTTGTCTTTTCCATTGTTCGTTGCAAAGATATTACTTTTTCTTTAATCCGCCAACAAAACGGCCACTTTTTTACTCTTTAATGATATGAATATCTCGTTGTGGGAACGGGATGGAGATGCCGTTGGCATCAAGTGTATCATAAACGCATTTCAGAACATCACTGATGACGTACGACCGTTTCACAGCATCAGCCCACACGAAGAGTTTGAAGTTGACGCTGGAGTCGCCCATCTCATAAACCACCGATTTGACTTTCTTTTCGGGATCCATCCATTCGTGGTTCATGCTATTGACAGCATCCTCCACGAGCTGACTGACCTGTCGGAGATTCGAGCCATAGGCCACGCCAAAGGTGACGACAGCTAACACGTAACCGTGATTGCGCGTCAGGTTTTTGTAGTTCTTTGTGAAGAGTTGTGAGTTCTGGAAGGTGATAACCTCGCCTGCCAGCGACTCGATGATGGTCGAAGTGTAGCTGATGCTTGCTACCTTACCAAAGGTTCCGTCAACTTCAATCCAGTCTCCCACCTTGATGCGTCCTGTCATCAGTGAGGCGCCATAGTAGATGTTCTCGATGATATCCTTCGATGCAAAACCGATACCGGTGGAGAGACCACCCGAAATGGCCAGTAGCCAGGCTACGCTGATGTGAAAGTAAGCCAGCGTGATGAGCAGCCATATGCCCCAGATGATGAGCTGTACAACGTTGCGTCCCATGATTGTGCGACTTTCTGCTGTTGACGGGTCTTTGATTTCGAAGTGTAAGCGCAACAGGCTGAGTACTGTCTTGGAGAGCCATGAGAAGAAGAACCAGAGGCTCATCACAACGCTGATTTTGAAAATGCTTATCTGGAAATTCTCCTGATTAATGAACTTACGGGTGAAAATCTCCCAACACATATCGCTGAGATTGAAGACGTCGGCTGCCCAATATATGGAAATCATGACAGAGCAGACAATGAGAACGGGAACGGTTACCTGATGAATGAAAGTGTAAAACCACGTCTGTGTGATGGGCTTATTATCGAAACCGTGATGGTCGGCATACAATTTCAGATATTGCGATATACTGGTGATGGTCAGAATACACGTTAGTTGCATGATCCACCAGATGAGCAATTGAACGGCCAATAGCGTGTAACCTCCCCATGAACAGAAGACGGAAGCAACGAATACGGTCAGTGAGATATAGGTGTAGAACATATCCGAGCGCGGAATGTTATGATTGTGACGTCTGACACCTATCCACTGCCATACCATACAAGCCAAGAGGATAGGGGGAAAGGCAAGACTTACTAATTCGCTCGGAATAAGGGTGATTCGGAAGGTAATGACTACCAAGCCAATGACCAGCAGTGGTGCATAGATGTGGAAGGCACTCTTAATCTGGTCGCCGTTGACACGTAGCAACAGTGATATCAGGATGACTGCCAGCAACCACAGGTATTCGACCAGCAGACCAGAGGCCATGATGAAGAAGTTTTGCTCACTGTTATGCCCCATGATACCCATAATCAGGGCCAGCGTAATGGTTGTCGTTGTCCAAATAATGGATGAACGTTTCTTTAGGAACTCAGGGGTGTGCAGGCGTTGAGGCATGAATCGGAACACAAGCAGGTTCAGTCCGACGGACACCAGAGCATAGAAGATGATGGCAATGAAAAGACCTATAATCCAGTAGATGTTCCAGTCGGAATGCTGACTCTCTTTGTTAACAGCGTATTTTCTGGTGACGACCTCTTTCATGGTCATGCATTTCTGCTTGATGTGACGCAAAATCCCCACATAAGTGTCGCCGCCATTCACGAAAATGCTGGTCTGTATATCGTAGTAACGCTTCTGTGCATAGTCGTTCATGTTTTTGAGGCGGCTCTCCGTCATGTCGTAGTAGCGGATGTAGTCTTCCATTTGTTGTGAAGCATCCTCCAAAGAACGCATGATACTCGTAGCTAGAGTCAAACAAACGCTGCGGTCGATACGAGCTTTGTCGCTCAACATGTCCGTTGGCATGGACTTCATGCTTGTAATCAGACTGTCGTAGCGAGCTATTTGCCCAGCTGTATTATCAATGTATTCGCGAAACGGCGCTTGACGACGCTGGAATTCCTGATAGAGCTCGGTGGCCTGATGACAGGCATAGGTCAGGTCGAACAGATACTCCTGATCTTGTGAGTACAGCATCAGGGCGTTCTGATTCGACAGCTTCATTGTCTGCCTCAGACTGCGAAACACTTCTTCGCGTTGTTCTTCACGCTGTTGCCGTTGGGCGCTCAGTTCTTGGTAGTGCTTGGTGAGTTCAGAACGCAGGATGGTGAGTGTCTGCTCGAGGTTCTTCTCTTTCAGCACGGCATCTGCTTCACCGAAGAACGTAATAAAAATCAGTAGTATGATAAATAATCGTCGCATCTTTTCTTTTTTTTATATCCGCGTGCAAAGTTACACTTTTTTTTTGTAATTTTGCACGCAGAACCGTAAAACTGCACAAGAATGTACATTTTAATTGCTGATAGCGGAAGCACCAAGACAGATTGGACCTTGCTTAATGATGGGAAGATCGTGTTGCAGATAGCTACTCAAGGCATCAATCCTTTTCATCAGTCGGAGAGCGAAATCCGGTCTGTCCTGAAGATGTTGTCTCAAGTTCATCAGGAGCTCTCCAAAAGTACTTCTCAAGATTTGTATATATACTTTTATGGGAGTGGATTACGCCATGAGTTTGAGGAATTTATGTGTAGTATGCTTTCTGATGAATTTATGGCTGCTACACATATTTCTGCTCATAGCGACTTGTTAGGTGCAGCTATGGCGCTGTGCGGTTGCGATGCGGGTGTTGCCTGTATTCTTGGCACCGGTGCCAATAGTGGTCTTTATGATGGTCAGCGTATAGTACAGAACACGGCGCCTTTAGGATATATTCTTGGCGATGAGGGTAGTGGTGCAGTCCTGGGTGCTCGTTTCCTCAATGCGTTGTTGAAAGGACGCTTGTCAGATGGTTTGCGTGAGTCTTTTTTTGAGCAGCTTCAGATGACTGAGGCCGATGTTATTGCCCGTGTCTATCGTCAACCGTTGGCAAATCGCTGGTTGGCTTCCCTTTCTCCTTTTATTCGTGCTCATGTGGATGATCCTGGCGTTCGAGACATTGTAGTGGATAACTTCCGTAATTTCTTTCGTTATAATATCGTACCATATGGCCGTCGCGATTTGCCTGTTGGTGCTGTCGGTAGCGTTGCGTGGTTCTATCGTCATGAGTTGGCTGAGGCGGCCCGTCTTGAAGGCTTTACGCTGGGTGCGGTCCTCCGCTCTCCTATGGACGGACTCATTCGCTATTTCTCAAAACAATAGTTTATGAACAGTCTTTCTTTACACCATCATGAGGTCTGCCATTATCATGTCGCAGACAAACAATCCCTTGTGTGTTAGTTTGATACTACCGTTCTTCAGTTCCAATAATCCGTCGTTCAAGTAGCGTTGAGCAGAGCGTAGCAGGTAATCCTGCTGATTGTTTGTCAACTCACTGAGACCCATTCCTTCGCAAGTGCGAAGGGCAACTGCTATGCGGTCGTTGTAACGTGTGTCCGTGTCGAGCTCATCATGCTCTGTAAGCGGTTGGCCATTCTCTATACCTTTCATATAATGGTGAAGGTCGCTGATGTTCCATTGTCGGCATTGGCCGTTGTAACTATGGGCTGCAGCTCCCAGTCCTATATATGGCACATCTTTCCAGTAACTGCTGTTATGGCGCGACCGTCGTCCAGGCTTGGCAAAGTTCGATAGCTCGTAATGCTCATAACCGGAGGCGCTTAGTCGGTCCACAAGTGTGTAATACATGTTTCGTTCCAACTCCTCGTCGCACGGTTGAATCTGGCCTTCGTTCAGGAGTCGGTAGAGTAGGGTGCCCTCCTCGTACATCAGAGAGTAAGCCGATAAATGCTCTACCTCTAGATCGAGTGCTGTGTCGATATCTTGCTGCCAACTTTCAAGAGTTTCATCGGGGAAACCATACATCATGTCAATACTGATGTTGTCGAAACCACTACGGCGTAAGGTGCCGACGGCTTCTTTTACCTGACTGGCGGTATGGCGGCGATTCAGAAAGCGGAGCCTGCTGGCGTCAAATGTTTGGGCACCCATGCTCACTCGGTTGACACCCATAGCTATCAGTCCTGTTGCCAATACATTTGTCACGTCGTCGGGGTTTACTTCGATGGTTACTTCTGCATTGGTGTCCACGTCGAAGACATTCCGGGCTTCTTTCAACAGCTCTCCTAGCTGCTCCAGTGTCAGCTGACTTGGTGTTCCTCCACCTATATATATAGTTTGTATGTCAGTTTTCTCTATTTCGCTTCTTAGTCTCATCTCTCTGAGTACAGCCTCTACATAACGCTGACGTAGCGCCAAGTCAGTAGTAGAGTAGAATCCGCAGTAGATGCAACGGCTTCTGCAGAAAGGAATATGTATATAAAGTCCTGCCATACGGCTACAAAGGTACGAAATTACGGGGTAAGAGCCAAGACTTTTTATGTGCGTGTGGTTAAAATAGTTTAATTATTGACTACTTTCGTTGGTTGTTCGCTCGGAAATGTCTACCTTTAGCGTCGCTTTTATGCATCTAAACCTAAAACATAACCTATATGAAAGTTTATCAGACTAACGAGATTAAGAACATTGCACTGCTTGGCAGTGCGGGTAGCGGCAAGACTACTCTTGCCGAGTCAATGGTCTATGAGGCCGGTATCATTAAACGTCGTGGCACTGTAGAGGCCAAGAACACGATGAGCGACTACTTTCCTGTTGAGCAGGAGTACGGTTACTCAGTATTCTCTACCGTGTTCCATGTCGAGTGGAATAATAAGAAGCTGAACATTATTGATTGCCCGGGTTCTGATGACTTTGTCGGCGGCGCTATCACTGCGCTGAATGTGACCGACCAGGCTGTCATCCTCATCAACGGCCAGTATGGTCCAGAGGTGGGTACACAGAATGCCTTCCGTTATACGGATAAACTGCAGAAGCCCGTTATTTTCCTGGTGAACCAGTTGGATCGCGAGAACTGCGACTTCGATGCTATGCTGTCGAGCATGAAGGAAATCTATGGCGAGAAGTGTGTGCCCGTTCAGTATCCTATTGCGACCGGTCCTAACTTCAACGCTGTCATTGACGTGCTGCTAATGAAGAAATATTCGTGGAAGCCT
>JAGBQP010000097.1 GCA_017632825.1 Prevotella sp. | reverse complement strand
GTGGAGCAGGAAGTGTATGATGAGTTCCTGTCGAAACTGGATCACGAGATAGACTACGAAAACTGACACTTGACCGCAAAGCGTCATCAGAAGGACATAAACGACAACAAAGACAATTAAATAAACTAGGGAATTTATGAAAGCTAAATTAATCCTAACCGCATGCGTTTTAGCATTCGGATTGTGTTCATGCTCTAAGTATAAGTATGAACAGGTGAAGGGCGATCTGTCGAAGACGCGTATCTACACACTCGAGAACGGACTGAAAGTCTATCTGAGCGTCAACAAGGAGCAGCCGCGCATACAGACGTACATAGCTGTGCGTACTGGCTCAAAGAATGATCCTGCCGAGACAACAGGCCTGGCTCACTATCTGGAGCACCTGATGTTTAAGGGCACCGATAAGTTTGGTGTCACCGACCCCGAGAAGGAGGCACCCCTGCTGGAAGAAATCCAGCAACTCTATGAGCGTTACCGCGTAACTACCGATTCTGAGGAACGTAAGATGGTCTATCACATGATAGACTCCGTCAGTCAGTTGGCCGCACAATATAATATACCCAACGAGTACGACAAGCTGATGGCTGCCATAGGCTCTGAAGGCTCCAACGCCTTCACGTCGAACGATGTCACCTGCTACGTCGAGGATATTCCGTCGAACGAGGTGGAGAACTGGGCCAAAATCCAGAGCGACCGCTTCATGAATATGGTTATTCGTGGTTTCCATACCGAGCTCGAGGCCGTTTACGAGGAGTATAATATCGGTCTGTCGCAGGATATGAACAAGCTCTACGAGGCGCTGGGACGCAAGCTCTGTCCGACGCACCCGTATGGTACGCAGACCACTATCGGCACACAGGAACACCTGAAGAATCCATCTATTCGCAACATCAAGATGTACTTCCAGAAGTGGTACGTGCCTAATAACGTTGCCATCTGTATGTCGGGCGACTTCGATCCCGATGAGGTCATCGCCACAATAGATAAGTATTTCGGCGCCTGGCGCAAGGGCGGCGATGTCACCCAGCCCCAGTTCCCCGAACAGCCCGTGTACACCACGCCGCAGGACACGACCGTCGTAGGCCCCGAAGCCGAGACGCTGTGGCTCGGCTGGCGTCTCGACCGCGCTGCATCGCTGCAGGCTGACACGCTGGACGTTATCGAGAATATGCTTAGCAACGGTACTGCCGGACTGTTGGACCTCGACATCAACCAGCAGATGAAGATGCTCGAGTCATGGGGTGGCTCCGACCAGATGATGGACTATTCTTTCTTTATCCTGGCTGGTACACCGAAGGAAGGACAGACACTTGACGAGGTTCGTCAGCTGCTGCTCGCCGAAATTGCCAAACTGAAGAAAGGCGAATTCTCTGATGACCTGTTACCCTCAGTCGTGAACAATCTGAAACTGCAGTATTACAACACGCTGGAGGTCAATCGTAGCCGTGCACGCCTGTTTGTCAATGCATTCATCAACGGCACACCGTGGGAGCAGGCCGCTACGCGTTTCGACCGCATAGCCGGTATCACGAAGCAGCAGATTGTTGACTTTGCCAACCGCCACTTCACCGACGGCTATGCTTGCGTCTATAAGCGTCAGGGCGTTGACCCGAACCAGAAGAAGATTGAGAAGCCTGCCATCACCCCCATTGCCGCCAACCGCGACAACGTCAGCCAGTTCGTTAAGGATATTCAGGCTGCCGAGGTGAAACCCATTGAGCCCCGCTTCGTTGATTTCAGCAGTGATTTAACACAGGGACAACTCCAGTCTTCAAAGT
This sequence comes from Prevotella sp., assembly GCA_017632825.1. Next base: position 37,165 of record JAGBQP010000097.1, on the reverse strand, counting down.
CAGATGTCCAGCTGCCTTACGACTATGTGCAGAACACCGAGAACGGACGCTTCCAGCTGTCCTTCCGCTACGAGTTCGGTAATCAGGCTGATGTGCGTTATGACTATGCTGCCGGCTATCTTGACTACCTGGGTACCGACTCGCTGACAGCCGAGCAGGTGAAACAGCAGTTCTACAAGCTGGCCTGCAACTATAACATCAATGTTGGCGACCGATCCATCACCGTCAGCCTTTACGGACTGAGCGAAAACATGGCTGAGGCCGTAGCCCTGCTGGAGAACCTCCTGAATCATGCAAAAGTTGACCGTGAGGCCTACGATCAGTACATCGGACTCATCGAGAAATCGCGTGCTGACGCAAAACTCGACCAGCGTATCTGCTTCGACCGCTTGTCTGCCTACGCTATCTATGGTCCCTATAATGCCCAGCGTAACCTGCTCACCATTGAGCAGTTGCGCCAGACGGACCCCCAGGAACTGCTCGATTTGCTCAAGCAGCTGTCGCAGTATGAGCACACGGCACTCTATTATGGTCCGATGAAGACCGACGAACTGGCCAGCGCACTCGCTCCTCACCTCTCACTGCTTACGTCAGCCCTGAAGCCCGTGCCCGCCAATAAGCCCTATGTCATACAGAACACGCCGCAGAACGAAATTGTGCTGGCTCCCTACGACGCCAAGAATATCTATATGCGCATGTTCCACTGTGAGGGCCGCCAGTGGAATCCCCAGGAGGAGGCACTGCAGCAACTCTTCAACGAATACTTCGGTGGCGGTATGAACACCATCGTGTTCCAGGAGATGCGCGAGACGCGCGGTCTGGCCTATAGCGCATCGGCCTACTATCTGCGTCCTAATTATAAGGGTGAGAGCGAGCGCTTCTATTCCTACATCATCACACAGAACGATAAGATGATGGACTGCGTGCGCCACTTCAACACCATTCTCGATACCATTCCACAGAGCGAGGCATCGTTCCAGATTGCCAAAGATGCCCTGGCTAAGCGCATAGCCAGTCAGCGTACTACAAAGTTCGGCATCATCAGTGCATGGATCCAGGCGCGCGACCTGGGTCTCGACTACGACATCAACCGTAGTGTCTATGAGGCTCTGCCCGCGCTGACGATGAAAGATGTTGTGGACTTCGAACAGAAGCAGATAGCCCGCAAGCCCTATCGCTACATCATACTTGGCGATGAGAAGGAGCTTGATATGGCTGCCTTACAGCCCTACGGACCTCTGCGTCGCCTGACGCTTGCCGACATTTTCGGCTACTAAGCGTTGAGGCTTGATGGTAAAAAACTGTTTCTCCATGAGAAACAAAAATTACTCCATGACTTTCAGAAAATACTCCATGAGAATTTTTCAAAAGTCATGGAGTATTTCGTGAAAGTCGTGCCCTTTTGATGAAAGGGTATAAAATAACCGCCGAGTTTCTTTGTCGGCGGCTTTTTTTTTAGTACCTTTGCGCTCATAAAAACAATAAAACAGAAAAACAACATGGCAAATACAGTAGAATTCAAGTATGCCCCGATGTTCCAGATGGGCGAAGACAAAACAGAGTACCGACTGCTCTCGAAGGAAGGCGTGACAACCGCCGAGTTCGAGGGAAAGACAATCGTTAAGGTGTCGAAAGAGGCACTGACGCTGCTGGCTCAGCAGGCCTTCCACGACGTGGAGTTTATGTTGCGTCGTGAGCATAACGAACAGGTGGCCAAAATTCTGACCGACCCCGAGGCTTCAGAGAACGATAAATACGTGGCCCTGCAGTTCCTGCGCAATGCCGAGACGGCTTGTAAGGGAATCCTGCCTTTCTGTCAGGACACGGGTACGGCCATTATCCATGGTGAGAAAGGTCAGCAGGTGTGGACTGGATTCGAGGACGAAGAGGCACTCTCGCTGGGCGTCTTCAATACTTTCACGCAGGACAACCTGCGCTACTCGCAGAACGCACCCCTGAATATGTATGACGAGGTGAACACCCGCTGCAATCTGCCGGCTCAGATTGATATTGAGGCTACCGAGGGTGCAGAATATAAGTTTGTGATGGTGGCCAAGGGTGGCGGTAGCGCCAATAAGACCTATTTCTATCCGATGACGAAGGCCACGATTCAGAACGAGGGCACGCTGATACCGTTCCTTGTCGAGAAGATGAAGTCGCTGGGTACGGCTGCTTGTCCGCCTTACCACATTGCATTCGTCATTGGTGGTACCTCAGCAGAGAAAAACCTGTTGACAGTAAAATTGGCCTCCATCAAGTACTATGACTCGCTGCCCACAACAGGTGACGAGACAGGACGCGCATTCCGCGACATCGACTTGGAGCAGAAACTCCTCGTTGAGGCTCATAAGATTGGACTGGGTGCTCAGTTTGGTGGTAAGTATCTGGCTCACGACATCCGCGTCATCCGTCTGCCCCGTCACGGTGCCAGCTGTCCTATCGGTATGGGCGTTAGCTGCTCAGCCGACCGTAATATCAAGGCAAAAATCAATGCCGACGGCATCTGGCTTGAGAAGATGGATGCTAACCCCACAGAGCTGATTCCCGAGGAGCTGCGTAAGCCCGGTGAAGGTGGCAAGGGTATAGAGATAGACCTGAACGAGGGTATCGATGCCGTACGCAAGGAACTGTCAAAGTATCCGGTTTCTACTCGCGTCAACCTGAAGGGCACTATCATCGTAGCCCGCGATATTGCTCACGCTAAGTTGAAGGCCCGTCTCGATGCCGGTGAGGGCATGCCCGAGTACTTCAAGAAATATCCTGTGCTTTACGCCGGACCGGCTAAGACCCCCGAAGGATACCCCTGTGGCTCGATGGGACCGACGACGGCCAACCGCATGGATCCCTATGTAGATGAGTTCCAGGCTAATGGCGCTTCGCTGGTAATGATTGCCAAGGGCAATCGTAGCGACGTTGTAACAGAGGCATGTAAGAAGCATGGTGGTTTCTATCTCGGTACTATAGGTGGCGTGGCTGCCGTGCTCTCTCAAAGCTCTATCAAGAGCATTGAGTGTGTAGAGTATCCCGAGCTGGGCATGGAGGCCGTATGGAAGATTGACGTTGAGGACTTCCCCGCCTTCATCCTTGTCGATGATAAAGGCAACGACTTCTTCAAGCAGTTGAAGCCTTGGACTCCCTGTGCCAAGTAATACATTATGTAAATACAGAGCTATGCGTAAAATCATCCTTGTTTTCACCTTATTGGTCACACTGTCTGTGCAGGCACAGACCTTTAGCGTGATTCGAGGTGGCTGTACACCCGATGTCGATGGCGATGAAGTCAATACGACACGGGGAGTGCAGTCGCGCAAGCTTCCTGCAAGAATTCTTGACTGGGACCCTGCCCGCACTTATCGTCAGCTGGTGATTCTTGTCGATTTCAAAGGAGACTCCACCTATTTTAATATGGAGAATCCTCATGAGACATACGATCGTATGTTTAATGAGAGAGGCTACAACCAGCGTAATGGTAAAGGCTGCGTGGCCGATTATTTCAGAGACCAGTCGGGCGGACTGTTCAACCTGCAGTTCGACGTGTTCGGTCCTTTCGATATTAGTCTGAAGGCACAACCGTATGTTAAACCAACGGAGAATGTCCAAAATTCGGGACTGAATGAGATGAAAGAGGCCACGAAGATGATGATTGAAGAGAACCCCGGTCTCGACTTCTCTGTTTATGATTGGAATGGCGATGGCTATGTGAATCAGGTGATTTATGTGTTTGCAGGTTATACAGGTAATGTGAGCCAAGAGATAGCATTTGGATATCTTTGGCCCAATACAGGATCATTTATTACAACAGGCACTGGAATAAAAACGCCCAGCGGACAGATTATTAACAACTACAGCGCCAGTGCGGAATGCTGGCCGACTACCTCAAAGGCTTCATGCGGCATAGGTACTATTTGTCATGAGTATTCGCATAGTCTCGGATTGCCTGATATTTATCCTACCAGAGGAAATGTAGGCTATTCAGTTGTTGATGAATGGGATCTGATGGATGGTGGTAACTTTACCAATTACGGTTGGTGTCCGCCTAACTATTCCGCACTCGAGCGGATGCTTCTTGGTTGGCAGACGCCTATCGAACTGACTGAAGCTACGACAGTCACCGACATGAAATGTGTGGAAGATGGTGGTGAGACCTATATGATTAAACATACAGATAAAGAGTACTATCTGCTGGAGAATCGTCAATGGAAAGGCTGGGATGCTGGCGTGCCGGGCAAGGGACTTGTCATCTACCACGTGAATTATAATGAGAGTAAGTGGACTGCCAATCGTGTGAATACTGAGGCCAACCTATTTGGTTATTCAATTGTGAGTGCCGATGATATGGACTATAACGATTGGGACGAATTGTTGGAAGAACTTGGTGGCTCACAGTATTCAGAAAATCCACGTATGCACAACCGTCATCTGAGTTCGTCGCCCTATCCTTGGGCTACAGACAGTACCACCTTCGTCAACGACCAGTTGACAGACACGACTGTTCCTGCATCGAAGATGTTTAATACGAACGAGGAGGGTAGTAAGTATCTGTCAAAGGCAATTTCCAATATCCGGATGTCGGAGGACGGCCTCATTTCTTTTGACTTTATGGGTGGTGACCCGATGTCTGTGACGTTACCGTCTCAACGGGAGACAACAATAATGACAGTTTATGACCTTGGCGGTCATTGCATGGGAAACCATCTGGACAGTCAGCGTCCAGGATTATATATAGTCCGTTATGCAGATGGAAAAACTAAAAAAGTGGTGAAGCGATAAACTTCACCACTTTTTCGTTGTATATGAGTGTCTCGTTGAGCTTGATTGCTCTTGGCTGAAAGCCGCGTTTCGCACTAATTCCTGAACACCAGGCCGTCACCAAATTCGTCGATGATGATGGGTTTCGTGCGATCGACCTCGTCGGCCAGCAGTTTCTTCGATAAATCGTTGAGTACCAATTGCTGGATGGCGCGTTTTACAGGACGGGCGCCAAAGTCCGGGTCGTAGCCCTGCTCTGCCAAATAGCTGATGGCCTGTGGTGTGCATTCCAAACGAATACCCTGTGGCTCCAGCATTTCAGTTACCTTCTTCATCTGTAAACGCACGACATCTGAGATCTGATCTTTCGTCAGCGGCGTGAAGGTGATGATTTCATCTATACGATTCAGAAATTCCGGGCGCATAGTGGCACGCAGTTGCTCGCGCGTAGCATTACTGGTCATGATGATGATGGTGTTCTTGAAGTTTGCCGTACGTCCCTTGTTGTCAGTCAACCTTCCGTCGTCGAGCACCTGTAGCAGAATATTGAAGACATCGGGGTGAGCTTTCTCGATTTCATCGAACAGCACAACGCTATATGGTTTGCGGCGTACGGCCTCCGTCAACTGTCCGCCTTCGTCATAGCCTACGTAGCCCGGAGGTGCGCCAACGAGTCGGCTGACGGTGTGCTTCTCCTGATACTCGCTCATGTCAATGCGTGTCATCATTGTCTCATCGTTGAACAAGTAGTCGGCCAGTGTTTTCGCCAGCTCCGTCTTGCCGACACCCGTGGTACCGAGGAAAATGAAGCTTGCGATGGGGCGCTTGGGGTCCTGTAGCCCGGCACGGCTGCGGCGTACAGCATCAGAAACGGCTGTGATGGCTTCGTCCTGACCAATCACGCGCTTGTGCAGTTCCTCCTCCAGATGGAGAAGTTTCTCGCGTTCGCTCTGCATCATGCGCGTCACGGGAATGCCCGTCCATCGGCTCACAACTTCAGCAATGTCGTCGGCGGTGACTTCCTCGCGAACCATTCGAGTTCCCTCTCCTTTGGAGAGAGTTTGTGTGAGGCTGTTGATATCGTCCTCCAGAACCTTCAGTTTGGAGTAACGTATCTCGGCTACTTTGCCATAGTCACCCTCACGCTCTGCACGTTCTGCTTCATATTTCAGGTTCTCAATCTCCTGCTTGTCCTGCTGAATCTTGTTCACCAGTTGACGCTCACCTTCCCATTTGGCTCTGAACTGTGTTTCCTGTTCGCGTAGTTCGGCGATATCCTTATCCAGTTGAGCAATCTTGAGGTTGTCGCCTTCGCGTTTGATTGCTTCGCGTTCAATCTCAAGTTGAGCCAGACGTCTTGTAATCTCATCGAGCTCCTCGGGTACAGAGTCACGTTCCATACGTAGTTTGGCGGCGGCTTCATCCATCAAGTCGATAGCCTTGTCAGGAAGGAAACGTTCAGAGATATAGCGCTCTGATAGCTGGACGGCAGCAATGCACGCATCGTCCTGGATACGCACCTTGTGATGGTTCTCGTAGCGTTCTTTCAAACCGCGCAGGATAGAAATGGCCGAGAGTTCGTCGGGCTCGTCCACCATCACCGTTTGGAAACGACGTTCAAGAGCCTTGTCTTTTTCAAAATACTTCTGATACTCGTTCAGCGTGGTTGCACCGATAGCACGCAGTTCGCCACGTGCAAGGGCCGGCTTCAGAATATTGGCGGCATCCATTGCTCCCTCACCACCGCCAGCACCTACCAGCGTGTGGATTTCGTCGATGAAGAGGATGATGCGTCCTTCGGCCTTGGTCACCTCGTTGATAACGCTCTTCAGACGCTCCTCGAACTCACCCTTATACTTGGCACCGGCTACCAACGCACCCATGTCGAGCGAATAGAGCTGTTTGTCCTTCAGGTTCTCAGGAACGTCGCCGCGAACGATACGCCCAGCGAGGCCTTCGACGATGGCCGTCTTACCTGTACCAGGTTCACCAATAAGAATAGGATTGTTTTTCGTTCGGCGTGAGAGAATTTGTAACACACGGCGAATCTCATCGTCGCGACCAACGACAGGATCGAGTTTGCCCTGTCGGGCAAGGTCAACCAAGTTCTTGGCATACTTCTCCAATGACTGGTAGTTGTCGTCGGCGCTCTGTGACTGCACTTTCTGTCCTTGACGCAGTTCGTCAATGGCTTTCTGCATATCCTTCTCCGTGCAGCCGGCATCTTTCATGATGCGTGAAGCTGTGCTGTTGATGGCGAGCAGCGCCAGCAGAATGGGCTCTGCGGAAACGAACTCGTCGCCTCGCTTTTGCGCAATCTCTTGTGCACGCACGAGTACATTATTACAATCGTTCGAGAGATACGGCTGTCCGCCCTGCACGCGAGGCAGGTGTTTTATCTCCTGATCAACGAGCAGTTCAATTTGTTGGGCGTTCACGCCAATTTTCTGGAAGATGAAGGATGTAACGTCCTTCGCCTTCTCCATAATACCTTTCAGGATGTGTACAGGTTCAATGACCTGTTGACTGTTGAGCTGAGCCGTGTTGACGGCTTGCTGAACGGCCTCCTGAGCTTTGATGGTAAACTTGTCTAGTGTCATAATAACCTCCTTCTTTATTGATTAGTTTCTGACAGTTTACCATCAAAGCTTGTGCCGAATTAAACATTACCGACAAAATGTCGGTGAAGTCTGCCGTTTCGTCAGTTAGTTGCTTCCGCCGCCGTTCATCATCTGTTGCAGAATGTACTGTGGAATCTGTGGTCTTTCCTGTTGCTGAGCGGGGAACGGACTCTTGGGCTGTTTCTTCAGTTTCTCCAGATAATACTCGCGAAGTTCACTCCATTTATAATAGGGGAACATGTTGGTCTCGGTAGGCATACCTACCTCGTTCTCGTTGAGCAGGCACTTGACAAGGATGTCGCCTGTTCCTTTCTTGGGACGATAGAAAATAAGTTGCATGTTGCAGGCTGTGGGGATGGCCATATAGCTGCGGAAGTAGGTGTCAAGCTCCTCGAGGTTGTCTATAGAGCACCCCATACCACCCAGCTCCATCAGCGAGATGATGGGCAATACGACCGTGTCGTGGCCGAAGCGCAAGGTTGCCTGCTTGCCCTTGATGGTGTCAGCTGTCTCAATGATATTACGTAACAACGGAGCCTGCATATATGACATGACGTTGCCCGTCTGCGGAGCATTTGCATAGTTCAGATACCAGTAAAGGTTATTGCCATTCCAGAGACGGTACAACTCTTCAGCTGTAAAGAGGTCGAGTAGGGTAGTGTCGCCGTCATGACTCTGCTCGTTTGTTGCAATGTCGTAGATGCTTCCATAGAGAGAAGCTGGCATGACGTTCATGTAAACCCAGTCTTGGTCGGTGAACAGAACCTTCATGAGACGGTGCGGGTCACGCATGCGTGCTCCCCATTCGTTCTGTATGGTGCGAGCCTTGCTTTCGTTGGCGCGCATCAGACCATCCTTGGGGGCGTTCATGTAGGCCATGTTGGCCTCGTTGGCTTCGTTGTGAATGCTGGCAGTCGGGTTGGCTTGCATCAGCTCTTCACATTCGGCAATCATTGAGAGAATACTGCGCGTGGAGGTCGTGCTGCGTGCATCAATGAGCAGACCTTTGGCCTTAAAGATCTCGGGGAAGTTCTGCACCATACGCTTGCCAATGTCGTGGTGCTGTTGCTCGCCGCGTGGACTCAGGTCGCCGAGGTGTCCCCTGGAACCTTTCTGAATTTCCTCAAGCTTAGCCAAGACTTTGGCTCCTTCTGCCGTCAGTACGCCAGCCTTCTGCGCATCTCTCAGCGTTGTGATGGGACTGGAGTAGTCGCGGTCGTTAAGCAGCCAGCGGGAACCATGACGACCGTAGTGACTCATGTAGTAGGGCTCATAGCCTTTGGGAGTTGGTGTCAGAGCCTTGCGTGGCAAACGGTCGTAATCAACGGCATTGCCGCCAGCCAGGAACTTGTCGGCTGTGATTTCCTCAAGTGCGCTTTTCTCGTAAGCTTGTTTGGGCTGGGCTGTGATGGTTAGTGTAAGGGCCAGTCCGAGAGAAGTAATGATAGTTCTCATGTCGTTAGTTGTTTGGTTTTGGTTATTGTTACTATAAATAAGTTATTGATAATCTGATGATTGTTGTTGACTGTATTTGCTGATGAGCGCAGCCTCCTTGGCTTGTGCATCCGCTAAAAAGACGCGATATTCATCGCTGTCGGGATTGAAAGGCCGGTGACCGAGAGCTGCCTTGATAGGACGCCACTCTGTAAGGAACTGTTGTGTGCGTTCGCTGAAAAACATTTCGCCGAAGCGTTGCCAGATATATTCCACAGCCTGACTGCTGGGATGTAGCATGTTGTCAGAATAGAAACGGTAGTCACGCAGTTCGTCCATCATAATCTCGTAAGCGGGAAAGTAGATGAGTGACGCGTTTGTCGTATGCGGTGACGGATAAGACACGATGGGAGATGAGTGAAGAAGAGCGTTGATAGCCAGCATGAGCGTCGCCTTCGAGAGCTGACTCTCGTGGTAGCCATACTTACGGTAGCGTATGGGGCTGACGGTCAGTATGATGCGCACATCGGAGCGACGCTTTCGCAATATGTCAATAGCTTGCTGCAAGTAGTTGGCGCAGGCTTCGATGCTCAGTTGCTCTTCCTCAAACAGGCGAGCTGGTCGCTTCTCGCAATTATCGACAATCTCGCCAGTCTCTTTCAGGCGGTACACATGGTTGGTGCCCAGAGTCAGAATAGCCGTCTGTGGCGCAAAATCACAGCGTTCAATTGTATGGAGAATCGAGGCAGGGTTATACATGACACCGAAGGGATTCACAACGGCGCGGAACTTGTCCTCGATAAACCGGCGCCCGATGCTATCGGCGAAACATGAGCCCACGAAGAGCATTTCCTCCAGCGGCTCTATCTGGAAGGATGCCTTCTCTATTGGTACGATTGTCCTAAACTCCATTTCTCTTGTTTTTAAATCATCGATGATGACTATCATTCATGAGCATTGTCTGGTTTCCGCTAGCTTCGCGATATCTGCAGGCCGTGTTTTGATAGCGTCATGTCAACAAAACGGGCATTGGCCTTACGCTGGTTCTCATTCAGTATGAGTTTGATGCGTGCGGCCGCTTCGGGATCTTTAGCAATCATGTAAAGGTAACCACCACCGCCAGCGCCAGGCAGTTTGTAACCCAGGCACAGGTCGTCTATTAGCGTTGTCAGAGCTGCTACTTCTGTGGGATTCGTACCACAGTCCAGCTGTTGATTCTGAATCCAGGTATGGCGTACTAGTTGTCCCATGTGCTGGAAGTCTTGCTGTTGGATGGCATCGTACATCTCCAACGTGTGCTCCTTCATCTGGCGCAACAGCAGCAATTGGTCGTGCTGATTCAGGAACATACGTCTCACGATTTCTGCAAGAATCTGCTTAGCTGTACGTGTGATGCCCGTATAATATAATAGGTGGCACTGACTATACTCCGGCTGTGTCCATAGTTCGTCAGATAACCATCTGATGACGGGACTTTGTGCAAAACCAGCCTGAGTCTGTAGCAGTTTGATGCCACCGAGTATGCCACCGAACTGATCCTGCCAGCCACCGCCAGTAGTAAGCATTTGTTCCAACATTAGCGTCTGGTGACATATCTCGGTTTTGTCCCATCCCAGACCGCAGAAATCGTTTAGAGCTCCTAATACCGTGGCGGCGAGTATGCTGCTGGTACCCAGTCCACTACCAGCAGGGACTGCTGATAGAAGCGTTAGCTCTAAACCGCAGCCGAAGTTCTCTAACTGTGCTTTAAGTGATATAGGAGCAGCAGCTGTCGTGGTTCCGAATCCAGCCAGCACCAGAGCCGCCTTGGGGATGGAGAAAGGAGAGCCCACTTTGTTATAAGCCATCAGTTGCTCATTGTTCTCCACAATCTCGGTAGCACCTAAATCGATGCTGCGCAGTATGATGTGCGGTTTGTCGCAAGGCTTAACGTATGCCTGCAATGGTGGTTGTCCGTTCAGTTCAATAGCAAGGTTTACCACGGTGCCCCCTTCCATCAGACAGTAAGGCGGGGTGTCGGTCCATCCACCTGCGATATCGATTCTTACGGGTGATCTCCCCCACACAATCTGGTCTTTCTGTACGTTCATGTGTGGTATTACGTGTTTTCCAACCAGTCCTGCCGTTAATCCTTCACGTAGCAGTCTGAAGGCTTCGTTGTCGTTGCCGCGGAACATCGTGTCGTGAATCCTCGTCATGATCGGAGCACTATCGTTTACAGGTGGCGGCAGTGTAATGTTCCCTTCGTGGAAGCGCTGTGCCGTATCATCGAGGTCAAGCTGGTAGAAAATGCTGTGCTCGTAGTTGCGAGCCAGCATGGACAGGTTCTCACGTAGAAATGTCCGTCGTTGTTCGAAAAGACGTCTCAGGTTGGCACGTTCGGCCAGACTGTTACTGTCCACGGCTTCGTCAATGTTGTAGCGCCTTACCTCAAAGTCTTTGTCGCCTACGGGTGTTACGTCAATGCACTCGCCAGGTTCCAGTCTTATCTGCCAGTCGTTTTGTGGTACACCGGTAATAATGTTGTCGTGAGTTAGCTGCCAGCCCTTGCCTACGTGCGAGTTTTCTATCCAGATATTTTTGTTCTCAGCTGTGAAAGTTATCTCCGTTATGGCATTCTGAACGAAAATGGCGGGATGAGGTTTGCGGTTTTTGTGTATAATCTGTCGCTGGTCGTTGACGAGGTTCTGTAGTGCCAGCGTTGAGCTAATCATTTCGCGGCTGGTGCCAAAATGATAGAACTCGCCGCCTGGCAGCGGCAGAATAGCTACGCGGAGTTCGCGAAGCTCAGCATCGTCAATGAGGGGGTCTGTGCCCAGTGAGCAGCCAAACTCACCATAGAGGTCGTACTCTTTTAGTGAAGAGTGAATAGTGAAGAGTGAAGAGTTCTCTTCCGCAGAGCTCTTCTTCATCAGCAACTTTACTGCCTTGTCGGAGAGCAGCCACACGCCGATGTCGGTCAGATAGTAGTGGTCGTGCTGCAATTCCGTGAGCATTTCTACACTGGGTTTTTGTAACATGCGCTTCAGTACGGTCGGTGTCTGGTGGCTGCTGACAAAAACACCATGATTCTTAGCCAGTGATGCGTCAAGCCACAGGCCATAGCATACGACATCGGCATCTGGTATAGGCTGAAGATGTCCTGTAGCCCTGATGAAAACGTCGCCACTGACCACCATTGTGTGTATGTTTGCAGGAGCCATCTGCATCAGCCGTTCATAGAGTGGCAGCTGAAGGTCTAATAATGTCTGGTCGATACGCTGTCCTCGCTCCCAACGAAAAACAGGTATTGGCATGAGTGCTTTGCCCTGTACGGCGTAGCTGGGTAACCGTCGGCTCTGACCGCCGGCATGTATCAGAATACGTCGGTCGCTCTGCAGCCAACTGTCGAAGTCCTCAGTCCTGTTATCGTTCGCTTTGTCCTGAAACGCCTGTTCCAAGAGCCATGCAGTGCCGCCTCCACTACCTAAGCGGTGGCCAATGGGGTCGCACGTGCAGAAATAATCTTCGTGTGATCGTCCGGTAATATGATAAAACTCACCCACCAAATTCGGGGGGATGGAGAGTAGTTTTTTCATTGTCTATGGTTTTTGTGGCAACAAAGGTAACAAAAAACTTCCTAAAAGACGCGGTTTTTAGAATATTTATTGTAATTTTGTGGCGAACTCACAAGAATCAAGAACAAACCATGTCTATTACTCATCGCATAAGCATGTTATCAAAAGGAGGCGTCAGTTACCTGGTCCCCTTTGTCCTTATCACCAGCTGTTTTGCCTTATGGGGCTTTGCCAACGATGTGACAACCCCCATGGTAAAAGCTTTCTCCAAGATTTTCCGCATGAGTGTCACCGAAGGTGCCATGGTGCAGGTTGCCTTTTACTTGGGCTACTTTGTGATGGCGTTTCCTGCCGCTCTGTTTATTCAGCGCCATTCGTTCAAGGCAGGTGTACTTGTCGGCTTGTTGCTTTTTGCCATTGGGTCGTTGCTCTTCCTGCCGGCCAAGTTGTTGGGTTTTTACTTTCCCTTCCTGTTGGCCTATTTTATTCTGACGTGCGGTCTGTCGTTCTTAGAAACATCGTGCAATCCCTACATCTACTGTATGGGCAGCGAGGAGTCGGCTACGCGTCGTCTGAATCTTGCTCAAGCCTTCAACCCCATGGGTAATCTCGTCGGTATGTACGTTGCCATGCAGTTTGTTCAGGCCCGTATGAGTCCGATGACAACCATTGCGCGTCGTGAGTTGCCAGTTGAGCAGTTCGAGATAGTCAAGAGCCACGATTTGGGTGTGCTCATTCAGCCCTATATTTATTTAGGCGTTGTCGTAGCCCTGTTGCTATTGGCTATTCGTCTGGTTAAAATGCCGAAGGATGGTGATACAGCTTCAGACAAGAGCATTTGGACAGCCATGAGTGAGTTGTTGCGTATCCGCAACTATCGTGAGGGTGTTATCGCCCAGTTCTTCTATGTCGGTGCTCAAGTCACATGCTGGACGTTTATCATACAATATGGTACGCGTATCTTTATGGCTGAGGGTATGGAGGAGAAAGCAGCCGAGATTATGTCACAGAGGTATAATATTGTGGCGATGGTGCTATTTACCCTGAGTCGTTTTATCTGCACTTACTTCCTGAAGTATATCGATGCCAGTCGTCTGCTCTCCATTCTGTCCGTCATCGCAGGTGTTGCACTCAGCGGCGTTGTCATGTTTACCGACCGCAACGGTCTCTACTGTCTGGTGGCGGTCTCTGCCTGCATGTCGCTTATGTTCCCCACCATTTATGGTATTGCCCTGCGTGGTGTTGGCGATAATGTAAAGTTTGCAGGTGCCGGCCTCATTATGGCCATCCTAGGCGGTTCTTTTTTTCCGCCGTTGCAGGCATTGATAATAGACTGGAACATTGGTCTGCTCGGTCTGCCTGCTACTAATATCTCTTTCATTGTTCCTCTCGTGTGTTTCGTTGCCGTTGCCCTCTATGGACATAAGTCTTACGTGCGACTTAACATCACCCATCGCTTATGATGACATCTTAGCTTGCCGATAACAAAAAAAGCCGCGCTTCACAGCGAGGCTTTTTTTAATACTTTAAAAACTAAATTAATCAACCATAAACCTTAACCATTAAAAATCATTCTGGTGCAAAGATAGTTTCTTTTTGCAATTCACAGGTCGATTATTCATTATTTATGGTTGAAAAAATGATAATTCACGATTTTTCTACCCTTTTTCACACATTTTCCACCTGTTTTTTGTATGCTCTACCCATTTTCCTCAGAAAAACTATTCTTGGTTTATACTAAGTTCCCTGCATAATAACAGTTTTGTGGACATTCTGTTGTACTTAGCAAAAAAAACGAAGACAATATTTTTTATTAAGATTTTTTGGGGGGAGGGGAGATTCACAGATAAACCCCGCTCCCGTCATAGTCGGTACGGAAGCGGGGGAATGAATTAAGGTTTAAAGTGTTGATCATGCCATTAGTTTTTTAGTTCTTTCTGTAACATCAGTCATTTAGTTTTGTGTTTCCTGTGCATCATCAGTTGTTTAGTTTTGTGTTTCCTCTTGCATTATCAGTCATATTTTTAGCTTTTGTTTATTTCAGTGTATCTTTGGTGTTCGCCTTCAGCTGTTCATTGATTTCCTTCATCCTTGCCGTCGTCAGCGGATAGAAGAATAGTATAGCCACCTCTGCCAGTGCGATGGCTGCGGGTATGTAGCTCATGGCGAGTTTCATGCCAAAAACCGCGCTGTCGGGCAGTGAGGCTGCATTGGGTACCAGTCCGAAAGCATCGAACAACAATAGAACGGCTGAGCCGGCAATAGCGCCGCCAAACTTCTGGGCCATCGAACCGCTTGAGAAAATAAGTGCCGTTGATGCCGTACCGTGTTGAGCCGTGCTGTAGTCAGACACATCGGCGTACATACTCCACACCAGCGGGCTAACAATGCCCGTAAAGATGCTTATAACCACCTGCAGCAGTAGCATCATGATGAAACCTGCATTGCTGAGTGGCATATAGAAAAAGACAATGCTTAACCCTGCCAGTGCCAATGCAGACACCACAAACGTTGTTTTTTTGCCCAGCCATCGGCTTAAGGGTACAGCGCTCACCACGCCCACCATGTTGCAAACCTCGCCTACAGCCAGGAATAGCCCTGCAAAGAAGAGAAATCCTGTTACGCCTAAGTCCACATGCACATTCTCGCCGATATAGTATTTGAAGTAATAGGCCACAGTAGCTCCACGCACAGTATTAAAAAGATTTGTGCAGAGGGCCGCTCCTGTGATAATCCACCACGGCACGTTCTTCAGCAGCGCCAGCAGGTCGCCTGCCAGTGCACCGGTACGGCTTACCTTGACGTGCTCATGCGTTAGCAGGAAACTGCCTATGAACAGCAGCAGACACATCGTTGCTATGATTATCATGGCCCCCTGCCAGGCATCGGCTTCACTGGTGACAGGGCATAGAGGCTGGTATTGCTTAAAGAAACTGCATAGCGGTTCCCAGGCAAACAGGGCGATGAAAGAGCCTCCGTAGGCGAAGAACATGCGGTAGCTTGAGAATACCGTCTTTTCTTGCGAGTCGGCTGTTATCACCCCCAGCATCGATGCGTAAGGCACATTGATTCCCGTATAGACGGTCATCATCAGGATATAGGTGATGTAGGCATAAACCAGTCTGCCGCTATTGTCCCAGTCAGGTGTGGTGAACAGCAAGATGCCTGCCAAGGCAAAGGGCGCGGCAAACCATAGCAGGTACGGACGATACTTGCCCCAACGCGTCTCCGTACGGTCGGCAATGATGCCCATCATGGGGTCGCTGACGGTATCCCATATACGGGTGACAAACATCAGGGTAGCCGTCTGTGTCAGGGACAGTTGGAACACGTCGCTGTAGAAAATGGGCAGATAGTACGAGAAAATCTTCCAGAACATCGAACTGGACATATCGCCCATTCCGTAACCTATTTTTTCACTAACTTTAGCCATAGACTTACATGATTACTTCTATTATATGGCTGCCGGTAGTAGCCGGTACCATGTTTGTTTCCATGGGCTCACCGTCGAGAGTCATACTGCTTACGCCACTCTCTTTGCCATGAGGATTGTGAATGTTAATCTCAAACACGGCATCACGCCATTTGCGCTTGACGGTATATTCCCTCAGCCATGCCGGAATACACGGGTCAATCACCAGTCCGTCGTAGGTCGGTCTTATGCCAAGAATGTATTGTGTGACCGCCAGCCAGTTCCATGCCGCCGTACCTGTGAGCCATGAGTTCTTGCCTTCGCCGGGCAGTGCAGCCTCTTTGCCAGCCACCATTTGGCAGTAAACGTAGGGCTCCACCTTGTGTCGCTGCTGGTCCGTTATCCATGCCGGGCAAATCTTGATGTAGTGTTCCCAGGCGTCGTTGCCACGTCGGGCCACCGTTTCGCCAATAATCACCCACGGGTTGTTGTGGCAGAAAACGCCCCCATTCTCCTTGTACCCAGCCGGATAGCTCGAAATCTCGCCCAACTCTATGCGGTAAGTCGTGAAGGCCGGACTGTTCAGCACCATGCCATGCTCGCAATCCAGGTGGCGTTTGCATGCGTCGAGCGCCTTTTCCACCATGCCCTCTTCACGACCTATGGCCGCCATGGTGCAGAAGCCCTGCGACTCTATGAAAATCTTACCCTCGTCATTCTCCTTGGACCCTATCTTCCTGCCGTAGAAGTCGTAGGCACGCAGAAACCACTCACCGTCCCATCCGTGCCGTTTCACCGCTTCAGTCATGTCGTCTATGTGGCGTTGGGTGCAGTTCGCTTCCTCGGCAAAGTCGAACCCTCTGAGCTCTGCGTCAATACCCTCTTCGCCCTTTTCGCTTCTTATAGCCTCCATCTTCTCGCAAAGCTCCACGTATAACCTACCAGTGAAGACAAACAGACCCGCTATCATCAGCGACTCAGCCTGCGACCCCTCAGTCCTGTTCTCGGTTGTCTGGAACGACTCGTCGGGATTCGTCGAGAAGCAGTTCAGGTTCAGACAGTCATTCCAGTCGGCACGTCCTATCAGTGGCAGCCCGTGCGGTCCGCGATTCTCTACCACGTGGCCCACGCTGCGGCGTAAGTGCTCCATCAGCGTCACCTCCGACCCCCTCAGGTTGTCAAACGGCACCATTTCGCTGAGTATGCCGTAGTCGCCTGTCTCCTTGACGTAGGCTACGGTACCGAAGACAAGCCAGCACGGGTCGTCGTTGAAGCCACTGCCTATGTCGTTGTTACCCCGTTTCGTCAGCGGCTGGTACTGGTGATAGCACCCCCCGTCAGCTAGCTGTGTAGAAGCTATGTCGATGATGCGCTGCCGAGCCCTGCTGGGCACCTGGTGCACAAACCCCAGCAAGTCCTGGTTAGAGTCTCTGAACCCCATGCCGCGTCCCACGCCACTTTCGAAGTAGCTCGCCGACCGCGAGAAGTTGAACGTCACCATGCACTGATACTGGTTCCACACGTTTACCATTCTGTTCAGCCGTTCGTCGCTGCTCTTCACCGTGAACTTGTCCAACAAGCCGTCCCACATGCTGCGCAGCTCGTCGAAGGCGTCATCTACAGCTGCTACCGTCGAGAAGCGAGCTGTGAGCTCGTGGGCTTTCAGCTTGTTGACAAGTGTCACATCGTTATCCTGAGACGTAATAATCTCTCCCTGTTGCTTACGCTTTATGTCTTCAGCCGAGAACTTCTCGCTTTCGGCATTCTCCACATAGCCCAGCAGAAATATGTAGTCTCTCCTTTCGCCAGGCTCCAGTTCCGCCTCCAGCATGTGCGAGGCTATAGGGCTCCAGCCGTGAGCCACCGACTGCCGCGAGCGACCTTCGACCACGCACTGCGGATCCGAGAACTCGTTGTAGAGCCCTACGAACGCCTCGCGGTCGGTGTCGAATCCCTGAATGTCGGCGTTTGTTACGGCGTAGAAGGCATAGTGATTGCGGCGCTCCTTGTACTCTGTCTTGTGGTAGATGGTGCTCCCCTCTACCTCAATCTCGCCAGTCGACCAGTTGCGCTGAAAGTTTTCCATGTCGGTAGCCGCATTCCATAGACACCATTCCGTCAGCGAGAAGAGCCTCAAACTTTTCCGCCCGTCAGTAGTGTTGTACAGCGTCAGTTTCTGCACCTCGGCCCATGTGTTCAGTGGCACGAAGCATAGCACCGACGCCACCACGCCATTTTTACTGCCCGTGATGCGTGTGTACCCCATGCCGTGCCTGCACTCATAGCTGTCCAGCGGTGTGCGGCACGGCTTCCAGCCCGGGTTCCAGACGGTTCCCCCGTCGTTTATGTAGAAGTATCGCCCCCCGTTGTCCATTGGCACGCCGTTGTAGCGGTATCGGGTGATGCGTCTGAACTTAGCATCCTTATAAAAACAGTACCCCCCAGCCGTGTTCGATATCAGCCCAAAGAAGTCCTCGTTGCCCAGATAGTTAATCCAGGGCATCGGTGTGGCAGGGTCGGTAATGACGTACTCACGGTTTTCGTCGTCGAAATAGCCATATCTTTTCATATTTCCACTACTCATTTATCAGCATTTCCACAAGTCTTTTATCCTTGAAGTCGTTCTTTTTCTGGTCCCAGAAGCCGAAGTCGGCATCATAGCACCACGTGGCCCATGCGATTCCCGCTTCCTTGAAGACCGTCAGCATATCCCCTGTCCAACGGTAGGCCAGTTCCCTGTTCACAGGCTCATAGACGCCCCATTCTCCGCAGAATAATTGTAGTCCATACTGCTTAGCAACGCCGATGGCGTCCTTGAAGTCAGCTCGTATTCGGTCGATGTTCCACACCCGGGTGGCGTATTGGCCGTTGTCCAGTATTTCCTTTACTCCGTCAGGAGCAGCCTGGTAATCCTCTTCTGTTACCAGTATCCCTGGGTAGTTCACCTTGCCCCTATACTTGCCCACAGGTGTCCAGTGAGCGCCGTAGTGCGTCAGAATCATGGGATTGTAGTAGTGGAATGAGAGAATAATGTTTCTGTCCCCCTTTGGCACCTTCAGGTGTTTCATGGTTTCGTAGCCCTGCCACCTGTTTGATCCTATGACTAGCGTGCGCTGCGGCTCGCGCCCTCGCAGCGCTCTGTGTACCTTGGCCACCAGCCGGTTCCATTGATCATGGTCATCGGCCACCGGCTCGTTCATCAGTTCGTAAGCCACGGAGTCGTTGCTGTAACCCTTCAGCACGTCCGACAGCTGGTACCACATATTAATAAGTCCTTGTTGTGCCTTCTCCGATGTAAACAGCGTGTTGGCGCTGCCGTTGCCCTCGTTCACGGCGTTAAAGTGGTGTGTACGTATGGTGTGCAGGTCCACTATGGTGCGCAGGTGGTGTTTGGTAGCCCAGTCGAGCGCCTTTTTCAGCAGTTGCCACGCTTCAGGCAGCTGGTTGCCAGCTTCGTCCCAGAACTGCACCTCATCTATGGGCAGCCGTACAAAGTCAAAGCCCAGGCTGTCCAGCCGTGCAAAGTCGGCCTCCCCGATGTGAGTCCTGCGCTGTTCGCCACGTTCCTCTGACTGCGAAAGCCAGTGGCTCACGTTCGTACCTTTCTTAATGCAGAAGTCATTCACTTGGTTGGTAGCCGCCTGACTAGGGTAAACGTAAAATGCCCACATCGTCATGGCTATTGCCGCCAGAATCAGAATAGTTTTTCTCATTGTTTTTGATTCAGTTATTGATTTTGGCTGCAAAGATAGGCGATATGTTAATATATTGGGTTTGACTGCATACAAAACATGGTTTGAAAACCTGAAAATGTCAGAAATCAAACCTTGTATGATAGAAATCAAACCTTTGTTCAGCAGTACTTCGAGGGTGATGTTCCGAAATATTTCTTGAAGACGGTACTGAAGTACTTGGGATTGTCGAATCCTGTCAGCGCTGCTGCTTCGCTAACCGAGCGTCCACTTGACAAAATGGCGGCTGCACGTTCCAAACGTATGATGCGGACGAAGTCCTGTGGCGACTGTCCGGTGTAAGACTTCAAACGGACATAAAACAGAGTACGACTCATGGCCATCTCTCGGCACAGGTCATCGATTCCGAAAGATGAGTCGGTCAGATGGTTCAGCACGTGGCGAGTAGTCTGTTCTACAAACAGCTTGCCGCCATCATCGTTATTCTGTTCTACAGCCATTTTGTTGTTATTGTCCAGAGTGCCTGTGGTCTGTTCGGACGCAGGCGTCTCTGTCTCCTCGGTCTTAGCCTGCAGTTCAGAATAGCCTACCACCAAACGCATGTATTTTGTGTGTAGGCCATAAATGCGCCAGGCACACCAAAAGGCGAGAACCACCAGTCCGATATATACTAACCACATCCACCATGAATTCCACCAGGGCTGACCGATTTGTATGTTGAACAAAATCTCGTCGAGTACTGTGCCTGAACTTCGACTGACGCAACGCAGTCGCAACAGATGCTTTCCTGGTTCCAAGTTTGAAAACCGTATAACGGCTTGGTCGCTGGGTGTGCTCCACTGCCCATTCCGCCCCACCTGGTATTGGTATTCTATATCGTATTGGTTACGCAGATTGATGGCTTCGAAGTGCAAGTCGAACGTACGTTGGTCGTATGTTAGTTTAAGATACCCGTCATGAAGCATGTGACTAACGTGCTTACGGAACGCTTCGCTATCATCTTCTTTACAGCTGACGCCCTGTAACTTGAGTCGTGCGATATAGTTAATGGGTTGAATGTTGTTAGGATTGACCACCAACGCTCCTGTTGTGCTGCCGTAGAGCATGTTACCATCGGTCAGGTTGCACACGGCCCCTTCGCTGTATTCGCGGCTCAATCCGTAGCAGTAGTTCACGTCCACCACCTTGCATGGCGTTGTTTGTTGGCTCACATAGGACAAACCGCGCTCTGTGGCTATCATGATGTGTCCCAATTTGTCGCGGTGTATGCTGCTGATGTAGTCCGATGGCAGTCCATCAGCGCTGCTGATGCGCTTTGTTTGGTTCTTCTTGAGCTCGAGTATATAGACACCGCCTCCGTCGGTACCTATCCAAAGCTCCTTGTCGTTGGTCATGAGTGTTGTTACAAAGAGATTGACGCTCTCGTCACGCTGTTGTCGATAGTCCATTTGTCTCACCTCGCCTGTCTGCGACTCTACCGTCCACAGACCATAGGCTGTGCCCACAGCAATCCGACCGTCAGGCAGTTGAGTGATGTCGTGCACGTTATTTAGCTTGTAGTACTTGCATCCAGAGGTGTTTACCTGTACCAAGTCGCCTTCCAGGCAACCCATCCACAGGTTGCCCTCGCTGTCGTAATAAAGGCTGTACACATAGTTGTCCTTTAGCGGTCCGTTGCCTGCGGTGTAGAGCTGATGTGCCCCAGCCATGCCTAGTTCATAGACACCGTGACCGTAAGTCGCTGCTAGCAACGTTCCGTGTGGCGTCTTGCAGAAGCTGTTGATGACGACTCCGCGGCAGAGATGTCTCCATTGTTTGGATTTACGGTCGTAGATACTCACACCATTGTCGGTCCCCATCACCATGTTGCCGTCAGCCATTTGTGCTACGCAGTTCACGCGGTCGTTAAGCAGTGATTGGTCAGCACCCCGCGCATGGCGGAATATGGCAGGAGTACTACCCACAGGGCGTGCAACATCGATACCGCCCGAGTAACTACCCATAATGATGTCGCCCCAACTGTCAACCAGCACGGCATAGATGCCGTTGCCGTGAAGCACGCCGTGAGCCCCATCGTTGGCGTCGAAGAGCAGGCGCCCCGTATGGCGGTTGCCTGCATCAGAACGGCGGTTGACACACCACACACCGGCTCCGTCGGCCCCCACCAGCATGGTCTTGTCGTCATAAGGACAGATGCTGCGTACGGGATGACTCAATGTGCCGTTCATAGCTACCATCTTGGCAGCATCGGCAATGAAACCTTTGGTGTTGAGTTGTAGCGTCTTTACCGAGCCTTGGAAACAGCCAAGCCACACCTTATTATATATAGTGTCATAAAAGCCACACTCTACGGCATCCGTATCGACCACTTGCATCCGTGCACCTATAGCGCTGCCCTTGGCATTTGCAGCACTCTGTTCGCTCTTTCCTGTGTGATAGGACAAAAGTCCCTGCTTTGTGCCAAACAGAAGTTGACGACCTGTGCTGATGATGCAGTTGGCATAAACCCCCTTCATAATTGTTGTCAGCACATTGTTGTGTAGCAGGTAAATACCGTCGCGTGTAGCCAACCATAGTCCCTGTTTGGTTGGCAATACGTCGTAGAGCAAAGCCTCGTTGCCTAATAACTTTCTGAGTTCCACCTTCAGTCTGAATTCATTCAGAGTGGCATCATATTCAAACAAAAAACCTTTATCGTCGAAGGCTATCAGCGTCTCTGTATGGTCATTGTTATGTTGCAGTTTCAACTTGATAGTTCTGCCGCCGAAGTCGCTCACAGACGTATTCCCCAATCGGTAGCTCTTCACCGTTGCACCGTTGTAACGGTCCACGCCATACTTCGTTGACCACCACACGGCGTGGTCAGTTGTGTGAACGATGCTATAGACGCGCTGGCTGAACATGCCCTCATCGTGTCCGATATGTGAGAATGTGAAGTCGGTCACTTCCTGTGCTGCTACCTGTAACACAGCGACCATTGTAAGCGTTAATGTGAAGAGCCGGTATCGGCATAGGTTTGTCATGCAACAATCCGTTTATAGGTTAGGTGCTGCAAAGATACTATTTTTTTTTGTAAGCCTGCCGTCAGCGACGATAAAAGTGCTTGATTGCGTACATATGGAGTTCTTCGCGAAACTCATGACGTGTTTCATAAAGGTTTTGAATCCCAACGCTGTTTTACTGCTTTGACTTGTTATGGGAAGCATCAAGAACAAAAAGCTCAGCAGATATGCCGAGAACTACTAATGCATAGAGGGTGAGGATAATCAGGTTTGTTGTTGTCATATTTCTTTATGTTTTTTAATGTTATGGTATGCTGTTGTACTTGTTGTTTCTATATGATGTTATGGTGCTGTGCACATTTCTTTTTTAAAACCCCAGACCAACTTTTTATCTGTTTGTGAAGATATCAGTTGGTCTGGGACCGTTTTTGCAGCTACTGTCTCGACAAAAATACTTGCTGCATTTCAATTGTCAAAAAGGTTTTTTAAAGATGTTTATGAATGGATTGTTTCTCAAATCCGAGTGCAAAGTTATGGCAAAAAGTCTGTACTCGCAAGAGCACAGACAAATAGTCGGATGGTTTTAGACAAATAGTCGGATGAAAAAGACGGTTCGTCGGGTGAAAAGACGATTTGTCGGTTTGTCGTCGACGAGAAAACGGACGTTATGCTTCGCTGAGTGTCTGTTTATAGGTGGTTGGTGTCATGCCATATTTGGCGCGGAAATTGCGCGTAAAGGTGTCTGCATTCGCAAAACCGCTAGTCTGACTAACAAGCTCGATGCTCATGTCGGGCTGGTGGTTCATCAGGCGGACGGCGTAGTCGAGACGTAGTTCTCGGACGTATGTGGGCAGCGAGACGCTATCGCTCCCCTGCGAGAATGCAGCACCGAGACGTTCCTTTGAGAGTCCGGTATGGTCGATCAACGTCTGACGGCCGAAGTCGGCCTTGAGATACAATTGCTCATTCTCTATTAGGTCACGCAGGTAGAGAAATAACTGCTCGTCCGTGAGTGATGTCAAGTCAGAAATATTGACATATATGTTGTCGCGAACCGCTTTCTTGGGTTGTTCATTGGGGAGACTGCTCGAGGTTGTTGTCGGTTGTGGTGAGGCCTGAGCCTGTTTGAGCTCACGGAGTTGCTGTTTGTACACCGAAGCCTCTGTAATTTGCTGAACAAGGGCTAGGTTCTTCTTCTTGGTTGCACTCCATTGACGGAATACATAGACGGCAAAAGCTAATATAAGCAACGCCAGAATGGTCACTGCAACGCTGATGGCCGTTACAAGGTGGTTTTTGGCGCTCTGCTCTACTATTTGGCGTTCCTTACCCTGTGTGTCGTAGATGGTGGCAAGTTCGGCCGATTCGCTACGCTTCTGCCTGACAAGGGCTGTGTCATAGACTTCGGCTATCTGCATGGCCACACGCAGGGCTGAATCTTGGCGTCCAGCATAGTAGTTGGCACGGAGCTTGGGTAGCAGATTCAGGCCGATGGTCTCTAAATCGTATTTATAGCCCCACTCTTTGATAAAGCGGTCCAGTTGTGAGTAGTTGTCGGCAGCTTCGGCATAGCGGTGGGAGGCCAACAGGTATTCGCAACCGTCGATAAGTCCCTCGAGCGTCTGACCGTAGTCGCTACGCGTGTAGTCGGCATAGTAGCGGGCAGCTTGTGCCGTCTGGCCACGCTGCTGCAACAGCTCGGCTCGGTGGAGCGTTACCAATGCACGTAGCGATTTTAGCTCTTTTTCTATGGCATGGGGCTGATGCTCATAGATGGTCACAAGTGAGTCCATGCGGTCAACCCACATGTTTGCCTCGTCCATGTGGTGGTTGATGTGAGTGACAGCAATATTCTCAAGGGTTTCTATGCTAGCTGCAAGAGGGCGGCAGGTTGAGTCGTTGGGCGTACGGAGCACCCACTGGAAGGCTTCGTTGTAGCTCTTGGAGGCATCGGCAAGGCGCTCCAGCATCATCTGCGTATCGCCCAGACAGAGGTAGAGTGTCTGCATCTCTCTGGCACGCAGGGGGTTGTTCACGTCGCGAAGTTTCTCTATCAGACTGATGGCAGTACGCATGGCTGTGTCGTAGTCGCGATCGCTGTTCATCATAATGACGAGATTGGTGCCGGCGTGGATGTACTCCCAGAAATCCTCGGCAGGAGGATTGTCGATGGCAACGACACGGCGGAAACACTCGATGCACTTCTCGGTCTGGCCCAACTGGAAATAGGCTACGCCACGGTAACCGTCTGCACGTATCGGCGAGAGCTCTCCTCGCTCGGCGAGACTGTCGGTGACGGCGAGAAAGTGCTCGAAATCGCCCGTAAAACGCGCTGCGAGCGCCAGGCTGTCGCCTCGCGTACGTATCATCGTGGCTGGAATCTCGTTGTGATGGCTTCCTTCAGACTGCTTACAGGCTGAAAGCAGGTGGATGACCACAACAACGATGATACCTATTATATATTTATAATGCGTGCTCACTGTCTCTCTCTTCCACTTCACTTCTCTGCCCCCGTATGGGCTTACTCCTTCCTGCGGCTGCGATAGATGGCGAGGCCGACGGCCAGAAGAATGAGTATGTAGCCTGTGTAGGCAATGGTCTCGGTGACGTTGATGGACTTGGGACGGAAGGTGAGCACCACCTGGTGGCGGCCGGGATCAACACGCAGGGCGCGCAGCACGTAGTTGACGCGCCCCAGCGGGGTGTCGTGGCCATCGACGGTGGCAGTCCAGCCGGGATAGTAAATCTCGGAGAAGACTATGACGCCGCCCTTGCCGGTGGTGACGTCGTAGTGCAGCTCGTTGGGCTCATAGGCTGTCAGACGGACGAGGCTGGTGGTGTCCTGCGGCTGGCTGTCGCCCAGAACGTCGTGGTACTGCTGGTCGGCAACGGCCTGCTGGCGCAGGTCGAGACGACTAAGGGCGGCGAGCTCGTCGTTGGCATTGGCAGCATAGGTGACGTGGTTCACAAACCAGGCGTTGCCCTGGGTGTAGGGGTTGAGCACGGGTGCTGTCTGGCCGCCCTGTAGGGGCAGTATGAAGTAGCGCGTGTTGAGCATGTTGAGCACGGGATAGATGGAATCGCCCTTCACCCGCGTCATGTCGCCGCCTGCCTCGACTATAGCCTGCATGGCGCCCTGCATCTCGGGGGCTATGTGGGCCTCGATGAGCTCCTGGTAGCGGCGCAGCTTGGCAGCGTGGTAACCGCCAATGGACTTGTGGTAGTAGCTGGTCTCGTTCTCGTTGAAGGTGTTTGAGGCGAGGTTCAGCACGCGGTAGTCGGGCGTCTTGTCCTGTAGAATACTCTCGTCGGTGGCGGTCTTCTGTATGGGCGTCTCGCGCTCGCTCTTAGGCACAAACATCTCATCGTTCAGGTAGCGCTTGTTGACGGTCCAGAGGTCGACGAGGCAGAGAGCGAGCAGAATGCCGACGGCATAGGGCTTCTTGAGCTTGCCGTAGGCGAAGCCCAGAAGAATGGCGGTACCGGTGAGAATGATGTAGAACGAACGCAGGGCATCGCTTGTGAACATGGCCTGCCGCATCTCGGTGAGATTGGCCAAAAGTGGCTGGACGTGCTCGGCGGGAAGGCTGCGAAGGGCCTGCAGCTCGGCGGTGGAGACAAAGCTGCTGAAGAACACCGAGGGCGCGACCGAGAACAGCAGGGCCACCACGCCGGTGAGACAGAAGCTGACGAGAACGTACTTCATTCGTGGCCTGACGAGCTGGGGCTGGTCGAGAAACTGCTTCAGCGCCAACATGGCCAACAGGGGTATTGTGAACTCGGCAATGACGAGTATGGAGGCTACGGTGCGGAACTTGGCGTACATAGGCACGTAGTCGATGAAGAGGTCGGTGAGGCCCATGAAGTTCTTACCCCACGATAGCATGATGCTCAGAACAGTGGCGGCCAGCAAAGCCCACTTCAGGGGGCCTCTGACAATGAACAGGCCAAGCACAAAGAGGAAGAGCACAAAGGCGCCCACATAGACGGGGCCCTGCGTGCCGGGCTGCTCGCCCCAGTACTGTCCCAACTGTTGGTAAATGCCTATGTAGTTGTTGTCGGCATGGGCCATGGCCGTCTTGTTCGCGGCCAGAGGCACGGAGGCGCCACCCTTGGTGTTGGGCACAAGGAGTGTCCAAGTCTCGCCGATGCCGTACGACCACTGGGTGATGTAGTCGCGCTCCAGACCGCTGGAGGTTTGGTTGCCGGTGTCACTCTTGACGAGCTCGCTCTTGCCGCGCATGGTCTCCTGTGAGTACTGCCAAGTGTGGTAAAGGTTCGAGAGATTGAGGCTCACGGCTATGAGGGCCGCTGCCACGCAGACACCGGTGGCCTTGAGCCAACGGGCGAGCTGCTTCTGGCGAATGGCTTCGACAAGCCAGGCAACGACCATGAAGAGGATGACGAACAGATAGTAGTAGGTCATCTGGACGTGGTTGGCGTTAATCTCGAACGCGCCGAAGAGGGCTGTCAGGGCTAAGCCCCACAGGTACTTGCCGCGATAGGCCAGCACAATGCCGGCTATCATGGGCGGCAGGTAGGCCAGGGCCCAAACCTTCCAGATGTGACCTGCGGCAATAATAATGAGGAAATAGGTGGAGAAGGCCCAGAGCACGGAGCCCAGACCGGCGAGGTAGCTGCGGAAGTCGAAGGCGCGCAGCAGAATATAGAACCCCAACAGATAGACAAACAGGTACCACACGTTCTCGGGCAGCCACAGGTGGTAGGCGTTGATGGCTTGATTCAGCGGCTGGGCGCTGTCGTAGGCAGGTGCCAACTGGTAGGTGGGCATGCCTGAAAACAGCGAGTTGGTCCAGCGGGTGCGCTCGCCAGTGCGCTGGAGGTACTCGCTGGCCTCCTGGCCAGCGCCAACGGTGGCTGACGCGTCGTGGCGATACAGAATGCGGTTCTCGACATCGGCCGGGAAAAAGTAGGCAAACGAGACGAGGGCGAACAACACTATTACCACCATGTCGGGTAGCCATTTCTTGATTATATTCATCATTTTTTTGTAAGTTTTCGGTTTCTGCGTGCAAAATTACGAAAAAACTGAGAACTATGAACTATGAATTATGAATTATTTTCGTACCTTTGTACGCAAACAACGTAAAAAGATATGAAAATAGGAATTATTGTAGCGATGGAGAAGGAGATGCGCCAGTTGCAGCAGCTCTTTACGGACAATCCCCAGGTACGCATTGTTAAGAGCGGTATTGGCAAGGTGAACGCCGCACTCGGAGCACAGCGGCTCATCAGCGAGTTTCATCCGCAGGTCATTGTCTCGACGGGGTGTGCCGGCGGCCATGGCGATGGTGTGTGTGTGCAGGATGTGGTGGTGAGCACAGAGCTGAGCTATCACGACGTGTACTGTGGCGATGCTGCCGGCAGCACCGTTTACGGACAGGTGCAGGGACTGCCGGCCCGCTTTCAGGCTGACCCCGTGCTGCTGCGGAAAGCCTCGCTCATCGGGACGGGCAACATCAGCCTGCATCCCGGGCTCATCGTCACTGGCGACTGGTTCGTGGACTCCAAGGAGAAAATGCGCGAAATTGTGGGACACTTCCCCGAGTGCAGGGCCGTCGATATGGAGTCGGCTGCCATAGCGCAGACGTGCCTGCTTAACAAGGTGCGCTTCATCTCGTTCCGCGTCATCAGCGACCTGCCGCTTGAGGATAGCGATGCCTCAATGTATCACGACTTCTGGTCGACACTGGCCGACCGCTCCTTTCAGGTTACTAAAACATTTATCGAGAGCCTATAGAGGCTATCAGCAATTCAACGATTATGGAAGTTATACAGAGTTTTACCATCGACCATACCCACCTGAAACCGGGCATCTACGTGTCGCGTGAGGATAGGGGCTTTACGACGTTCGACCTGCGCATAACGGAACCGAACAAAGAGCCAGCCGTGGCGCCTGCCGCCATGCACAGTCTGGAACACCTGATGGCTACATGGTTCAGAAACAGCAGCGTAAAGGACGATGTGGTGTATGTCGGACCGATGGGCTGCCTGACCGGTATGTATATTATCATGACCGGAACGTACACCGTGGAGGATATGCGACAGCTGACCATCGACTGTCTGAAGTGGATACTCACGCAGGCAGAGGTACCCGCTACAGAGCCTGAGTCGTGTGGCAACTATCTGCTGCACGACCTGCCCATGTGCAAGTGGGAGAGCGCCCGCTATCTGAAGCGCCTGCAGAACGATTTTCATTCAGAGTACACAAAACTGAAGATTACGCTCGACGACGGTAGGGTGTTTGCCGACGCCTGAGGTTTTCAGAGGCCTTGAGGCTCCGCGATTTCCCTGCCACGGCAGAAGCGGTGCGTTATCTGGCGGTCGTCGCCTAAATAGACGAATCGCTCCAGACGGTGCAGTAGTGAGTAGTTGTCGTGGTTCAGGTCGCTATCGTCGATGACAAGGGCGTCGAACTCATAGCCTGGCTCGAAGCTGCCAACGCGACCGAACAGGCGGCCTGCTGATTTTGTGGCTATCCAGAATGCCTCCGACATAGAGAGAAACCTGCGGTCGTGGTTCTGTTGATAGCACAGCTTGCTGACCTGAATGGCATAGACCATCATGCGGAACATGCTGAGGTCGTGACCGCCACTGACGTCGCTACCCAGGCCCACGGCTATGCCTGAGTCGAGAAATGTGCGTATGGGGGCCAGTCCCGATGCCAGGTTGAGATTCGACGTCGGGCAGTGGGCCACCATGACGCCACGGCGCTTCATCAGTTCCAGCTCCTCGCCCTCGGTCCACACACAATGGGCCATGACCGTTGGCGTCTGCCCGAACAGACCATAGCGGTCGTAAGCATCACCATAGCAGGTGCTTTGAGGCTCTAACTCTGCCACCCACGCTATTTCGTCCTTGTTTTCTGAAAGATGCGACTGTACTGGCAACTGGTGCCTGGCAGCCAGCTCACCGCATGCCTGAAGCATCTCGGGTGTGCAAGTCGGTATAAAACGGGGAGTGATAATGGGCTTTACCAGTGCATCGGTACCATCGGCAAACTCCTCTGCCAGCATCTCGTAGCCCGAAATCGTCTTTGCCGTTGGTTCCGACAGCCCCTCGGGGCAGTTGCGGTCCATGGCTACCTTGCCTACCAAGGCTCCCATGCCAGCCTTCTGAAAAAGGTGCATCAGCAGGCGTGTACTCTCTGTGTGAACTGTCGCGAAGACGCTGGCGCGCATGGTGCCGAAGCGCCACAGATCATGCACAAAACGGCGGTACATGCGTTCTGCATAGGCAGCGTCAGCATATTTCGTTTCCTCGGGAAATGTGTAGTTCTGCAGCCACGGCAACAGTTCAAGATCCATGGCGATACCCTGGTTGCGATACTGCGGTGCGTGCACGTGCAAATCGTTCATGGCCGGTATCAGCAGGCGGTCGCCGAAATCGACGACCGTGGCTCCTTCGCAGCCCAGCGACGCCAAATCGGTGGCCACGCCAGTGACGTAACCATCGGCACTAACGGCCAAGTATCCATTCTCAATCACTTCGAAGTGGCTGCTTTCTTGAGTGAAGAGAATATGGGCCTTGTAAACGGTGCTTCTTCTGTCTGTCATAAACAATAGGCTTTTTTTCTTTTTGGGGGAAGTGCCGGTAGGGGCACGGTGTCACATTGTTGAAATGTGCCAGTCGCTGCGCGCTGGTGGCTACTGTCGGGCAGCCTTCTTGCGCTGGTCGTGGTCGAGTATGGCCTTGCGCATACGCATCGACTTGGGGGTGACCTCTACGAGCTCGTCCTCCTTGATATACTCCAGACACTCTTCGAGCGACATCACTGTCTTCGGAATGATGCGGGCCTTGTCGTCGGTACCCGAGGCACGGACGTTGGTGAGCTGCTTGGCCTTGCAGACGTTGACGACGAGGTCGTTGTCGTGAACGTGCTCGCCAACCACCTGTCCCATATAGACCTCTTCGCCCGGGTCGATGAAGAACTTGCCGCGGTCCTGCAGCTTGTCTATGGCGTATGCATACGAAGTGCCGGTCTCCAGCGCAATCATGGAGCCGTTCATGCGGCGCTCAATCTCGCCCTTAAAAGGCTGGTACTCCTTGAAGCGGTGAGCCATGATGGCCTCGCCCTGACTGGCGGTGAGCACGTTGGTGCGCAGGCCGATGATGCCGCGCGAGGGGATGTTAAACTCAATATTGGTGCGCTCGCCCTGACTCTCCATCGAGGTCATCTCGCCCTTGCGGCGCGTTACCATGTCAATCATCTTCGAGGCAAACTCCTCGGGCACGTTGATGGTCAGTTCTTCGATGGGCTCGCACTTCTGTCCGTCCACCTCTTTATATATAACCTGTGGCTGTCCCACCTGCAGCTCATAGCCCTCGCGGCGCATGGTCTCGATGAGTACCGAGAGATGCAGCACACCGCGGCCAGAGACAATCCAGCGGTCGGTAGAGTCCTCAAACTGCTCCACGCGTAGGGCCAGATTCTTCTCCAGTTCCTTCTGCAGACGGTCGTTGATGTGACGCGAGGTAACAAACTTACCCTCACGGCCGAAGAACGGTGAGTCGTTGATGGTAAAGAGCATCGACATGGTTGGCTCGTCAATGGCTATTGGCGGCAGTGGCTCGGGGTTCTCTGCATCGCAGATGGTGTCGCCAATCTCGAACTTCTCCAGACCGATGACGGCACAGATGTCACCACAGTCAACGTTGTCGGTACGCGTGTGTGTCATGCCGTCGAACGTATGCAGTTCCTTTATTTTGGTCTTCTCCAGCGAGCCGTCGCGGTGACTGATGGTCACCTGCTGGCCGTCCCTCAGCTGTCCGCGGTGCACGCGTCCCACGGCTATGCGACCCTGATAGCTCGAATAGTCCAGACTTGTGATAAGCATCTGTGGTGTGCCCTCCAGCTGCTGGGGAGCAGGGATAATCTCTACGATCTTATCCAGAAGATAGGTGATGTCCGTCGTGGGCTTGTTGTAGTCAGGACCCATCCAGCCGTTCTTAGCCGAGCCATAGACAACGGGGAAGTCCAGTTGGTCTTCGGTGGCGTTGAGCGAGAACATCAGGTCGAACACCATTTCGTAAACCTCTTCGGGGCGACAGTTGGGCTTATCGACCTTGTTCACAACCACGATGGGCTTCAAACCAATCTGCAGCGCCTTCTGCAGCACGAAGCGCGTCTGGGGCATAGGGCCTTCGAAAGCATCGACCAGCAGCAGACAGCCGTCAGCCATGTTGAGTACGCGCTCTACTTCGCCACCGAAGTCTGAGTGTCCTGGGGTGTCTATAATGTTAATCTTGGTGCCTTTCCAGTTGATACTGACGTTCTTCGACAAAATGGTAATGCCGCGTTCGCGTTCCAAATCGTTAGCGTCGAGTACTTGGTCACTGAGGTTCTGGCCCTCTCGGAACAGGTTTCCGGCCAGCATCATCTTGTCCACGAGCGTCGTCTTTCCATGGTCAACGTGGGCAATGATAGCGATGTTTCTGATGTCTTGCATTGTCTATTACCTTGAATTTCGACTGCAAAGGTACGAAAATTTCGATTAAGTGAGAACAAAAGGAATGTATTTCTTTTGTTGAACGTGAGAAATTTATCCTGTAAGCCAGAACAAACCCCATGCGGAACTCTCTTTTAATCGAAGAAATGAGCGTCACCGGTTTGCTGTCGCTGACGCTGGTAATGACGTAGTAGGGCGAGGGTACGAGGGGTTAGCCGGAATAGTGCATAGAGGTTCATAAGTGTCATCAGCGCCATGACCATATCGGCCAGACTCCAGATAAGGCCAAAGCTGAGCAGCGAACCAGCCATCACCATACCGGCTGCAACCAGTTGGTAAATGTAACGGGCAGTCGGACTCTTGGTCAGGTAGCGCAGGTTGTTCTCTCCATAATAATAATTACTCAATAGGGTGGAGAAGGCAAACAATAGTACGGCGACGGCAACGAAACTGACACTCCACTGTCCGACCTCGGCAGCCAATGCACGTTGAGTGAGCTGTATGCCGTTGGCACCAGCAGTAAGCGGCTCTCCACTGAGCAGAACAATAAATGCCGTACATGAACAGATGATGAGTGTGTCAACAAAGACGCCCGCAGCCTGAATGAGTCCTTGCTTCACAGGGTGCGATGTGCTGGCTGTGGCTGCCACATTGGGAGCGGTTCCCCATCCGGCCTCGTTACTGTAGAGACCACGCTTGATGCCTTGTACACAGGCAGCGGCAATGCCTCCTCCTACGGCCTGCTGCAGTCCGAAAGCTTCAGCTAACATTTGGTATAGTACATGGGGCAATGCCGTTATGTGCGTGAACACGACATAAATGGACAATGCTACGTACCCCAGCGCCATCACGGGCACTAAGTAGCTACTGACCGATACGATGCGGTGAAGTCCGCCGCTAAATGTGACTATTGCGGCTGCGGTAAGTACTATTCCCATGATAAGAGGCTCAACGCCAAATCCCTCATCGAAGGCCATGCAGACGGTATTACTATGAACGGAGTTGCACACTAAACCCAGCGATACCATGCTCATAACGGCGAAGACAGCAGCAAAACGCCGACGCCCCAACCCGTAGCGCATGTAATAGGCCGGACCGCCCACAAAGCCTCCTTCCCTCCGCTGTCGTTTGTAAAGTTGCGCCAGCGTCCCTTCCCAAAAGGCTGTAGCTGATGCAAGGAGGGCTATCAGCCACATCCATATCACTGCACCTGGTCCGCCGGTCGTTAATGCTATGGCTACACCGGCAATGTTGCCTGTGCCCACACGGCCTGCTAGCGAGACAAGGAATGCCTGCAACGGTGTGATATAGTGGCGGTTGGGCGTTGGCTCGCGGTGTACTAAAAGACGAACCATTTCACCGAGCATTCGCAGCTGAAGACAGCGCGAACGCAAGGTGAAATAAATCGAGCAACAGACAAGAGCGCCTGTCAACAGGAAAGAATAGAGATAGTCATTGATAATACTAACGAACGATTCAAAGGACTGCATCATATATATTAAACTGCATCATATATATTAATAGGTGACAAGTCCTGCTGTCTTGAGTTTTTCAATGTACGCCTTTATCTCGGCCAGCGACTCTGCATCTGGGTATTGGGCATCGAGTGCTTTCTTGATGTCGAGTATTGAACGCTGTCCGCCAATGGTCAGACTGGCTATCTCGTTTTTATAACCACGTGCATAGCGACGGCCGTCATTGTTCAGTTCCAGTGTGTTCAGTATTCCATGACCTTCGTTATGCGCCTTGTTCGTGGCACGTGGACGAATCTTGTTGGCAGCTTTTTCCTCGGCAGTTAGTGTGATGATTGGTAGTTTTGTGTTGAGGGTGGTTGCATGCAGACGGGCAGCTGCCGTCAGACTGCGCACACTCTGGTCGCGGACCGCACGTAGTTGGCTCTTCAGTTGTGCTACGTATGCTTTGACTTGACCATCTGCTGGAGCCAGCTGTAATGTACTCTCAAGGGTTAACTGTTCGGTTGTGAGGTATGCATCGAGACTGAAAATGCTACGTTTCAGTACTTGATACAGTTGATCGGCCGGAGCATCGTTGATATCACGGAGAAGTGCCTGTTCTTCCAATGCCAGGCGTTTCGCTGCATTGGTGGCTACTTCTTGTGCCACACGCTGTGCTTGTGTGGCATCAGCCGAAGCGATGGCATAGCTGCTGGTGGCAGCTGTCACCACAGCACGACGAAGTTGCGTGGGGTCAACAATAGAAGGACGGTCGCCTGACGTGTGATAGTAATTGTCCGGCCAGGTAACAAACATCACACCGGGCACTTGTACTCCGAAATCGTTGAAAACTACATGGTCAGAAGACCCCTGATAAGCGTTAACTGTGTAGTAGAACGGATCGTGTGAGCCTGTAGCACTGAAGATTGGCTTCAATGGTTCTGGACGACCGGCACCGACGGCACAGAACCCTTTGTTTGTTGCTCCGATGTAGTGGAAGATAGCCTCGGAGACATCGTTGACAAAGTGTGCTTGGCTAAATGGTGTACGATGGAGTACGAAATATGATTCGCTCTTGCTGAGCCACAGGCCTACCATGTCGAAGTTTAGGTTGCAGAGGGCGCGGGCTGTAATATCTTTATGGGCGTTGACCCAGGGTATGGTACCCGAAATCTCGGGAATCCACAGAAATCGGATACTATAGCGGGGACGCGCTATTTTTCCCTCGTTAATGAGCTTGTTCAGTACGCGGGCTGCCTCCAGCGTAGCGGCAGATCCTGATAGATTGTCGTTGGCACCGAACTTGACATAGCCTTCAAAGAGGTGGGCCGACACGATAACCTCTGGACCGCCTTTCTCAGTACCCTCAATGAGTACGGATGGAACGCTGAGTGTTGATTTTACTTGTTGTGTTGCAACGTGTGCTTTCACCTTGATTTGTTCACCACGAAGCAGACGGTCGCGCAAGACATAGCCATCGCGTGGAGTCAGGTTGAAGGCGAAGAGCGTGGAGTCATTGCGTATCGATGCATTCGGTATCTGTACAGGGTCAACCAATGGCCGTGGGGCGTTGAAAGACACGATGCCGACAGCACCAGCTTGACGTGCGGCCTGCTGCACACGCGAGGCTGCTGCCTCTGTGACAACAATCTTGCCCTTCAGGTCGAGACCTTGTAGTTCCTTATCTGTGCCACGACCTATCCATAATAGCTCAGCTTCTACATCGGCATTGCTGCTGCCTTGTAGTAGTTCGGCAGTCAGATCACGATAGTCGGCCAGTTTCTGCAGTTTCGGCGATGTCTCCCACAGTGTACCTTCGATACCGTCCCAGACGGGCGTTCCCTCGAAATGCTCTATCTGTGCGTTGGGCAGTCCGTATTCCTTGAAACGTTGGGCTATATATATTTCTTCCTCGTATTTTCCGCTGTATTCCTCCTTTGATCTGTTACGCTCATAAGGAGCCCAGTTCAAAACATGATAGTATGCCTGTTCACCTGACGACTCACCTACTATATAGTCATATGTCTGCTCATCGAGCAGTCCCAGTTTCGGCGTGAAGGGTGTTGTGTAGTTTTGTGCCTGCGTCATCCCGGCGCAGGCCAAAACTCCTGAAAAAATAGCAAAAGATAATCGATTCATGATGTTTTTACTTATAGAGTATCGTCTTATAAGTTGTCCTGTGAATTAGCTCTCCTATGATTAGTGAGTAGCTACATAGATGTCCCAGTTGTTTTCGTTTTCAGGGCGAGCCAGCTGTTTGAAGATGGTGCCGCCGTCAAGAGCAGTCGAAATCTGGTCCAGGCGGTTATATCGACGCATATCTACCCAACGGTGGCCTGCAGGCTCGAACCATAGTGAATAACGGCGCTGGAATAGCAGCTCGTCAGTTAGTGCGCCAACGGTTTTCTCACCCTTGTAGTCGCCTATCTCTGCTGCTTGACGAATGATGTTGATGGCACGTACGGCCTCGTTTAGATTGCCCGTAAGGATATTGGCCTCGGCATAGATGAGAATCAGTTCTTCGTTACGGATGAACTTCAGCGGTGTGGTGTTAGTAGGCCAGCGCTTGTCCTGATAGCGTGTGGCCAAAGGCACCTTGCCAACGGTGTTAATCAGTTCGGTCTCACGGACAAATATCTTATCCTTGATGCGCTTGTCTCCGGGAATAGCCTCTTCAACAAACTGCGGATGAGGGGCTGGAACAGTACGCAGATCGGCACCGAGTACGTAATAGAAGGGATTGTAACTTTCAGGGGGAGCGCCATAGACGTGGGCAGGGCCACGATTGAGGTCAC
Source organism: Prevotella sp. (assembly GCA_017632825.1). The sequence goes on along the minus strand of JAGBQP010000097.1, from coordinate 979 downwards.
CGTTGAGGTCGAGGAATGATTCCTTCAGGTAGTTGAGGGCTGCTTGTCCATCCTTCTGATAGATGGCCACACGGGCAGCCAACGCGCGGTTTACCTGTGCCAGACCGGCAGGGCTGTCAAAACCATTATATCCGTTAGTCAATTGGAACGGCAGACTGATGTTTCCTGCTTGGTGCAGTTCATCAAAACCCTCTTGAAGTATTCTTTGAATACCGGCTAACGCTTCCTGGTAAGACAAGAATGGGCCAGGGTGATTCTCATCGGCCACATCGATGCGGATGCCATTTTCATATTGAGCATTGGCGGGTACGAGCAGTTGGTAGCCTTGTATGGTTTTTGCAAAGCCAGAATATGTCAGACGCTCCTCTGCAGAGACCGAATTAGTGTTCTTTGCGGCGCTGATGAGCACGTTGGCTTGTTTGACAGCGCGATAGGGTGTTGAGTAGATTCCGCCAACACCATAGAAGTTCTCGTCTGGTACGGTGACAGTCATACCAGTCCACTGCTGCAGATTGCGTGGGTCATTGTAGTTGAAGTACCATATTTCGCGTCCGAAGGTGCCTTCAGCATTAGCCGTTGTCGAGACATAGCTTTTGCTCAGGTCTTCGAGTCCTGTGACCAGTGTCTGCAGTTGTCCACGGGTAGCATTGTTAGTAACCGACGTGATAGAGGGATTGTTGGGATCCTCAATGTTGTCGAGCGTGCAGGCGTTAAAGGCTGCTGTTCCTGCTAACAGCAGGGCATATATTTTTACCTTATTTGTATTCATATTGTTGCTTGTTTTTTTGTTCTAACGATGGATACTGACTTTTAGAAGTCCAGTTGGATGTTAAATAGGAATCGCTTTGTGGCGGGATAGTTGAACAGGTCTGAGTTTGTGTTCGTGGCGGTCGTGCCAAAACTGTTAATCTCAGGATCGTAGCCTTTGTATGGTGACCAAGTCAACAGGTTTGTTCCCGTGATACCCAGCTGGATGCGG
>JAGBQP010000096.1 GCA_017632825.1 Prevotella sp. | reverse complement strand
CACCAAGTACGATAACTGAAAGCAGCAGGGTGATAATCAGACCTACTACGAAACCACCTTTATACACAGTACCCATCAGATCAGCGGGGTGTCCGCTACGGTCACCGCCCTGGAAGTGGCTGGGATCACCGAGTACGAAGAAATAGAAGCAGTAAGCGAGAATACAGCAGATAACGAGGATAATCCATGCATCCTTTACGCCTTTGAAGCCCGAACTTTTCTTGGCCGGGGCTGCAGCCTTTGTTGTTGTTGCCATAAAGATTTTAATTTTTTAGTTATTAAATATGAAATATTTTGTTAAGATTCTTGTTGTTGTTTGTGTATATGCTCGGCAAAGTTAGCAAAATAAAGCGTACTTTTTGCCTAATTAATAACTTTTAACTCACAAAAAGTCACAATTATGGCTTGATGGGCATTTTTGGTAACAATTTGTCGAGTACTTTCTTATTGGAGTTTTCCAAGTGCCTCCTTTATGCGACGCATGGCTTCCACGATGTTCTCATCGCTGGTGGCGTAGCTCATGCGGAAACAGGCGGGATCGCCGAAGGCGTCACCGCCGACGGTGGCAACGTGGGCCGTCTCAAGCAGGTACATAGCGAGGTTGGTGCTATTGCCGATTACTTGGCCATCGGGGGTCGTCTTGCCATAGAAGCTGTCGCACTTGGGGAACAGGTAGAAGGCTCCCTCGGGAACGTTTACTCCCAGACCTGGAATATCCTTGGCCAGACGGACGATGAGGTCACGGCGACGCTCAAAGGCCTGACGCATGTCCTCGACACATTGCTGGTCGTCGTTGTAGGCAAACTCGGCTGCCTTCTGGCTGACGGAGCATGGACCGCTGGTGTACTGTCCTTGTAATTTGTTACAGCCCTTGACAATCCACTCCGGAGCAGCGATGTAGCCAATGCGCCAGCCTGTCATAGCGTAGGCTTTGGATATACCGTTGACGATGATGGCGCGCTCTTTCATGCCGGGGAATTGTGCAATGGACTCGTGGCGTCCAACGTAGTTGATGTGTTCGTAGATTTCATCGGCAAGCACAAACAGATCATCGTGACGTAGGATGACATCGGCCAGCGCCTTCAGTTCAGCCTTGTTGTAAACGGAACCTGTGGGGTTGCTGGGTGAGCAGAGAATAATCATGCGTGTCTTCGGAGTGATAGCAGCTTCCAATTGCTCGGCTGTCATCTTGAAGTTCTGCTCGAAGGTAGCTTCCACGATGACAGGCTCACCACCGGCCAGTTTTACCATCTGGGGATAGCTTACCCAATAAGGGGCGGGAATGATGACTTCCTCGCCAGGGTTCACCAGTGCCATAACGGTATTGCAGACGCTCTGTTTGGCACCATTGCTGACCAGTACCTCATTGATGGTGTAGTCGAGCTGGTTCTCCCGTTTCAGTTTGTTGACGATAGCTGTGCGCAGGTCTGCGTAGCCAGGTACTGGTGAGTATCTTGAGAAATTCTCATCCACAGCACGTTTGGCAGCCTCCTTGATGGCGTCGGGGGTATTGAAATCAGGTTCTCCAACGCTCATGTTGATAACGTCAATGCCTTGCGCCTTCATCTCAGCGCTCTTCTGTGACATAGCCAGCGTAGCTGATGGTGCCAGACGCTGTAAACGGTTAGAAAGTTGTGCCATTATTTTCTACTTGCTTGATTTTTGCTGCAAAAGTAATCATTTTCTTCTTGTTAAACGAAGAATCGTGACGCTTTTTTACTTTTGGGCTGTTTATTTTTGCATTTTTCTCTTTTTACTTCAAGTGTAGGGTGTGTCCCATGCGCTCTTGCTTGGTCTTCAGGTAGCGATAGTCGTACTCGTTGGGTGTTACCTCGATGGGTACGTTCTCTACGATTTCCAATCCATAGGCTTCCAACCCGACACGTTTGGTGGGGTTGTTGGTCATGAGGCGCATCTTGTGAATGCCTAAGTGGCGTAACATCTGTGCACCGCAGCCGTAATCGCGCTCGTCGGGTTTGAAGCCCAGATGTACGTTGGCTTCAACAGTGTCCAGACCTTCTTCCTGCAGCTTGTAGGCCGCTATCTTGTTCATCAGTCCGATACCTCGCCCCTCCTGCTGCATATAGATGACAACGCCCTTGCCTTCCTGCTCAATCATCTGCATGGCCTTGTGAAGTTGTTCGCCACAGTCACAGCGCATGCTACCGAGGATGTCGCCAGTAGCACAGCTGGAGTGTACGCGCACCAATACAGGTTCGTCGTCGTTCCACTCGCCTTTAATGAGTGCCATGTGTTCCAGACCATTGGCTTTCTGACGGAAGGGAATCAGTTTGAAGTGTCCGTAGCGTGTTGGCATATCAGCCTGATTGCCTACCTCGATGAGCGACTCCTTGCGCAACCGATAGGCTATGAGGTCTTTGATGGTGATGATTTTCATTTTGTGCTCGTGAGCGAATGCCTGCAGTTCGGGCATGCGTGCCATGGTGCCATCATCGTTCATGATTTCCATCAAGGCGCCGGCAGGATAGAGCCCGGCTAGCTTGCAAAGGTCCACGGCAGCTTCGGTGTGGCCCGAACGACGTAGTACGCCATTGTCTTGGGCATATAGCGGGTTAATGTGTCCTGGGCGACCGAAAGTCTGCGGCGTTGAAGCAGGGTCGGCCAATGCTTGTATGGTGGCGGCACGGTCGTGTGCAGAGACACCGGTGGTGCAGCCTTCCAGTTTGTCGACGGTAACGGTAAACGGAGTTCCGAGTACCGATGTGTTGTCTGCTACCTGATGCGGTAGTTCCAGTTCCATACTACGGCTGATAGTGATGGGCGCGCAGAGAACGCCGCGAGCATATTTCAGCATGAAGTTCACCATTTCGGGCGTTATCTTCTCGGCGGCACAAATGAGGTCGCCCTCGTTCTCGCGGTCATCATCGTCGACGACAATGACAAATCGTCCCTGACGGAAGTCCTCAATGGCCTCCTCAATGGTGTTCAGTTTGAAATTTTCCATATAGTAGTCGTTAATAGTTGTTACACCTTATTATATATATAACCGACGATGCGGTCGTTCGTGTTGCGAATGACGTGCAGGTCCTTGTATAGTCTTATGCGGAATCTGATCATGCGGATGTAGAAGAACAGCCCCGCGGGCAGCAGTAGTCCTGTTACAATATTCAGCCACTTGCGGCAGAACGGACGTGTGTGGGCGTGGGTGGCAATGATAGGGTAGTGGTTGAGCTCCGTCAGAATCAGTTTATCACGGGTGTTACACAGATCCTCGATAACCAGTTCCAGTGTTTCGTTGATACGCTCTATCTCGTGGTCGTCTCCCTCACGGAAGAATACCTCAATGGGGTTGGGCCAGCGCAACAGACGGTGATGGTCGGTGTACTCGCCAATCTCACGGTTTACCTGTTGCAGCCGTTCGGCATCAGTCTGATAGTTCGGATCTTCGATGATTACTTCTTTGCGTGTGACGTTACGCTTCGTGCGCAGTCCCAGCATGCGGCGCAGGATGTCGCGGTAGAGGTCGATGTTGAAGACGACGGAGTCGTTGTTGGCTTTGTATGAGAAGAATACTGCCAATGGAGCCAGTACGGCTGTCGAAATAATCTTACCGAACCAAACGGTCCAGTTGTCGTCGCGTGCCATTTTGGCTCCGGAGTTCTCGAAAATGTAATATACGATGAACACCAATACGGAGATGATGACTGGTACACCCAGACCGCCTTTGCGGATAATAGCACCTAACGGTGCTCCAATGAAGAAGAAGATGATGCACGACAAGGCCAATGTCACCTTGTTGTAAGCCTCAATCTGATGCATGCGTACCCGTCGGCTGAGACTCTTGGCGTATTCGCCCTTGAACTCTAAGTCGTTCACCTCCATTTGTGCATACTCCATGGCGTTTTTGACGGCTATGCGTCGTTGGTCAGTTGTCATGTGAGCCACGAGTGTGTCGAAGTCGGTCTTTGTGCTCGCTGCCTGTGTCATGGCGAGTAGGGAGTCTTTCTTCTTCAACTGTGGCAGATAGAACGTTCGCATCTTAGCCTCCGCCAGGAACGAGCGTCCCACGGAGTCGTTGAACACTGCCATCGAATCCAGGTCATGGAATATCTGGTCCATACCCTTGCCACGTGCGTCAGCTGATATGCCCGCCATGTCGGTGAGGTTAAACTCTCCATCGAAGTCGAGCACAATCTTCTTGTGAGCGAACGTCTCGCGGCGGTAGGGCACGTTGGCTGAGCCTGCCAAATCCTGAGACTGCATATTTTCAAACCACTCGCCACTCCACAGAGTTAACAGTAGGTGCTTTTTCTCAGCCGTTGACTGCAGCATGCCCGAGTCAGCCAGAATAATCGCCTGGTCCTCGTAGCTGTTGGTCATACGATATATCATGATGCCGTATAGCTTGCCCGTTTCCATGTCCTTCTTCTGGACGTAGATATTCGAGCCCGGTATGCCGTCGTAGAACACGCCCTCAGGAATCTCCAGTTCGGGACTTTTCTGCTTCATCGACAGCAGCAGCTGCATGAACGACTTGTTGGCGTTCGGGCCTATGACGTTCTGGAAGTAGAACGACGCGATGGCTATCAGCACCACGATGACAATGAGTCCTCGGAACGCCTGCATCAGCGAGATGCCGGCAGCCTTGATGGCCGTCAGCTCCGACGATTCGCCCAGGTTACCGAAGGCGATGAGGCTCGACAGCAGGATGGCCAGCGGCAGTGCCTGTGGCATCAGCATCAGT
>JAGBQP010000095.1 GCA_017632825.1 Prevotella sp. | reverse complement strand
TGATCACATTTTCTGCAATTGCCAATTTTGTTAGCCGAATTGAGGTGCTGAAAAGTATACGACGTGGTGTATATGCCACGGTAGAAGATGAGGTTATCGCTGCTTTCCGTGGTATTACTATCGACCAGATTCGTCAGAATCATGACATGATATTGATGGATTCTGAGCAGATAGTTATCAAGTTACGTTTGCCGGATAAAAAGCATCGACTGAGCAAAAAGGATGGCTTTAGGCTTATTTATCTAGTATATAAGAATCGTGAAGAGGTGGCTTTTCTTGACATCTATCCTAAAAATGGCCCAATGCAGCAATTGGATATAGATGATGACGTAGTGGTTGGTCTTGTGAAGCAATATGCAGTGGAAAAGGAACAAGGGCTATTGACTTTGCTGGATATATAGAGAAATTCTGTAAGCGTCCAAAAATGACGTATTGCGGCGATTAAGATAAAAATTTACCTTTGCACTGAGTTTTAAATTTTTCGATTATGTTCAGTAGCAAAGACTTTGAAAAGCTCTGGTTCCTTTACCAGACAGAGGGGGTTCCCGAGGAGGAGTCCATTAATTCATTCTGTGAAAAGAATGGTGTACCCTATGAAGAGTTTGACAAGTGGTTTCGCAAGACTCACCAGTCTGTTGGGCGGGTTGAGATTGAGAACATTCCTGATGACGAGCCTACGCTCAAGTCATCAAGGCGAAGGGGCCGCAAGGCAGAACCGGAGGGTATACAGGTTACAATTCAGACCAGCGATGGACTTCATCTTCGCAAGGTCGGCTTAGACTACCAGGGGCTGAAAACGCTGGTAGAGAAACTGGAGGGGCTATGTTGACACTCTCCGGACTGAAGAAGTTCTATTTCCTTCCAAATTTCCACGATATGCGCTGTAAGGCTCCCAGATTAGCAGAGATAGTACGTAACAAGTACCACCGCGATCCCCTGAACGGTGATGTATATATCTTCATGTCGAGAAACTGTCGCAGGGTGCGCATGATCCATTATGAGAACCATGCCTACTATTTGCACGAGAAGACCTTTGTAGATGGCTATAGGTTTGTACAGGTAAAGTTCACTGGTGATGGTGAGAGAGCCTACCGCATAGACTGGAAGGATTTGGTTGCAGTACTTCAGGCACCAGTAATCAAGACGTTGAGAATCAGCTGATTGGGGAATTTTTGAGTTAACGTTAATTAACTGATAATCAGATGATTAGATGAAATATTATTTGGTAGTTTCAGATATTTTTAGTACCTTTGTAGAGGATTACAAAGGATATGGAAATAGACGAACTGACCCAAAGAGTGCTTCATCAGAAGCGTATGGAGGAGCTGGAATCGAAGCCTGCAGCTCCGTACGATCCGTCTGAAGGTATGACTACGATGGAAGAGCTTCGGAGCTATATCCGTTTCCTGTATGGCCAGTACATGGAGGAGAAGGAACAGAACCGCCAGCAGCAGGCAGCCATGCAGGAGTCTCTGGACGAGATGGCGAGACAGCTGAAGGAGGCCAATGATACCGCGAGGCTCGAGTCGGATGAACGCAGGAAGATGTGGCAGCAGTTTGAGAAGATGACAGGCGAACTGAAGGAGGCCAATGATAAGGTGCTGAAGCTTACCCGCGAGCTGCAGACAGCCAATGAGCGTCTGGGTGTGCTGAACTCAGAGCATTTTGGTACATCCAAGAGCCTGAAGGGTAGTGGAAAGAACAAGATGACCAAGGGCAAGAATGACGGCGGGGATGACATGGGCGGAAAGGCATCTGTCAATAATAGCGGTAGTCAGCCACAACCCTCGGAAACAGAGGATACATCTACGGAGCAAGAGGTGAAATCGGTCTATCATGGTCCCAGTCGTGAGGGCTGTACCTACAACAAGCAGGTGGTAGGCACCCCCATAGAGCATAGGTGCGACCTGACCAGGCTGCCAGATGGGTGCACTGTCATCAAGAAGTTAAAACCCAAGGTGGTGCGCGATCTGAAATGCGTCATAGAGGAACACCATTTCGAACGCTATAAGGTGAAGTATCCTGACGGCAAGATCAGGACGGTCTATATCCCATGTGAGGATGATGAGACGGCAGGTATCTATGACGAGATTGTGCCTGGTACCGGTGTAACGGCCAGCCTGCTCTCATGGTTGATTTTCAACCGTTATCAGATGGCAACGCCTGCCTATCGTGAGTCAAAAGGACGTCTGAAGGATATGAACTGGGACACGTGCCGTCAGAACCTTATAAACTGGGCCGACAAGGGTGCCATACAGCTGAACAAACTGATACCCGCCTTGAAGGAGGTAGCTCTGCAGGAAGGTGCGAATGTCAATGTGGATGAGACCTGGTGCAGATACCAGACCCACTTCGGACACCGGAAGACCTATATGTGGTGTCTTGTGAACCGAGCCCTTGGCATAGTCATCTTCTTCTATGAGGATACTACCGACGAGAATGGCGTGAAGCATGAGGGAGGTCGTGGGCGTAACGTGCTCCTCGATTTCCTGGGTGATGCAAAGATCAAATCATTACAGAGCGACGGCTATAATGTATATACCTATCTTGACGGAGAACTGATGGACATCGAGCACCTCTGCTGCATGGATCATTTCTGGGCTAAGGCAAAGAAGGCTCTGAATCAGGGATGCAAGAAAGCCCAGTTCTTCGTGACAGAGGTGGGCAAGCTTTACAGACGCGAGCGTTTTTACAAGGAGAAGGGACTCTCTGCAGAACGGATAAAGGAAATGCGCAATGACAGCTACACTCAGGGAATTATCGACAGGATGAAGGAACGGATGGAGAAACTGCTGGCAGAGGGCGAAAATCAGGTGTCAGACCTGATGTGGCGGGCATTGAACTACTTGCATGATTTCTGGGACAACCTCTTTGCCTACCGCAAGGATGGCGAATACGCCATCAGCAATTGTGCGGCGGAGCAAGCCATCAGGCCCCAGACTGTGCAAAGGAAGAACTCCTTATTCTATTGCAGTACGAAGGGAGCTGTAAACTCAGCCATCTATAACACCTTTATAGAAACTTGCAAGCAGGCGGGC
>JAGBQP010000094.1 GCA_017632825.1 Prevotella sp. | reverse complement strand
GTGGAAACCTGACTACAAAGTGCGGACACCCAACTTCTGGAGTATCAACGGCGGCGCTAACCACACCGACGACCGCAGCGACAGTTGGGAGAACCGTCAGACCTTCATGCCAGAAAGCACAGCGACGGAGACTGACCAGACGAGCCGCGACTATCAGCACAAGCTGAAGTTGCCAGTCGATTTCGAATCGTTCTTCAACCTTAGTCCGAATATGATGATGTCATTAGACGCCAACATTACCTATCAGCGCGATTGTAAGATTTCGGGAAACAGCCAGCAGACTTTCGGCCTCGACACACCCAGCGCGAAGATAAACAGCTCAGACTACCATTCGCTGGCAACGGCGGAAGGCTTCTCGACCAACGTCAGGGGCAACTTATCCTCAATGCTCGGCAAGACGGAACTCGGTGCAACGGCTTCCGTGTACTACGACAACATGAAGAATGACGGCGAATCGACGGGTTTCTACCAATACTTCCAAAGTGGCACGATGCAGAACGACCGCCAGCATTACCACATGCCCACCCGCAACCTCACAGTTGATGCCAGCCTGCAGGCTCGCAGCGCCTTAGGTCAGAACTTTACGGTCATGGCCCGTTGGAAGACCACCTACAACAATAATTTCCGCGACGAACAGCGCCATCGTGCCGACACGCTCGACACAGCCAACAGTCTGCGCCGCAAGGACAATTCATGGAGGAATGCCCTCTACGTGGAAGCCAACCTCACGCTGGGCAAGTTCAGCGTAAAGCCTACGCTAGACCTGAGCCACTGGCATGAGCAGTCGGACTATCGCCGTGGCCGCCTCGACACCCTCGCCCGTCGCAACCTCTTGTTAGCAATGCCAGCGCTGGATTTGACCTATAAATTGCAGAAGCAGACCCGACTCAACGGCCATGTCGCCTACGAGAGCCAGCGCCCCGACCTCATCGACTGCATCGGCTACCGCGACGACACCAATCCAATCTACGTCACATTAGGCAATCCCGACCTCAAGACCTCGCACACCCTCAACGCAAGCCTTGGCTTCAGCACCATGCTCACCAAGGCCAACCAAGTACTGAACGCCTCCGTGGACTACCGCCGCGACTACGACCCCGTCGGCACCGTCCTCCACTACAATTCCCAAACGGGTGCCTATTTGTCGCAGAAGCAGAACGTGCGCGGCGGCCATCGTTGGGGCGCAAGCCTTCTTTACGAGCGCGACCTCGGCAAGCATTTTCACCTGAAGAATAACCTTAGCGAGTCCTTTGGCCAGGCCTATGGTATCATGACGCTCGTGGATGGTGCGAACAGCATCACCTATAATTGCCAGCGCAGCTCCGACTTCACCGACCGCTTGAACCTGGAGTATCGCAATGGTCCGCTATACCTCAGCATGAATCAGAACTTCGCATGGCACCGCTACACCTACAGTGATGCAGCGCAGCCCAGACAAGACATCTATAACTACCGTGCGGAACTCACAGCCACTTACGAGCTGAAGTCTTGGTACTTCTCCATCCTGCCCATCTTCCAGATCGACCGAGGCTATATCGCCGATGCCATGAACGCCAACCGCTTCCTGCTGAACGCCGGCATCGGCTACAAGTTCCTGAAGAACAAGGCCCGCCTCTCGCTTTACGCCAACGACCTCTTCAACCGCGACACCCGCTACCACAGCGACATAACGGCAACATCGCGCACCGAGGGCGGTTCCTCGTTCCTCCACCACTACGTGTCCCTCACGTTCAATTACAAGTTTGATGCGAAGAAGAAATAACCCTACACACCAGTTTCTATGATTGTTGCCTCTCCGTTCGCTTTGTCGTGAGGAGGTCTTTTCTCGGAAAGCATCATTGGAAAGAAGAACATCAACACTCAAAGCCACGCGACAAAGCTGAGAGAGTAAAAGAAGATTTGTTAGTAAACAAAGTAATTTTTGTTGGCTTCGCCTTCGTTTTCTCGCCATGCCTAAGCACAAACAAGTTTGTCTTTGGTCATTTGGCTTAACGAAAACGTTCAAATACCTATAGGCACCAAAGCCCCGTCTCGTCGTGATGACGTGACGGGGCTGCTCAATCTATGAGGGTATTCTTGGAGGCGATGTTATTGGAGCCAGTGGAAATACACATAGAAAGCCATCTCCATAGCAATCGTTTTGATTGACAGAAGGGAAAGGGAACCAACGACGTAGAACAGTTTTGTGGAAATCCATACACCCTCGTTATTCTTCACAATGTCAGTAAGCCGTTGGCTCTGTTTTAGCCATAG
>JAGBQP010000093.1 GCA_017632825.1 Prevotella sp. | reverse complement strand
TCGCGGAGCCTGCCGTTGCCAAAATCACGCCAAGCCTACTGCCAAAGTTTCCTCTACTTTCCATATTATCACCTTTTCACTTTTTCACCCTTACAACAGTCCGAACTGATGCAGGAAGATGAATAAAATACAAATCGGACAGACATACTTCACCAGGAACAGATAGAAGTGGAAGAGTCCCACGTTACGGAGTGTCCCCCAGTTTGTGAATTCCTCACGCACCACCTTATGCGGTACAAACCAGCCGATAAAGATACATGTCAGGAAACCTACGATCGGCAGGAACAACTGACCAGTGGTGAAATCGAAGAGGTCGAACACCGTCCTACCGAAGAACAGTTTATCGTGCCAAGGCCCCAACGACAGGGAACAGACGGCACCGAGGATCATACACATCACCGACACGATGAGGGCTGCCTGTTTACGGCTGATCCGCATCTCCTCATGCAGGAAGGCCGTCGATACCTCATGCAGTGACATCAGCGAGGTCAAGGCAGCCATCGACAAGAGGGCATAGAACAGCACGGATATGCCATAGCCTAGGAATGGGATACTACCGAACGCCTGCTGGAACACATTCGGCAGGGTAATGAAAATCAGCGACGGACCGCTGTCAGGACTAACGCCCACGGAGAAGGCAGCAGGGAAGATCACCAGTCCGGCCAACAACGCCACCAAAAAATCTATCAAGCCTATCTGCACAGCAGAGTTTGGCAGTTTTGTATGTTTAGAGAAATAACTGGCATAAGTACAGATGCAGCCCATGGCGATGCTCATCGAATAGAACGACTGCCCCAGGGCACCTAAGAACACATCGCCCGTAATCTTCGTAAAGTCGGGCTTGAACAAGAACTCGATACCCTTCTGGGCATTGGGTAGCATACACGAAGCTCCCACGATGATGAGCAACAGGATAAACAGTGTGGGCATCATCAGTTTCGAAGCCCGCTCTATGCCGTCGCGAACGCCGTTCTCAATGATCAGGAACGTAGCCAAAAGGATGATAAAGGTCCAGAACACCGGTTTCACCGGATCCTGGGAGAACGTCGAGAAGTAAGTGCTAATATAGGCAGAATCCCCTTGAAGCTTGCCGAGCAGTGAGGCCCACATATATTCCAAGCACCAGCCTGACACCACGGCATAATAGCTGGAGATCAGGAAACCTGTCAGCACACCCATATAGCCGATTAACGACCACATCGACCCCCCAGCCAGCTTACTGTAGGCTCGTGCTGTATTAGCCTTGCCGTGACGGCCGATAATGAACTCACTGATCATACAGGGGATGCCTAACAACAGGACGCAGAAGACATAAATCATGATAAACACGGCACCGCCGTTCTGTCCTGCCATATAAGGGAATCGCCAGATATTTCCCAAGCCCACGGCCGATCCCGCTGTAGCCAGGATGATGCCGACCTTACTTCCGAAACCGGCCCTTTCAAGTTTTGCCATATTCACTTTTTTTATTATTCTGTTGCAAAAGTACTAAAAATAACCGCAGATTACGCAGATTACACAGATTATTTTGTAATTTTGCAGCAAAATTAGTCGAAATAATGAAATTAGCATCGCATTTTGTAAGGAATTACCCCATTTCATGCGTCCTTTTCGCAGTCATCTGGTACCTTTCACTTTTCTTCAAAGCCCCCGAAACACCTCTCGATAATGTCCTGCTCATCGACAAATGGGTTCACCTCGTTATGTATGGCGGCACCTGTGGCGTGCTGTGGATAGAATACCTCCGTCAGCACGAGCGTCCCGATTATAAGAAGCTGTTTTTCTGGGCCTGGGTGGCACCTATCTTGATGAGCGGCGTCATCGAACTGTTACAAGAATACTGTACCGAGACGCGCAATGGCGACTGGATTGACCTGACAGCCAATGCCATCGGTGTCACGCTCGGAGCCGTGTTTGGGCTGATCGTATTAAAATTCAGGAATGAGCAATCCCCCAAAGCTTGAAAGGTTTCCTCGCCAGATGACCGTTATAATAGCGACGGTCACCCGTCACTTCCTGTCCGATGAAATCGGGTTTCTCGAAGGGTTCGTCCTCTGACTGGAGCTCTACCTCAGCCATCACCAGTCCTTCGTTATCGCCATAGAACTCATCCACCTCAAAGGTATGGTTTCCGCTTTTCACGAGATAGCGGGTCTTGTCGATCAGGCCTGTCTCGCAGAGTTTCATCAGTTCCTCAGCCTCTTCGAGGGTGATCTCCTTCTCAAACTCATAACGGCTGATGCCATCGACATTCGATGGCCCTTTGATGGTTAAATATCCGCGGTCGCCACGAATGCGCACCCTGACGGTACGC
>JAGBQP010000092.1 GCA_017632825.1 Prevotella sp. | reverse complement strand
CTCTTCTACCGCTTCATGCCGAAGGTCATCCAGGGTGGTCACCTTTACATCGCCACACCGCCGCTTTACAAGTGTACGTACAAGAAGTTCTCGGAGTACTGCTACACCGAGCAGCAGCGTCAGGCATTCATTGACAAGTACGTGGCTGGCGACGAGAACGCCACAGCCCTGCACACCCAGCGCTACAAAGGTCTTGGTGAGATGAACCCCGAGCAGCTGTGGGAGACCACCATGAATCCCGAGAACCGTCTGCTGAAGCAGGTGACCATCGAGAACGCCGCCGAGGCTGACGAAATCTTCTCCATGCTGATGGGTGACGACGTTGAGCCGCGCCGTCAGTTCATCGAGAAGAACGCCACTTACGCCAACATCGACGCATAACGTTGCGACAGAAATAACTAAAGGGAACTGGCCGTCGTATGTGCGCCAGTTCCCTTCTTTGTATAATTACGGCAAACACCCACTCCGCCCCGTCTAATCTGAAAGTGCATAAACATGCTATCATGGTAACTATTCAGCGATTACTCATGCTGCCGCCTTCCATGCTTAGAACAGAGCACGGATAGCAGCGTATGGTGAGTTGTTGTGTTTCTTGGTAGTTTCTACGATAGAGAGCAAGTCGAGGAAAGCATCAGCTCCTTTATCGGAACGGAAAGTCCCAGAGTTCTTCATTTTGATCTTGACCTTCCTGATTCCTCTCTCACTTGCATTGTTATCAGGAGGTATCGCAGGATTCTCAAGAAAGTTGAAGATATAGTCTCTGCATTTGATGAGACCTTTCCTGAGTTGTCCAAATTGCTCTGCCATGTGTTCGAGATTCTCGGTAAGCAGCGCATCAAGTTTGATTAACCACGTTTGTTTGTCTATGATGACTTGCGGATTTTCGTTCCGTTCGTGGATAGCCTCTTGTAGCAGGCTCTCGACATTTCTTGACCACTGCTGCTCTGTGTCCAGTTCGTTCAGGTATTGTAGCTCACGCAGCAGATGTGCCACGCAGACCTGATGGTTCAGGAAATTGAGCGCGAAGTAGGCACTGTGGCGGTCGGTGACGGCAACCATTCTCTCAAACGAGTTTCCGAAGCGGCTCTCCAATTCCTTATGCGATCGTCCGCTCCCATGAAACAAGAGAGTGAAATAGACCGTCTGTGCTATCCACGTCCAGTCAAGGCGCTTGTTGCAGTAGAGGCCAGACTCGTCGAAGCCGACGACAACGGAACTCATGATGCACTCCTTTATCTTCTCTATGGCAGGTGCTGCATTTTTCTTGGCATCGTTCACCCAGTTCACAAACGAGCCCTGGCTGATTTCCAGACCAAACACCTCCTTGAAGAAACTCTCTATACGGCCATAGGGCAGGAACATCACCACGCTCAGGTAGACGACCAGCGACTTGACGCTGGCATCATACACCACGGCGTTGGATCCACGCTTACGCGGAGCATGCGACTGGATGCGCTCACCGCACTGCTTGCAGACTGTTATGTAATGACGGATTTCCTTCACAATAGGCTTCAGGTCTGGAATGGAAACGACCTGCGTCACATAGTCCAGTATGCGCTCGCAATCCTCCAGTGAGACTCCGCACTTAGTGCAGTAGTTTGCCGACACCTCTTCCGTTTCGTCAGGTGTCCGTGTCATCTTCAAGGTGCTGCCCTCATGCCCCTTCTGGCCTCCCGGTTTCCTGCCCGTCGGCTTGCGCAGAGTCTTGGTGCGGCGGATGGCCTCGTCTTTTATATTCTCCTTCGAGGGAGGGGTGCTGCTGTTGTTGGAGTTCTTCTCGGGGGCTTCGTACTTCGCAAGTTTCGCTTCCAGCTCCTCAATCCGCTTGCCCCGCTTGTGCAACTCAACATGATTACTCTCAACGAGGCGGCTTAGACGGCATATCTCAGAGTGCTGCGAGTCTATCGTCTCGCGCATCAACCGCATCTCCTCCGTCATGCTAAGCAGTGCTTCCGATATGTCCGTAACCTTCTGATTCACAGGTACAAAGGTACGAAAAATATCTGAAACCACCAAACGTTTTTGCAATAATTTTTGATATAAATTGTTAATAATCAAATAGTTGGGGGAATGTGTATTGCGAGATTTTACTCAAATAGAATGGCCGTACCCCTATACGGAATTATAGTTGCTCGGAGTTTTTCTTGATAACATTATTGAGTCTATAGCCTAATCGCTGAATAGTTACATAAATTATATAGGTGAACGTCATCTACTATGACCTGACACCTAATTGCAAAAAATAAAGAAAATGAGACCACTTAACATTTATTAAGTGCCTTACTCTTGTTTGTAACTATTCAGCGATTAGGCTATAGACTCAATAATGTTATCAAGAAAAACTCCGAG
>JAGBQP010000091.1 GCA_017632825.1 Prevotella sp. | reverse complement strand
GGTACAGGTCGTACACTGCACCCGGACAATATGGCCGCAGGTCCTGCTTCTTACGGTATGACCGACACCATGGGCCGCATGCACAGCGACGCTCAGTTCGCAGGTTCTTCTTCTGTTCCTGCACACGTTGAGATGATGGGTTACCTCGGTATTGGTAACAACCCCATGGTGGGTGCTACCGTTGCTATCGCTGTAGCCATCGACCTCGCACTGAACAAGAAGTAATTATTGCAATTACCTCATAATATTGCTGAAGGCTGGGAGTTTCATACTCCCAGCCTTTAATTTTGTCAGATATTATTTGTCGGAACGAAATAAAAAGCGTATTTTTGCGTTTGAAAAGTTGGAATGATGAAGAATGAAGCCTCCGATAGCTATAGTCATGTCTTGAAATATACAGGCATTTTCGGTGGCGTACAGGGACTGAACATTATCGTCAGCCTTGTACGCAATAAGTTGATTGCTGAGCTTCTCGGTCCTAATGGCATGGGACTGGCGTCATTGTTCAACACAACGGTTAATTTCATTTCGCAAGCCACGAACTTCGGTATCTCATTCTCGGCCGTTAAGCATATCTCAGAACTATTCGAGCAGGGCGATGAAACAGTCATTAACCATTTCGTTAAAGTTGTTCGAGTCTGGTCGCTGTTGACAGCTATGATAGGCATGTTAGTGTGCATCGTGGTGGGACCGTTACTGAGCGACTTCACCTTTGCGTGGGGAAACCATACACTACACTTCATATTGCTGGCACCGGCCGTGGGACTCATGGCGATTACTGGTGGCGAGATGGCCATTCTGAAGGGAGCCAAACGACTGCGCTCGCTGGCTGTCATACAGATATATAATGTGCTGGCAGCACTCATCATCTCGATACCTATTTATTACTTTTACAACCAGGCGGGCATTGTGCCCGTTATTGTGTTGATGGCACTCACGTCGATGTTGCTGACTATTCGTCATTCTTATCGCCTCTATCCATTACATTTAAGTGGTGGCAATGGTATTCTTGGCGAAGGCATGTCTATGGTTAGACTTGGTATCGCCTTTGTTGTAGCAGGCGTACTGGGAAGTGGCGCCGAAATGCTGATACGCTCGTACTTGAATGTGGTGAGTGGCAACTTAGACGTGGTGGGACTTTATAATGCGGGCTTTATGCTCACCGTAACTTATGCTGGAATGGTTTTTTCGGCCATGGAAACCGACTTTTTCCCACGACTGTCGTCGGTCAACAACGATGTGGTGGCCACCAACCTTACGGTGAACCGTCAGATTGAAGTATCGCTGCTGATAGTGTCACCCATGTTGGCCGCTCTAATTGTTGGGCTTCCGATACTCATCCCACTCCTCTTGAGTAGCAAGTTCCTGCCGATGGTAGGTATGGCACAGGTGGCAGTTTTCGCCATGTATATAAAGGCTATCTCGTTGCCCGTGTCTTATCTGACGCTGGCTAAGGGCGATTCATTGGGATTCATGGTGCTGGAGGCCATTTACGATGTGTTACTCGTGCTACTCATTATTTTGGGCTATCATCTATGGGGACTTTATGGCACAGGCGTGGCACTTTCTGTGAGTTATGTTTTAGACGTTCTGTTGGTGGGAGGCTATGCTTATTGGCGCTACCATTATTGTGTGTCAACTCAGGTGTTGCAGTATGCAGCTATTCAGTTTACTTTGGGTGTATCTGTCTATATTGTTACACTTGTTGACAATCCTCTGATATACTGGTCGTTGGGTACCTTGATTTGTTTGGCCAGTCTTTTTGTCTCTATCAGTATTCTTCATCAGAAGACATCACTATGGTCGGCCTTGACCAATAAAATCAAAAAACGCTTTAATCGCCATGCCTAAAGTGTCAGTTCTTGTTGCTGTCTATAATGCAGAATCCTGGCTGCCTCGCTGTCTCGATTCACTTCGCGCCCAGACGCTAAATGACATACAAGTCATTTGCGTTGACGATGCATCAACCGACAGATCTTTAGCTGTTCTGAACGACTTTGCCAGCCGTGATGAGCGGTTCGAGGTAGTTGCAATGAAAAAGAATGTGGGCATTGCAAAGGCGCGTAACATGGCACTCGATAGGGCAAAGGGAGAGTACGTCTGCATGCTCGATGCAGATGACTGGTATGGTGAAGATGCCCTCGAACAGGCTGTTGAGGTTTTTGAACAGTATTCGCAGACAGATGTCGTACTGTTTCAGTTTATGCTGGTGTGGCCAGACCATGAACAATTGTACCCGTCACAGTCTTTCTCTGTGCTCGACGGCCGAGCGGCCTGCCAGCTGAGTATCGATTGGCAGATTCATGGTATCTATATGGTCAGGAGTTCCATTCATAAGAAATATCCTTATGACGATACTTGCAGGCTTTTCAGTGACGAGAACACGACGCGACTTCATTATGCGGTAGCCCGCGAGGTACGTAATTGTACGGGAGTGTACTACTATCGACAGCACGTTCAGTCAATGACGCATCGTCCGTCAGTTTTGCAGTTTGACAAACTTAAAGCCAAAGAGAGTCTTATCGATAGTTTGCGGGATTTGAAGTTTAATGTCAACCAACTGACCAACATGTTGTGGCTCGACTTAGTTGACTTGTATATGTTCTACCATGTCCATGGAGTTGAACTGACTGAAGAAGAGCGTGGGTACGGACTCAAAGAACTACGCCGTGTATGGTCAACCATAGACCGTAAGGCACTCAATAAAAAGACGATAACCAAGTTTGGCTATCGTCCTTGTCATTCGTGGTTTTCTTTTCGTTTGCAGGAATGGGCGTATTTTACATTGCGCGGCTGGCTTGGTAAAAATCATTGAATGATTGCTCGTGCCAACGTTCCTATGGCAAATTATTTATTTTTTCCTTTTAACGAGTAGTACTACATTCTCCACATGTGGTGTGTGAGGAAACATATCAACGGGTTGAACTTCGGCTACGCTGTAGTCGGCATCAAGTACCTGCAGGTCGCGAGCCTGAGTGGCTGGGTTGCACGAAACATATACAATGCGTTGGGGCGCGGCATTCATGATAGTCTTAACAACGTCGGGGTGCATGCCAGCACGAGGTGGGTCTGTAATGATGACATCAGGCCGTCCGTGCTTAGCAATAAACTCTTCTGTTAGAATATCCTTCATGTCGCCGGCATAGAACAACGTGTTCGTAATCCCATTGATATTGGAGTTGATTTTTGCGTCCTCGATGGCTTCGGGTACATACTCAATACCGATTACTTGACAGGCATTCTTAGCTACGAAATTAGCAATTGTGCCAGTGCCGGTGTAGAGATCGTAGACCAGGGGCTTCGAGTCTTTCGTTTTTGCAGTTTCGTCATCAAGATTCTTAAAAGCAAACTCTCGTGCTACCGAATACAGATGATAAGCTTGCTCTGTATTAGTCTGGTAGAACGATTTAGGACCAACTTTGAATCTTAAGTCCTCCATAAGTTCGAAAATGTGGTCATTGCCTTTGAACGTGAGTATGTCCTGATCGCCGATGGTATCATTACACTTCTGATTGTCCAAATACATGAGTGACGTAATCTGTGGGAATGTATCGGCTACATGTTGCAATAACGCTAAAGCCTGCTTGCCGTCCTCGCTCTCCCAATGGTTATTTACCTCGTCGGAGTTTGCTGATGATCTGTCCAAATGGAATTGGATAATTACCATGAGTTCGCCAGAGGCGGAGTTGCGGATAATGACATCGCGCAGCAGTCCAACTTGTTGTCTGAGGTCGAAGAATGACAAGCCATGCGTCATCGCGTAGTCGCGGATGTCGTTACGAATGTCGTTATGCAGATTGTCCATTAGCCAGCACTTCTCAATTGGGAGTATCTTATCGAAGGCGCCAGTGATATGGAAACCTATTGCAGGTATGTCTTTCAGACTTTGGCTTTCGTCGTTTGGTAGCGAGGCTATCTCGTCCTTGGTCAGATAGCGCTTGTTCGCGCATCCGAAGTCCAACTTGTTGCGATATTCTTGAGTCTTAACGCTGCCGAGAATGGGATGGAACTCTGGAAGTTCTACTTTGCCGATGCGGTGTAGCTGATCGTACACTTGTTGTTGTTTCATACGGAGCTGCTCTTCATAGGGCAGGTTTTGCCACTTACAGCCACCGCACACACCGAAGTGCTGACAAAAAGGTACAGCGCGAACCTTACTGTATTCAATGAAGCGCACAACTTCGCCTTCGGCAAAGGAGTGTTTTTTACGGCGTATCTGTATGTCGCAAACATCACCGGGCACACACCAAGGCACGAAAACTACCAAGTCATTCCAGTGGAATAAGCATTTGCCCTCAGCAGCTGTCGCCTCAATCGTTATACCCTCCAATAGAGGTAGCGGTTTCTTGTTTCTTGCCATATGTGTTGTTTAGTTCTTTTAATCGAAGAAACCAGGCTGCTTGTAGTCAATACCCAATTCGCGGTCGACGGTGGCAAGAATGCCTTGCACCTGTCCAAGGGCGAACATACGGCCCAGCAACGTGTAGCCAGCATTATGACCATGACTTGATTCGTCAAATACACCACCTGGCTGATCGGTGAAAGTCATGCCGTGGTCGACGCGCATAGGCAGTTGCGGATTCTCTTTCTCGAAGATGCGGCAAAGCTCAATGAGGTCTGCACGACCACCCAAGTGGCTCGCTTCCGTAAAGTCGCCATTGGGGAAAATGTGGCAGGAACGCAGGTGTACAAAATGTGTGCGTGAAGCAAACTTCTTGGCTAGTTCAACGACGTTGTTATAAGCTCCTGCCGATAGTGAACCAGCACAGAAAGTTAGTCCATTGTGCTTGTTGGGTACAGCGTCGAGGAACCACTGAATATCTTCCTCAGTACGGACAATGCGTGGCAGACCGAGAATCTCAATGGGAGGATCGTCTGGGTGAACACACATATTCATGTTGTATTCCTCGCAGGTAGGCATAATGGCCTCAAGAAAGTATTTCATGTTTTCGCGCAACTGTTTCTTGTCTATGCCTTTATATAAATCTAAGAATTCACGGAACTTCTGAATGGGAGCTTCGTCATTTTCGCTAAAGTTGCCAGAAACAAAACCTTGCGTTTTGATAACAATGGTCTCTACCAGTTTATGGTCTTTTTCAGGTGTCATGGTCTTTGCCAGTTCATCACACTCTGCTAATACGTTACGGCCTTCGCCCCAGCCATCGGGGAACTGGAACTGCGCCCATTCCTCACGAGCTCCCGGGCGCTTTAAGATGTATATGTCAAAGTATGCAAATTCAGCATAGTTGAAATAAAGATTCGTGGCACCGTTGGGATTGTCGTGGAACAAATCAGTTCGAGCCCAGTCGAGCACGGGCATGAAGTTGTAGCAAATACAATGGATACCTTCGGCAGAAAGATTTCGCAGACTTTCCTTATAGACTTCAATCTGGTGGTCACGGTCTGGTCCCCCATACTTGATGGTCTCCACTACGGGGAGAGACTCTACTACGCTCCAACGCATGCCGTAGCTCTCAATATATTCACGGAGGTCGCGAATCTTTTCGCGTGTCCAAACTTCACCTAATGGTACATCGTGCAGGGCAGTAACGATGCCCTCAACACCGATTTGTCTTAATTGCGCAAGTGTAATCTTATCTTTCTTGCCAAACCATCTCCATGTTCTTTCCATAGTTTGTTATTTTTAATGTATTGTGTTATTATATTTCTTTTGTTCTTTTTTGCTCCAGAAATAGTAGAAGGGTGGAATACGCGTATCCATTGGAGTAAGAGACTGGCGAGGACGGACCGGACTGCCATCTGTAGATGTCTGTGCATCGGAGTATATCGGCAGACTCTCATTGCCATAACGATCAAGCGCACATACGGCATAATAGACGGTGCGACCTGATGTGTGTGGTATCGTTAACTGAGTTGCTTTAATGCGTGTGGCAACGAGGTTACGAGCTTCCTTGGTGTCGATATTAGGGGTCAACGCAGCATATACATTATATAATAGGTATGGAGCTCCTGACCTGTCTTGAGCACCGCTCCACGTTAGATTGTCGGCAGAGGAACTGCGATTAACTTTGAGAAGAGTGGGGGCTGCTGGTGCCTGATTCCAAACCCAAGTCATTGGAGGTATAAGTGCAGGTGTTTCATCAAACTTTTTTGCGAAACCATAGATGCCGCGGATATTGTCGGTTAGAAACTTTGACCGGAAATAGCAATGGCCGATGCCATTGTCTCGAACGAAAAACATTTCACGTGTTACATCATCGAGGGTCCATTTCCCCTCATTTGGTGAGAGAAAATAAATTCCCAGTCCTGCAACAATGGTGCGACCGTATGAACGTTCCTGCCAGTCGAGTGCAAACGGGAAAAAGTTATTGCCTCGGAAGTACATCATAGGATAGAGTTGATCCATCAAACCCTCGCGAAGCCAGCCTTGGGCGTCTTGACAAACGGCGTTGTAAGCATTCCATCCACCACTCTTGTAGCGGCTCAAGTCACCCGATTTACCGATAGGCGAACAAGAAAGTTTTACCCATGGTTTGAGACTTTTTACGGCACGATTAATCTTACGTACTATGTTGGTGATATTCTGTCTGGCCTGTTGGCGGGGAATACGCAGTTTCCACGTCTCAGGATATCGGATGTAGTCCAAGTGTATGCCGTCGATGTCGTAACGACGTGTTACCTCAGCACAAATATTAGCCAGATAGTCGCCAGTCTT
>JAGBQP010000090.1 GCA_017632825.1 Prevotella sp. | reverse complement strand
TTGGCATGAGAGCAGAGCAGAGCCAGAAGTTCGTTCTCTTTGGTCGTCAGCTTGGTCTGCTTCTCGCCAATAGAAAGGAGTTGCTTCTGGGTATCGAAGGTGAACTCACCAATATGATAAAGCGTTGACTCCTTGCTCTTCTTACCACGGACGCGGCGCAGAATGGCTTCTATACGGAAAACGAGCTCCTCCATGGAGAAGGGCTTGGTGATATAGTCATCGGCACCCAGTTTGAAACCCTCGAGAATGTCTTCCTTCAGCGTCTTGGCGGTTAAGAAGATGATGGGCATCTCGGCATTGGCTTGGCGGATTTCCTGTGCCAGGGTAAAACCGTCCTTTTTGGGCATCATCACGTCAAGCACGCAGATATCGAACTTTGTCTTCAAGAAGGCCTTGAAGCCGGCCTCACCATCAGCACACAACTCTGCCTGATAGCCTTTAGCTGCCAAATACTCACGCAACAGCATACCGAGGTTCTCATCGTCCTCGCAAAGCAAGATTTTCAGTTTGTCTTCCATAATTGTCTAAATTTTAGAGGTGATTACTATTTAATAATTCATAATTGTCGGGTGATTATGCATCCTCCTTGAGTACCGGCAGCGATACGGTGAAGGTCGTGCCTTTACCTAGATCGCTCTCGCACTTGATTTCTCCATCGTGCAGGTTGATGATCTTCTTAACGTAGGCCAGTCCTAGACCAAAGCCTTTCACGTCATGCACATTTCCAGTGTGAACGCGATAGAACTTATCGAAGATTTTCTTGACGTTCTCTTTCTTAATTCCCTGACCGGTATCACGAATGGAGAAGTACAAGCGGTCTTCCTTGTTCCAGGTCTTGATATAAAGGTCGAGCGGCTGTTCCGGTTTACGGTACTTCACAGCATTGTCCAGCAGATTGGTGATGGCGTTAGTGAAGTGAACCTCATCAACATAGAGGGCAGAATCGACGGCCTCAATCTCGGTATAGATATGTCCGCCTGTATGCTCGACACGCAACGAGAACGTTGAGGCAGTATTTTCCAACAGTTCGTTCAGGTCGAGCTCCTTTTTCTTGAAAGCAGCTGTCTTGCGGTCGAACATAGACATCTGTAGCACTTTCTCGACCAGGAAACGCAGACGCTTGGACTCATCATTGATGACGCCACCCAGGTGTTTCAACATCTGAGGACTCTTACCCACCGACTCGTCGTTGAGCATCTGTGCTGCCAGCGAGATACTGCTGATAGGTGTCTTCAGTTCGTGCGTCATATTATTGATAAAGTCGTTCTTAATCTCTGTATAGCGCTTCTGACGGAAGATGACAACAATCGTAAAGATGAATGTCACCAACAGCACCAAGGTGAAAATCAGCGAAGGAATCATAAAACGGACACCAGAGAAGATGTAGGAGCCCATATCGGGGAAATGGATTCTCACAACGCCCATCTTGGATGACGGATCATTGCGGAAAAGCGTCTGTGTATAGACCACATCGGCCCCGTCATCTGTATAGTCAGGACAACGGTACACCTCACGGCCATCGGCTGTGGACACCGTAAAATGATACGGCAGGTTGATACCGTTATTCATCAGTTCCGCATTCAAATCACGATCCAGCAACTTGAAGTTAATACGCTCCTTCAGAGGTTTTTCACTGGCTGTATAGAGGATGTTATAGACCACCTCATCAAGCAGTGCCTTCTGATAGACATAGCGGTTGCGCACCACTTCCTGCCAAGACTTTGAAATGTCAGAGAGTGCATTCTTGTCCTTACGCAGAATCATGGCCTTGGGAACATTGGCCGGACTGATAGCGAAGGTCTTTAACTCAAACGACGAATAGACGGTACCATCATCTGCAGCTACGGCGAACTGATGAGACTGCTTCACCGTGCCGTCAAGCCCATCAATCATCAGCGAATCCTGAGAGAAGGCACGACGCTCCGTCTCCTTGACATCTTTCTCCAGATAACGCAGCGTCTCGTTCATCTCCAGATTGCGCGAAGCTTGATAGAGAGAACGGTTCACGGACTCGTCGAACTGCTCACGCTTCATCTTCGCCATCTGCTCAATGTAAGACACTTGCTGCCAGAGTAGCGCCAGGAACGAAAGGCCCATGACGATGGCTATTATCCATATCGTACTTTTCTTCATCGTTATCGTTTTCTTGTTCTGAATGCAAAGATAGGACAATTCTTAATACATTAACATTGGTTTGTTAATTATTTCCGTAAAATTTGGCAGATTTAACAAATATACGTTTTTCAAGCTGCATATATGAAAGTAAAAAAAATAACAGCTACTACAAATCAATGAGTAGCTGTTATAGGTATCAAACCGCAAGCACTGACTGCCAGGCTATGTAAACATGACAACAGGCTCGGGCTGATTTGGTTTATTCGTCTTCCTTCATCTCAGCCTCATGCTCCTTGATGAGCTGCTGCTGGATGTCGTTAGGAACAAGCTCGTAGCTAGCGAACTTCGTGGTGAACGAAGCGCGACCACCAGTCAACGACGACAAAGCAATGGAATAATTAGACAATTCCTTCAGAGGAATCTTGGCGCTCAGCTTCTGGTAACCGGCTTCAGAGTCCATACCCATAATCATAGCGCGACGACCCTGCAGGTCACTCATCACATCGCCCATATAGTCAGAAGGAACATAGACCTCAAGGTCATAAATCGGCTCCAGAACCTTCGGTCCTGCCTCGCGGAAAGCAGCAGAGAAGGCATTACGGGCAGCCAGCATGAACGAGAGTTCGTTGGAGTCAACTGGGTGCATCTTACCATCATAGACAATGACGCGGACGTCGCGGGCATAAGAGCCAGTCAACGGCCCCTGCTCCATACGTTCCATAACACCCTTCAAGATGGCAGGCATGAAGCGCATATCGATAGCACCACCAACAACGCTGTTGATGAAGACAAGCTTACCGCCCCACTCCAGGTCTTTCTCTTCCTTAGACTTAATGTTCATCTTGAACTCCTGACCATTGATATTGAAGCTGGTAGGATCGGGCATACCCTCGGCATAAGGCTCTACAATCAGGTGAACCTCACCGAACTGACCAGCACCACCAGACTGCTTCTTGTGACGGTAGTCGGCGCGGGCC
>JAGBQP010000089.1 GCA_017632825.1 Prevotella sp. | reverse complement strand
GTTGAGGGTGTTGCCATCCCTGCCGGTGCCAAGCTGGTTGTCAAGAATGACGACGCAGCCAAGAAGATCTCGCTCGACGACATCTCGCTGACCAAGACAGGTGACTATGTAGAGCCCAACCTCGTCAGTGGTATTCAGGAAGTTCAGGTGGCAGGTGCCAATGCTGCTATCTACAGCATCAGCGGTCAGCGTCTGAATGCCGCTCCTGCAAAGGGCCTGTATATCCAGAACGGTAAGAAGTATGTGGTGAAATAATCACAACTTCTCCAATTATCCATTATTCTAAAGACGGGGACGCAAATTGCTGCGTTCCCGTCTTTGTTGTGTCTATATGTCGTATCGCAAATAACACAACTGTTATAGCAAAAAACATAGTTTGTGTATCAAATATTATATGTATCTTTGCACGCAGTAAACTGAAGCGATCAAATATAATATTAATAACTATAAGCTTATGAAGAAAATTTACTCAATGAAGAAAGTGCTGCTCGTTGCAGCAGCCCTGTTTGCTTGCAACACCATGTTTGCACAGCTGACAGAAACATTCGCTCAGTCATCAGGAGCCACAAAGGACGCAGCAATTACTGGCACTAGTTACACAATCCCTGGCACGTACAATGCTGGTGGTGGCTCTAATAAGGCAGGCACCATGCCCAGTAATGGAGTTAAATTGCGCACAGGTCAAGATGGAGGTAAAGTGGAGTTTCTTGTGAATAAGCCATACACCATCGCCGCACTTGAAATTGAGGCCATTGCTAATGATACAGGTGTTGATCCGGAGCTTCCTGCTATCAAGGTTACGGGTGTGGAAGTAGATGGTGTCGCTGCAGAGTTCACAGGTGGTGTGTTTCTTCCCAGTGGAAAAGGGGAGTCTGATATCCTGACTATACCAAACATTAATGCCAAGGAGGTTATTACAATACATTTCGATAATTCAAATGTCACAAAGAATAAGCAGCTCAACGCATGTTACACCGTAACATATAATGAGCCAGCTGCTGACAAACCAACTATTACGTTAACTCCAGACACTGTACATCTTATTCCTGGCGCCAATTACCAGATTATGCCCACGATTGTGCCTGCGACCTTCACGGAAGACTGCGTCTGGTATGCAGGTGACATTGAAACATTCATGGAAAATGGTGGTGTGAGCCCCGAGAACGATGTTATCGAACTCGGTGAAAACGGGTTGATTACCGCCAAGGGAGCAGGTGAGATTCCTGTCAAACTGACGTGGATTGGTAACCCCGGCGTTGACGAGGACACCACTGTTGTTGTCGTTAGCGACTTCAAGGCAAAGGAACATCAGGTTGCTAAGAGCTACGATTTCACCGCTATGGGTGACGTGGAATTGGCTATTGGCGGTGAGAGCTTCCTGATTTGGAACGCCGGCAACAAACAGTGTAATGGTGTACAGTTCTGCACAAATGAGGGGCTCGAGAATCTTGCTTTCCAGGCAGTCGTTAATTCAAGCAATTCTAAAGGATACAAAATCGTCGACGGTGAAGGACTCGTATCTGTCAGCGCTGGTCGTTGTGGCGCTGTCGGTGGTTTGAAGAAAGGACAGTATGTTGAGTTCGTATATACTGGTGTAATCTTTGAGACGATGGACTATACAATGGATTTGAAGTTGGGTCCTGATGCCGGTGCAGCTAAGGATGTTATCAACGAAGAGGTTGGTCGTGCTATATATCAGGTGAAGGATAAGGATGGTGAGACCGAGAACTTGATGGTCGGCTTTGAGATTAACCGAGGCGAGTACATCAAGAGCATTACCATCTACGAGGAGGCTGCTGATCCGACAACAATCCAGGAGGTGGAGAGCGTTGCAGAGAAGAGCGCTGCCGTCTATAACCTCATGGGTATGAAGGTGGCCACAGGTGCTAAGGGTCTGCTTATTCAGAATGGCAAAAAGTTTGTGGTTAAGTAATTTCGACAAAAATACATATGTTCAGGGAGGGCGCTTATGGTTGCGCTCTCCTTTTTTTGTTTTTAGTCGCTATCAACGATTCGTATTTTCAAATTTCTATCTAACACCTACTTCATAGGCGCAAATAGTGTAGGAGAAAATCAATAATTGCAGGATGGTTTGTTTGGCTGTTTCATATTTTTTTAGTTATTTTGCAACTTGAAAACAAGTGTACTTATTACCGTAGCTTGATAGAACGATAAATATAACTAATAACAACTTATGAAGAAATTCTTTTTCTGTGTCTCTCTCGTATTGTCGGGATTGATGTCTGGCTGTATTGATAAGAATGAGCCAGTGGATGCAGACTCGAAGCCTTCGTGGCTTGGTGGCAGCATCTATCAGGAATTGAAGAACCCTGATCAGTCTCGACTGACGGGCACCTTCACTACCTATTTGCGGTTGGTTGACGATCTGAACTTGACGGAGACCTTGAACCGCACGGGTTCGAAAACGGTGTTTCCCGCTAATGACGAGGCTTTCAAGCGTTTCTTTCAATCCAACAGTTGGGGCGTGACGAGCTATGAACAGCTGACGGAAGCCCAAAAGAAGTTGTTGCTTTACAACTCGATGCTTGACAACGCGCTGTTGCTGAACATGTTGTCGAATCGCAGTAATACAACAGACAACAGCAACCCCACCACCGAGAAAGGCCTGGCTATGAAGCACCAGACGAATGCCAGCGTGATTGACACGGTGCAGCATGTGCTGAAGGGCAGCGACATGCCCCAGAACAATAAGTACTGGGATAAGTTCCGCGACAAGGGAATCTATCTCGTGAGCGATGCCTCGCGTCCGATGATGGTTCACTTCACTCGTGAACACATGTTGCAGAACGGTATTACGACTGCTGGCGACAATAGCGACTTTGCCGTACTGACGGGTACTCCGTATGCCGATGGTGTGGCTTACATCTTCGGCGACCGCATCATTCATAGCGATGTGACCTGCATGAACGGTTATGTGCACCAGATGGAGGACGTCATCGTGCCGCCGGGCAATATCGGACAGGTGCTGCGTGGTGCTGACGATACGAAATATTTCAGTCGTATTCTTGACTACTTTGCTGTGCCTTACTATTCAGCAGCAGTTACCAACGACTATAACGCCTGGGCACGTCAGAACGATGCAGAGCAGATTGATAGTATTTACCAAATTCGCTATCTGAGCAACCAGACGGGCCATGTTATTACAAACGACCCAGACGGCAATATCGTTTCCGGCTCGTCGGTATTGGCATTCGACCCGGGATGGAACCAGTACAGCCCGCTGCAGTCAACCAATCAGGTGGACTACTCCATCAACGACGTGGCTGCAATGTTTGTGCCGGTCGATGCTGCCATCGAGCAGTTCTTTGTCGAGGGCAATGGTGCTTATCTGATTGATATCTATGGCGATCGTCCCAACACCAAGGAGAATCTGCTGGAGAACCTTGACTCGCTGCAGTCAAAGCGTCCCGACATCCTGACGAACTTCGTCAAGAACCTCATGAAACCGTCTTTCATCAATACCGTACCCAGTCGCTTCGAGGGCATTCAGAACGATGCTCAGATGAATATGGGCATGAACCTGGGACTGCTACAGCAGAAGAACGATGGAAAGTACGATATCGTGATGGCCAATAATGGTGTTATCTACAAACTGAACCAGATGATAGCACCTGACCGATACCAGAGTGTCATGGGTCCGTCGTCAACATATCTTGATATGCAGGTCATGAACTGGGCTGTTACCGACCCAGAGGCACAGTCGTCTTCGAACAAGCTGAACGTAGGCTTCAGTTACTATCTGCTGGCTATGACCGCCAACTTCGGCTTCTTCGTTCCCGACGACGAGGCCTTCGACCACTTCTATGTTGACCCCACATCGTTGGGCCATCAGCAGCCCGAGGCACTGAAGTTCTACTATGACGCTACCACACGTACGACACTGCACTGCGACCGTTATGCCTACAATCCTACGACGGGTGAGGTAGGGGAGCGTCTTGGCGAAGTGTCCATCTCGCGTGTAAAGTCTCTGCTCATCGATATCCTGAACTACCACACCATCGTGTTGAACGAGGGTGAAGTCATCGGACAGGGCGGTAAGCATTTCTATAAGACAAAACATGGCGGTGAAATCTATGTCGAGGCTGGTACCGAAGGAACGAAAGTCTATGGTGGTCAGCAGATTGACAACCACGTTACTCCCGCTACCATTGAGGTGGTTCACCACCAGAAGAATGGTCGCACCTACCGCATAGACCGCGCTCTGCAGCCGCCTGTGAATAGCGTCAGCAAGACGTTGCGCAGCGACAAGCGCTTCTCAGAATTCTATAATGTCTGTGCCGGATTCTCGGCTAAGGAGTTGTTGGCGTGGGCTGGTATTAGTGACTCTGTCAACTCTTTCGGCATTGCGCCGCAGGATGCCTTTATCATCTTCACCTCTGACCGCGGTAGCGGCAAGACCGTTGTGTCGAATAGCTGCCTCGACGAGAATGTCAAGATGTTCAATACTTATAACTATACGCTCTACGCTCCCAACAACGAGGCTATGGAAAAAGCCTATCAGGCCGGTTTGCCGCGTTGGAATGAAATTGAGGCCATTTATGCCAAGTACACTGACGGAGAGTATAGCGCTGCTGAGGTTGAGAACGCCAAGGCCGAGGCGTATGCCAAGATATGTGCCATGCGCGATTTCGCCCGCTATCATTTCCAGAGTCAGTCGATGTATGCCGATAAGGGCTCATTCGATATGCAGATATGTCCCAGCCTGAGCCGTGACAACCTCGGTATCGCTATCGATCTGAAGGTGACAGGAACGGACAATCGTCTCACGGTTCAGGATATGGCTGGCGTACAGCATGTTATCGATGCTACGGACGGCTCTAAACTTGTAAACAAAATGGCTCGTGACTACTGGTTTAACAGTTCGCGTTCAAGTGCTACGGAGATTTACACCTCTTCGTTCTGTGCCGTTCACGAAATCTCTGAGCCTTTCTACGTTTACGCCAGCAAGCGCTTCAACGACGCATGGAGTTCGCGCGAAGCTAAGGCCCGAATGCAGAAGAATTACAAGCAACTGAAGAAACAAAACAAACTCTAAAGGCCAAGACTATGATGATAAAGAAAATACTGTTTACCGCTCTGTTGAGCGTCATCAGCTTCACTGCGATGGCCCAGGGAGTGCGTGTCTCCGGTACGCTGAGCGACAACGATGGTCCCGTTATGATGGGTAACGTCGTAGAGCGCGATGCGAACAACCGTATTGTGTCGGCCACTCAGACCGACTTCGACGGAAATTTCTCGCTGACGGTGAGAAGCACCAAGAACAAGCTGGTATTCTCGTATGTAGGCGACAAGACTAAAATTCTGCCCATTGGCAATCAGACTGTATTTAAGGTGAAGCTCGAGCCTGAGAATACACAGTTGAAAGAGGTTGTCGTAAAGTCAAAACGTACAAGCACAGGCGGTCTGACTATTCCTAAAAAGGAGGTGGCTACATCACAACAGTCACTGAATATGGAAAATATTGAGGGTCTGGCGTTTACGTCTGCTGATGAGGCTCTGCAGGGTGAAATTGCCGGTCTGGATATCGTGGCTAACTCGGGTAACCTTGGAGCCGGTACTACGATGCGTCTGCGTGGTGTGACAACCATCAACGGCGATGCCAACCCATTGATTGTCGTTGATGACAAAATCTTCGATAACCCCGATGAGAACTTCGACTTTGCCAACGCCGACGAAGAGGCTTACTCTTCGCTACTATCGGTAAACGTCGAGGATATTGCCAATATCCAGGTGCTGAAGGATGCTGCTGCTACCGCTATCTGGGGTTCCAAGGGTGCTAACGGCGTCATTCTCATTACAACCAAACACGGTGCTCGTGGCAAGACGCGCGTGAACCTATCTTATAAGTTAACCGGGACATGGCAGCCCGATGGCTACACGCTTCTGAATGGCGATGACTACACGATGATGATGAAGGAGGAGTTCTACAATCCCGCTCAGAAGTCGGACGCCACAACCAATATCCGCGAGTTGAATTATGACCAGACCTGGAGTGAGTATGAGAACTGGAACAACAACACCGACTGGGTGGATGCCGTGAAGCAGTTTGGTGTGATGCACGATTACAACATGAATATCACCGGTGGTGGTCAGAAGGCACAGTTCCGTATCTCTGCCGGTTACAAGCATCAGACAGGCTCTATTATCAAGCAGAAGTTCCAGCAGTTCACTACGCGAATGGTGTTGGATTATAATGTGTCAGACCGTATCCGTTTCTCTACCAACTTTGCCCTGACTTATTCGGGTAATGACCAGAACTATGAAGGTAAAATCAATGGTGTGAACCACCAAGGTCTGCTGGCCCTGGCACAGAAGAT
>JAGBQP010000088.1 GCA_017632825.1 Prevotella sp. | reverse complement strand
TACAATTTGCATTGGAATCGTTTCAGCGCTGGTTCAGCGGCGAACGGCTGACCAGCGATGAAATCAGCGTCATTGCCATGAGCATCCTCCTGTGCGTGATGCTCATCGTCACCATCGCCTTGCTGGTGTACCTCAGCAGAGTCACCCTCTTCTGGACCCGCATCGGGTGGGCATTTGAAGACCTGTGGCACTGGTTCAAGCGTTACACAACGCCTATTCCTGGCACATGTTTATGCGATGAAGAACTCACCGACGAGGACGTTCGCGAAATCATGGACATCATCCACAAAGGCAATCCCCCTAAGTACGAAATCAAGAAGACCGAGGACGGTAGGAAGTACATTGAGCTGGAGAATCAAACGCAATAACACCATAAAACATCAAGAACAATGAAAAAGATTTTAGTGACCATGATGGCCTTGACGCTGACGATAGCAGTGCAGGCGCAAACAGAGACAGTTGACACGGCGCAGTTCGTGGCTGTGTACGACTACGAGTGTAGAACACAGAACGACGAGGCAGCATCCATCACAGACAGGATGCAACTTGTAGTGCAAGTGGGACGGACGGTGACGAAGTCGATGCCGTACTCGGCCTATCCTGTGTATGACGACAACTCAAAACCCGATGTGGCAGCAGGGTTCCAAGAGGCCCTGATGCACATGCCGACGGTGTGGACGGGCTACCCCAACGGGCAGACCACTGTACGCGAGTTCATCTTCCCGCACGACTATGAGGGCTACGAGCCGACACCCGACATCGCGTGGACGCTCAGTGACGACACGCTGACCGTGAGCGGCTACCTGTGCCAGCAGGCCACAGCGACGCATCGGGGCGTGGAATGGCACGTGTGGTACACCGATGAGATTCCTTCGTCGGCTGGGCCGTGGCGGCTGCGCGGTCTGCCAGGACTGATAGTAAAAGCCGTGAGCGAGGCGCACACGTTCTGCCTCACGGAACTGAGACAAGAGGCATCGCCCATCACCGCCCCGGAACAGCGTCCCGACGTGCAGCGCATGAAATACGCCAAGCTGCTGAAGCACCGCAACGAGATATATGGCAACCGCCAGTATGCCAAGAATCCTGCCTACTATGTGCCTGACCTCATGGGCAGTATCACGGACATGAACGTGCTCAACCACAACGGCCAGCAACTTGTGCTCGCCAATGGCGGTCATCCCCTGCTGACGAAGGCGCATGTGTTTCAACCGTTAGAAGCAAAGTAACAGAATATGAAACGACACTTCATCACCATCATCATCGCCCTCGTTTCTACATTCGTTGATGCACAGACGGTGAAAACCATCTCTGTGTATCAGTATGTGAAGGATAGTTTTACAAAAGCCGGAATCCCAAACGCCAAGGTAACCCTGATGGATGAGACTCTCACAGTCATTGACACGATGAGAACAGAAGGGAGTAATGGCTATTGGCGTAGGGATTTGGAACGTACTCCACGCAAATACGTTGTGAGAGTGGAACATCCTGACTACGAAACAGGGGAGATGAAGGTAGAGATGAAGAATCTGCATCGCAATAGGTATTGGGAACTTTCCACCCTGCTGATGAAAAGACGGTTCGTTCTCGACGAGGTTGTTGTTACGGCCTCAATAGTGAAGATAGCCTATAAGGGGGATACCATAGAGGTGAATGCCAATGCTTTCAACATTCCCGAAGGCTCCATGCTCAGCGGACTCGTTGGCAGTATTCCCGGCTGCGAACTGAAGCCGAACGGGGAAATTCTGATGAACGGCAGGCGGGTGGACTACTTGTTGCTCAACGG
>JAGBQP010000087.1 GCA_017632825.1 Prevotella sp. | reverse complement strand
GTACTCTTTGTGTGCAAAGCTACATACTATAATTGAAATATCAGACTTCTAAGGTAAATTTTCAACACAGGGTTTTACAAGTGACCCCCAAATTAGTGCTAATTTATGCTAATTTGCATTTTTTTCAAAAAAAAATTCGATTCCTTTTAAACCTTTTCGTTTTTCATGCGTCAAAGAGTCAGAAACAGGATAACAAACAGGATAACAAAAAAACAGGATAACAATAAAAAAAAAGAAAGGAAAAAATTATGAAGAAGATTATTTTAACGGTAGTAGCCGCAATGATGATGACCATCAGTTTCGCTGAAACAACAAACACCAGCGCAGTAAAAAATGTTGAAGAAAGTGGACTCACCTTCGACCTTCGCAGACTGGCAGTGACACTCGATCTCACCGACAACCAGATGGAAGCAGTGAAAGTCATCAGTGACAATTTTAACGACGAGCTTATCTCGGCTACTTCAGCAAGACGGTTCCAGCGCCACGCTCTGATTCAGCAGGCCATCAGAAAGGATGCAAAGCAGATGCGCAACGTTCTCAACGACAAGCAGTTCAATACTTACATGCAGCTGCTGGGAGTCACACTTCAGAACCGCTTCATTTGGTAAGAAACAGGCAAAAAGATTGTTTACCGGCCGTTGCAGATCCCTTGCAGCGGCCGTTAAATTTTCAATAAATCCGTGCTCCGACAAGAAAAAAAACGCCGAAAACGTTGGCGGATTCAAAATTAATGCTTACCTTTGCAACCGAATCTGCGAGAACGGGCTACGCCTTAGCAATTCGAGCGAACTCGATTGCATTCAGCTTGCACCATCCTTGCACCCACAAAACAACAATGTTAGGGGCATAGCCCAGTTGGTTTAGAGCGCTGCAGTCACATTGCAGAGGTCCCCGGTTCGAGCCCGGGTGTCCCTACCAACACCAATCGCAAGTTCTTTCTTAATAGGAACTTGCGATTTTTCATATGTTTTTATGGCGAAGAACTTGCATTCTTACAATTATTTTTGTACCTTTGCAGCCGTTTTTGGGATCATATAACCATTAAAAGAACTTATAAGAATGTAATAGCATGATAAAAGCGCGCTTATTTTTATTCGTATTTATAGGACTGCTGGTGTTTTCCGGCTGTTCCAAAGAAGAGCAATTTGAGAACCATCAAACACCCCATGAGTTTAAACTGGCAAGAAACAGTATTACTGCCAATTATACAGCCGGCTTTGCCAATATCAGCATGTCAGCCGATCTGGCTATCACGTGGACGGCGACTTGTTCCGCCGACTGGCTATCGGTTTCGCCGACATCGGGCACCGGCGGTACTAATATCTGTGTCAGTTGGCAGGAAAATACCAATGCTGTCGACCGCGAAGCAACAGTCACTATTTCGGAAGGTCAGAAAAAATTGACGCTGTCTGTCAAGCAAGGTCAGAAACCTGCTGAGCTTGTGAGTACCCGTGCCATTTTAGGAAATGTGATAAAAGGCGAATTAGACTCCGTAGAATTCATCTTCGACAGGCCTTTAGGGGCGCTGAATGCCTATTCCAATAGCGAATTTTATTATATTGATGCTCAGGCTGAAAAGATTGACAATGAAGGACTTAGCTGGCGAATACCGTTGAAAGTATCCAAGCTGGGAAGTGATATTGAGTTGGCGTTAGCTTACAAGTCGGCAAGCGACTGGGTGGAGCGAAAGAAAGGCGTCTCTGTTCCCTTCTATCAGAAGAAGTTCTTATTGGACGAAGAGTATGGTTGGATCTGTTATACCACGCTCTCTCTCGACAAGCAAAGCATTTGGATAGCCATTGACGACTGGGATCCTGACAAAAAAAGGTTAGTGCAGTTGTCACTTGATGACATGACGGAGATGAAAAGCGTCAACCTACCCTACGCTGCCACTCACCTCTGCATGAATCCGTATAACGGCCTGCTCTATGTGATGGGCAATGAGGAGTACTTCTGCGTGGTAGATCCTGCGAAGGGCGAAATCGTGAAGCAGGTTCAGATAGAAGCCTCACCGTATGCCCATCCCCAGTACCCGGAGAATTGCGCTGCCGAAGTGGCGTTTACCAACGATGGTTTTGGTATTCTCCGACTCATATCAACGAGCTCCACGGCTATGGAATGGCGCTATATCGATAGTGCCAATGACGACAAGATCACACTGAGCGGATACGACATGTCTGAGTATGAATTCGAGCACTTGTATGTCAATTACGACGGCACGCGTATCTATGCCAGTATGTATCCCAGTCTCTATAGCCCTATGGCATGGGTAAACAGACAGCACCAGAAGCCCGTTGAAGTGGATATCCACCCCAGTTTCCAGTCCAACAAATACTATGCCGGTGGCAATCTGATGGACTTGCAGATGTCGCCCTTTGCCAATAAGGCTTTCATCTGCACAGCCCCAGGCAGCGAATGTGTGGTCACACTGGAGCCGTTGTCGTATTCTGAGGTGCTTGAAATGGAGGCCCGCGATTCAAAATGTGCGTGGGACTGGAATGTCTCTGACCGCGATTACATCTATCAGGTTTGTTCGCTTGACGGCTGTCTGGAACTCTACGATATGACGGAAGGCCGAGGCATTTTCGGCACACATCACAGATTTATCGGTAACTACGAGGCAAAGAACTGCTATTTCCTGCCAGCCACAGATCAGTTGTTGGTATCCTGTATCGATGGTGTCTGGGTGTTCGATGCCGCCCCAATGAAAGCTAAGAAATTGTAATATAAAATAGATAAGATGAAAAAGATATTTTATGTGTATATGCCTCTCATGATGTGCATGTTTGCATCATGTCAGAAAGATGAGGATGTTATTCCCGAACCACAGCCGCAGCCAGAGCCGGAAAAACCTGTTGTAAGGTATGCTGAGTACGAAACGACAGACGACTACGTGGATTTCGGAGTCGGCAATTTCATGATTGCCACCAAGAACTTAGGCGCAAAGCGACCCGAGGACACCGGCCTTTTCTTTGCCTGGGGTGAAACGGAGCCCAAGGAAGTCTATTCGTGGGAAACGTACAAACTGCAATCCTCCAATTTATACTATAAAGACAACGCCCTTCTTCAGCCACAGGACGATGCTGCAACGGTTATCTTAGGCGAAGGATGGCGCCTGCCGACAGTTGAGGAGGTGAGGTTCCTTCATGACATGTATACTACCGACGAAAATTGTTGCAGGATGAGACCCACCCTCAAGAACGGTGTTTACGGTTTCATGCTGATAGGACCTAACGGCAACTCCGTATTCTTTCCGTCCACCGGACGAATGCAAGGCAATGAACTGATAACCTGGGACAACGACACCAAGATGTGGTGCAAGGATTGTACGAAGGGCAGAGAATTGAAAGTCTTCAGTATCGAACTGACAGGTGTTTCGACCTTTTGGACGGTTAACAGAAGCGAAGGACTGCCCATACGTCCTGTAAAAGAACGGGGGGCAGCGCCCGACACCGTCTATCTGAAACTAAACGTCCTTGATCGCAACATTGCGGATGCCCAAAACCTGCTGAGCACCATCAATCCCGCGGAATACAGCGCAGAAAGCTATCAGGCGCTTGACAGAAACTACCAGCGCGCTGTTGCCATGAGAACATATGCAGTCGAGAACGACGGACAGAAGCTGCACTCCTACTTAGGCCTTATTAACAATACGAATAAGGAACTGCAGGATTCAATCGACCATGCATCCCACTTCCTGGCATTGGCTATGTTTGACTTATCACCCCTACCCAAACCCAGCGACATCAAGGCTGTTGACCTCGGATTGTCTGTGCGCTGGGCATCAGCAAACATAGGAGCACGCACGGAAACCGAATACGGCTATTTCATCGCATGGGGAGAACTGACTCCCAAGCAAACACGTTATGAATGGGAGAATTATAAGTTCTGCAAGGAAGTATACGAAGGCGACAGAGATTACAGCAAGTTCTCAAAATACGTTACTGACAGTAGATGGGGCGAAGTAGACGGAAAGACACGACTCGACCTTGAGGACGACGCGGCCCACGAATTCCTGGGTGGCAACTGGCACATACCGACCCCTGAGGAGTTTCAGGAACTTGTCGACAACTGTACTTTCGAAAATGTGACGCTGAATGGCCAGACCGTGATGAAGGCGACGGGACCTAACGGCAATTACATCTATTTCCCGCATACAGGATCTACAAATGTGATGGACGAAATATACTGTTGGACAACAGACATGGTTCCTGGCTCCAATCAGCGTGCCATCTGTTATTCCATCCAATCGTTCTGGGGGGAGGCATACAAGACGTGGGATAACAGATATGTTGGCATGACTATCCGTGCGGTTTGTCCGTAACGCCGCTTTCCCACTTGTAATTATTCCACAATCAGATTACGGCTCTTTGGATATTTTACACGATACTGTACGATAAACTCACGCTGCTCGTTGGGTTGGAGCTGAAGTTGCCATACAAGGATACCTGTTGACTTGTCAAGTTGTCCACCGCTGAGCTCCTCGGTTGTAACGGTAATGTTGGAATTCTCTGATACAGGAATCTGGTCTTGTAAGGTGAGTGAAACGGCTTCTTGGCGACTGTTCTTAACCGTGATACGCCAAGTCATGTCCTGCTCTTGACTTGAAGCCAACAAGCGACGAGTAGAACGGGCTGACACTTTGGTGCGCTGAATGCGGATGCCGTTATCTCTGCCCAATGAGAAGTGCAAGGTGTCGTTGGCTACTGTTGGGTCAAGAATGGTCTTGCCTATAAACGAGTTTTCAAAGTAAACGTTGGCTTCGCCTTCGAGCAAGCTGTATTGTTGCC
Source organism: Prevotella sp. (assembly GCA_017632825.1). Next base: position 1,564 of record JAGBQP010000087.1, on the reverse strand, counting down.
AATCGGTGGCATCGGCCATCAGGAATGCATCCTTATCAGCCCTCGGAATACCAAGATACTGATAGGTGGAAGGCAACTGATAGCGGGCTATCTCGGTTGTGGTGGTCTTCCCATCGGAGGACAGTGTGAGTGGCTGCTTGATGTCGAACTCGTAGCCGAATTGTGCCTTCTGCTCGTTAACGGCAATCAGGTCGCTCTCGGGCATTTCCTTATCCTTTACGACTGACAGTCCTGCAATCCTTCCCTGAAGAGCCTCATTGACATTTTCCTGTACGAAACCGGACCTTCCCCTTCCTTTTTTGCTGACACCATAGCCAACGACGACCATTTCCTCCAATGTATTATTAGCCTCCTCCATCCTGACATTCAGGGTGGAACCGTTAACACGACAGGTCTGACTCAGATATCCGACGTATGTGAATTTCAGCTGACTCTTGCCACGAGGCATAACGATACTATACTGTCCATTGATGTCAGTAACCGTACCAAGGCTTGTACCTACCACCATGACAGAACACCCTATCAATGGCTCGCCTTCTTCATCGAGTACTACACCTGACACACTGCCATCGGCGGCTAACGCATTGTCATAACGAGGAGCCTGTTTGCCATAGTTGAGCCAATAAGTACGCAACTCTGGGGCAATATTTGAAAGGCTGGGATTGGCTGACGAGAGGGTTACAGGTATATTGCTCCATTCTTCTTGAGTTTTCTGGAACATATGAGCCTTGTAGGATAGTTGTAGCGGCTGGCCGAGTCCATCAGAGCGAAGGTCGTAAGTGGGATACCAACCAGCATTTTTCACATAATATGTTAGGTCGAACTCCACTTTGCCAGCTTGTGGAACCTGCAGTTTGAGGTCGGCCTCGATGATAGACTTCAGCTTGAGGTGAGCAATCGAATCGACCGTCTTTTCCTGTTTCTCGCGCATCTCATCCAACTTGGCAAGTTCCTGGTCGATGGCGATGGCTTTCTTCTTCAACTCAAGCGTTTCTTGGGCATAATAGTTATTGAGTTCCTTGATGTTAGCCAATGGAGTAACTACGGTGCGACTGCCCGTAGAGCAATTGGTTTTCACAAGCTCCAACTGGGCGCTTACCACCTCTAACTGTGCCCTCAGTTCGCGTTCTTTTTCGTCAGTCTGCTTCACCTGTTTCTCAGCCTCACGCAACTGTTTGATGCGCTGCAGACTATCAGGATGTATGGTTCGATAGTTTACTCCAAGCACGGTAAGTTTTCCACGTGCCTTGATCTGCATACTCTTCACATCGGTATAGGGCGATAGGCCGGTAAAGGTTATCACCTGCTCTCCAGCCAATAGGTTGGCGCTATGGGTGCGTTCTACCTGGGCACCATTGGTAAACACCGTTACATGCTTAAGATTAGCAGTAACCTTCTGACGATTGGTACTCACCATCGTCTTTTCTCCATTTGCTGCAATCACCATCATCAGCGCCACAACCATCATAATAACTCTTGCTTTCATATAGGCATTATTATTGAAAATTCACCTTTTTATTCCTTCATTATTATATACACAGGTCTTGCAGAAATTTCTCGCTAT
>JAGBQP010000086.1 GCA_017632825.1 Prevotella sp. | reverse complement strand
TGCGTCAGCATCACCGATTGCGAAGTTAAAGAATCGCCCGATTGGCTGAAGGCTAAGCTAACAACCGTAGGCTTACGTCCTATCAATAATATCGTTGACATTACCAACTACATCATGTTTGCTTACGGTCAACCGTTGCATTGTTTTGATGCCGACATGGTGACTGGACATAAAATTGTGGTGAAGACCATGCCCGAGGGCACACCCTTCGTTACACTCGACAGTGAAGAGCACAAACTCAGCAACCGCGATTTGGCCATCTGCAACGCAGAGGAGCCAATGTGCATCGCTGGTGTCTTTGGTGGCAAGGGTAGCGGTACTTATGAGACAACACACAACGTTGTGCTAGAGGCTGCATATTTCCACCCAACATGGATTCGCAAGTCTGCGCGTCGCCACGGTTTGTCAACTGACGCCTCGTTCCGTTTCGAGCGTGGCATTGACCCCAATGGCGTTATCTATGCTCTCAAGCAGGCTGCCATGCTCTGTAAAGAATTGGCTGGAGGTAAGGTGTCCATGGAGATTCGTGACGAATATCCCACCAAAATGAATAATCCACAGGTCTCACTTCAGTATGACTATGTCTATTCACTCATTGGTAAGGAGATTCCTGTTGAGACCATAAAGGATATCTGCGAGTCGCTTGAAATGAAGGTACTCAGCGAAGGAGCCGACGGAATCCTGCTGGAAATTCCTGCTTACCGTGTAGACGTAACACGTCCATGCGATGTCGTTGAGGACATCCTGCGTATCTATGGTTATAATAATGTAGAGATACCCACTCAGCTGAAAGGCTCGCTTGTCATCAAGGGCGACGAGGACCGCAAGCACAAACTGGCCAATTTGGTCAGCGAACAGTTGGTTGGTGAAGGTTTCAACGAGATTCTGAACAACTCGCTGACGAAGGCTGCTTACTACGAGAATCAGAACAATCAGAATGATCAGAATACTCAGAGTAATCCGACCCTCGTCCGCATCATGAACCCGCTTTCGAGCGACCTCAACGTCATGCGTCAGACGTTGCTTTATGGCGGTCTGGAGAGTGTTGCTCACAATGCAAACCGACGAAACCAGAATCTGCGTTTCTTCGAGTTTGGCAACGTCTATACCTTCTCGCCCGAGAAAAATGATCCAGAGAACCCCATGCAGGCCTATTTGGAACAGTATCATCTGGCGATGTGGCTAACCGGCAAGCGCGTTGAGGGCTCATGGGCTCACCAAAACGAAGACGCTACGTTCTATGAACTCTCGGCTTACGTAGAGAATGTACTGCGCCGCATAGGACTGAAGTCTGGCGCCACTGTCCGTAAGAAGTCGGAGAATCCTATTTTCGCTGCCGGACTGACCATCGAGAATCGTGGTGGTAAGAAACTGGTTGAGTTAGGTATTCTTACAAAGAAGCTGCAGAAACAGTTTGGAATAGATAACACCGTCTTCTACGCCGAGATGAACTGGACACAGCTCATGAAGGCTACAAAGAAGAATGAGGTGCTCTTTAGCGAAGTACCTAAGTTCCCTGCAGTCAGCCGAGACCTCGCCCTGCTGGTGGACAACTCCGTAGAGTTTGCACAGATAGAGCAAGTGGCACGCCAGACAGAGAAAAAGCTCTTGAAGAAGGTAGAGCTGTTCGATGTCTATGAGGGTGACAAACTGCCTGCTGGTAAGAAATCTTATGCCGTCAACTTTATTCTCCAAGACGAGGAGAAGACGATGGGAGACAAGCAGATTGAAGCCATCATGCAGAAGCTGATTACCAATATCAAGAAGCAACTCGGTGCAGAACTGAGATAAAAGGTATTAAAGGAAGATAGTTTATTGAAATATAGAAACAATACATAATTATGGGAAGAGCATTTGAATATCGTAAAGCTACAAAGCTGAAGAGATGGGGCCACATGGCCAAGACTTTTACTAAGATTGGTAAGCAGATTGCCATCGCTGTGAAGGCTGGCGGTCCTGAGCCTGAGAACAATCCTGCGCTGCGCGCCTGCATCGCCAACGCCAAGCGTGAGAACATGCCGAAGGATAACATCGAGCGTGCCATCAAAAACGCTATGGGTAAAGACCAGAGCGACTATAAGGAGGTGACTTACGAAGGATATGGTCCTCACGGCGTTGCCATTTTTGTTGAGACGCTGACCGATAACACCACACGTACCGTGGGCGATGTTCGTTCTGTGTTCAATAAGTTTAATGGTAATCTGGGTACTCAGGGCTCTCTGTCGTTCCTTTTCGACCACAAGAGTGTATTCACATTCAAGAAGACCGATGGACTCGATATGGATGAGATGATTCTCGACTTGATTGACTACGGCGTGGACGATGAGTTCGACGAGGATGAGGAAGAGGGTAGTATCACCATCTACGGCGACCCCTCAAGCTTCTCAGCTATCCAGAAGCATTTGGAGGAGAACGGCTTCGAGGTGACGGGCGCTGAGTTCACCCGCATCCCCAACGACCTGAAGGACGTGACACCCGAGGAGCGCGAGACCATCGACAAGATGGTGGAGAAGCTCGAGGACTTCGACGACGTCCAGACCGTCTACACCAACATGAAGCCCGAGGCTGGTGAGTAGTCTGAAACAGACTTTCTATCAATAGCACACGAGTTTCTGAAAATACTCCACGAGTTTTGAAAAATACTCGTTGACTTTTGAAAAATACTCCATGACTTTTTCTGAAAAGTCGTGGAGTATTTCCGTTTACTACTGATAGTCCTTTTTCGTCAGCGTCTCTTCAAAGAGAACGAGCTCTGGACGGCTCTGCGAATAGTAGGTATAAGCGAAGTTGAAACCTTCTTCCTTGTAGGCTCGCATCATAGTGGTGTTGCGCAGCTGGTCCTTCAGTGCCTTATGCACTTCCTCCCGGCTGAGCAGTCCGACGCTGTCGGCTACACCTGTGAGTGTATAATAATAATGTATGGTACGCGTGCCGGCCTCAAAGGTCATGCTGTCGATAATCGTATGTTTGTCAATCGGAGCGGGACAGTTCTTCTGCGTGTACTGCCGACATTCGCGGGCACATTTCTCATTGAGTGACTCCTGACAGCTGCCCAGTGTCAAAGAGGCGAGCAGCAGGCCGATAAAAGAGAGCTTTTTCATTTTCTGTGGTCATTTTTTCTGTTGATGGCGCAAAAGTACGAAAAAAAGTTGTATCTTTGCACACATAGAAACGATTTTTTGTATGGAAGACAAGTCTTTGAACCTCTATTTGGACGAGATTGGCCGTGAACAGCTGCTGACGGCAGACGAAGAACGCGCGCTTTCAGAGCGCATCAAGGCCGGCGACAGCCGCGCCCTGCAACGCCTTGTAGAGGCCAACCTACGTTTCGTAGTCAAGATAGCCACACAGTATCGCGGTCAAGGATTGTCACTCGATGACCTCATAAGCGAGGGTAATATCGGACTGATGAAAGCCGCTGCGAAGTTTGATGCTTCGCACGGTACACCCTTCGTCAATTATGCCGTTGTGCAGATTCGCCAGGAGATAGAACGTGCCATCGGAAAGGAGACAGGACTACAGAGCCGTGGAGAGTCTGACGGCGGAAGTACAAAGACGTCTCAACGCCCCATGTCGGTTGATGCACCCATGAACGGCCGTACGAACATGAGCCTGCTTTCTGTGCTTGTCAATCCTGATTCTCCATCGGCTGACGGACGAGTCTATTCAGAAGCTGTGGAGAATGCTATTGAGTTTGCATTGCTCTCGCTATCAGAACGTGAACGTCAAGTGGTGGGTGCTTTCTTTGGATTAGACCGAGAACACGAGACATTGGCTGAAATAGCCGAAGATATGCAGTTGAAACGTGAGCGTGTTCGACAGATTCGCAACCGCGCTATACGACGACTGCGCAAAACATATAAAAATCGCCTGGCGGAACTGCGCCAGACGACTTCCAATTGATATCTTTGCTTGGCTTTTGTTGCTGTGCTTAGAAATTGAGGAATTGCTTGCGTTTTTATTTGCAAAAGGCAGCCAATAGCATATCTGTCAGCTGTTTACAAATGCCTGCATAAACTCCTGTAAACGCAATAAGCCATAACTGCCAGAGACACATGACTCTTCATCGTAGAATTCAACGGAGTCTGGCTCTATGTCACGATGCCAAATGATGAAAGGCACGGGCTCGTTGACATGGATACGGAGTTCCACAGGCGTAGGATGGTCTGGCAATATGGCCACACTGACTGGTTCGTTCATTTCCTCAATAGCCTTGATGATAGGTTTGATAAGCCGCTGATCGAGATAGTCTATGGCCTTCAGTTTCAAGTCAAGATCGCCATCGTGACCAGCTTCGTCTGTAGCCTCAACGTGCACAAAAACAAAGTCATCGGTTTTCAATGCATCGATGGCGGCCTGAGCCTTACCTTCATAGTTGGTATTGGCAAGTCCAGTCGCACCTGGTACTTTAATGATACGGAGTCCTGCGTAGCGGCCGATGCCCTGAATAAGGTCTACCGCCGAGATGACGGCTCCGCTCTTGATTTCAGGGAACTGTTGCATGAGTGTCTGCATAGACGGACGGTAACCGCCGCTCCAAGGCCAGATGCTGTTAGCCTGACGCTCACCTTGTTTGGAACGCTTCTGATTGAAAGGATGGGCAGCAAGCAAGGACTGAGAACGGAGAATCAGCTCATTAATGAGATCGGCAGTCTGCTGGGGCGTAAGCTCTGTATCGTTAGTTAGACCGAGGGCGGCCTCTCCTTCGGAAGCAGGTTTCACCAACAATGGACGCCAAGCTTCGTTTGGATGGTCGTGGGGTGGAGCACAGACAATGTGTTTGTTTCCGCCCTTAATGATTAACAAATGACGATACTGTATTCCACAAATGAATTTAACGCGTTCGCAGCCTTGTGTCTCGTTAATAGGTTTGGCCAGATGCTCATTCAAATAATCAATCAGTACTTGTGCGTCATCAGTTTCCAGGTTGCCACCATTGTGCGTGATAATCTTACCATTTTCAAGCGTAATGATGTTACAGCGGATAGCAAAGTCGTCATCTGCCATATTGTAGCCTATACTAGCTGCCTCAAGTGGCCCACGACCTTCGTAGACTTTGTTCAAGTCGTAGCCAAGAATAGCAGTATTAGCAACCTCTGAACCAGGAGGAAAACCCTCGGGCACAGTAATTAGTCGTCCACAACGTCCTTCACGCGCGAGACGATTCATATATTCAGGACGGGCATACTGAAGAAGTGTCTTGTTATTAAGACGTTCGACCTTGTGGTCGGCCATACCATCGCCCAATATGATAATATGCTTCATAGGTAGAAAAAAAAGGCTGGACGGAAGAACCGTCCAGCACAAATATATACTAGATATTAGCAATCGACATGATGTTTGCAAAGACACCGGCTGCAGTTACTGCAGCACCAGCACCATAACCTTGGATGAGCATCGGGTACTCCTTATAACGCTCTGTGGTAAGCAGCACAATGTTGTTGGAACCCTCAAGCGGATAGAAAGGATGGTTCTGCGGTACTTCTTTCAGCGCTACACTTGTCTTGAATGATGAAGGATTCTGCTCATCAGCTTCCATCGTGGCTACGAAGCGCCAACGTTTACCTTCGCTCTCCAGCACCTTGCGGCGAGCCTCGAAGTCGGCATCCAGCTCAGGCAGTTTCTTCCAGAAATCATCGATAGACCCCTCGAAGTAGCTGTCAGGCACGAAAAGGTGCTTCTCGACGTCCTCCTGCTCCACCTTGTAACCGGCCTCACGTGTCAGAATGACCAGCTTACGGATAACGTC
>JAGBQP010000085.1 GCA_017632825.1 Prevotella sp. | reverse complement strand
GCGGTTCGTGAATCAATGTTTCAGCACAGTTAGACTAACAACCGGGAGTTAGACCTCGGGTGTCAGTTCTTGTGCGTATATCGATTAAGTAAAACTGTTTTTTAGTAAAAAAAGAAAATTTAGAAATGAACACTTTGAGTTACAAGACTATTTCCGTCAACAAGGAAACAGCGAAGAAGGAGTGGGTGGTTATTGACGCTACCGATCAGGTCGTCGGCCGTCTCGCATCCAAGGTAGCTAAGCTGATTCGTGGAAAGTACAAGCCTACTTTCACACCTCATGTCGATTGTGGTGACAACGTCATCCTTATCAATGCCGATAAGGTGGTCTTCACCGGTAAGAAAGAGACCGACAAGGTCTACACACGTTACACGGGTTATCCCGGTGGTCAGCGTTTCAATACGCCTGCTGACCTGCGTAAGCGTAATGGCGGTATCGACAAGATGCTCCGTCACGCTGTCAAGGGTATGCTTCCCAAGGGTCCCCTTGGACGCAGCCTGCTGAATAACCTCTATATCTACGAGGGTACAGAGCATCCCCACGAGGCACAGAAGCCCACTACAATTGATATTAACCAGTATAAATAATTAAGGTAAGATGGAAGTAATCAACGCAATAGGTCGTCGTAAGAGCTCAGTAGCTCGCGTTTATCTGACCGAGGGTACAGGTAAGATCACGATCAACAAGAAAGATTTGGAAGTGTATTTCCCCTCTGCCATCCTGCAGTACGTGGTTAAGCAGCCGCTGAACCTGCTTGAGGTGGCTGAGAAGTATGATATCAAGGTCAATCTCGATGGTGGTGGCTTCACCGGACAGAGCCAGGCTCTCCGCATGGCAATCGCCCGCGCTCTCGTTAAAATCAACGAGGAAGACAAGAAGAAGCTCAAGGTTGCTGGTTTCCTGACACGTGATAGCCGTGAGGTAGAGCGTAAGAAGCCCGGTCAGCCCAAGGCACGTCGTCGCTTCCAGTTCAGTAAGCGTTAATCTTGAACTGAGAGTTGAGAACGGAAAACTGATAGGAATGATTTCCTTTTGGCCGTTCGAGAGTCAAAGCAAGAAACTGAACTGTTTAGTATCTAAACCTTTGAGACTTGACCTGAACATTGAGACCGCACGGGTAAACGTACCTCGCAGTTCTCGTTTCTCAGTTCTCAATTACTCATAGGCTGATTCTAACAACAAGAATTAAAAAGAAAGTAAACAAAAAAAGATTTAAAACAATGGCAAGAACAAATTTTGATAGCCTGCTCCAGGCTGGCTGCCACTTCGGCCACCTGAAGCGTAAGTGGAACCCCGCAATGGCTCCTTACATCTATACTGAGCGTAACGGTATCCACATCATTGACCTTCACAAGACAGCAGCTAAGATCGACGAGGCTGCTGATGCCCTCAAGCAGATTGCAAAGAGCGGTAAGAAGATTCTCTTCGTCGGTACTAAAAAACAGACTAAGGATGTGATTGCCGAGAAGGCAGCAAGCATCAACATGCCTTACGTGATTGAGCGTTGGCCGGGCGGTATGCTCACCAACTTCCCCACTATTCGCAAGGCTGTGAAGAAGATGGCCAATATCGATAAGCTGATGAACGATGGTACCTATGGTAACCTCTCAAAGCGTGAGCTCCTGCAGATCACACGTCAGCGTGCTAAGCTCGAAAAGAACCTCGGTTCTATCGCTGACCTGACTCGTCTGCCCAGCGCTCTGTTCGTTATTGACGTTCTCAAGGAGCAGATTGCTGTTAAAGAGGCTAACCGTCTGGGTATCCCCGTTTTCGGTATCGTCGATACCAACAGCGATCCTAAGAATATCGACTTCATCATTCCTGCCAACGATGATGCTAAGGACAGCGTAGAGATTATTCTCAATGCTTGCTGCACTGCTATCGCCGAGGGTCTCGAGGAGCGTAAGGTCGAGAAGGCTGACGAGAAGGCTGCTGATGCTCAGGAAGAGGTTGCTGAGGAGAAGGCTCCCAAGCGTGCTTCTGCCCGCAAGGCCAAGGCTGCTGAGGCTCCTGCTGAGGAGACCGCTGCTCCCGCTGCAGAGGAAGAGGCTCCCGCAGCAGAGTAATTTTAGAATTGAAGAATTAAAATACTGAAGAATTAAATTATGGCAATTTCAATTGACGATATTAAGAAGCTTCGCGCTATGACTGGCGCTGGTCTGGCTGACGTAAAGAAGGCTCTGACCGAGGCCGAGGGCGACTTCGACAAGGCCAAGGAACTGCTCCGTGAGCGTGGCCTGGCTATCGCTGCTAAGCGTAGCGACCGTGAAACTTCCAATGGTTGTGTGCTCGTGAAGAAGGTGGCTGGCTTCGCTGCTACCATCGCTCTGACTCAGAGCATCCTCGATGCCGCTATCGCCGCTAAGGCTAAGACCATCGACGAGGTGAAGGAACTGACACTGGCTGATGGTCAGAAGGTTCAGGACGCCGTTACACAGCGCTCTGGTATCACCGGTGAGAAGATGGAGCTCGATGGCTACCTGACTCTTGAGGGTGACAACGTAGAGGCTTACGACCACATGGGCAAGCACACCCTCGCTACCCTCGTTCAGCTGAACAAGGAGAACGTTGAGGTTGGTCACAAGCTCGCTATGCAGGTGGCTGCCATGAAGCCCGTTGCTCTCGACGCACAGAGCGTTGACCAGGCTGTTCTCGACGAGGAGTACAAGACTGCCGTTGAGAAGACCAAGCTGGAGCAGGTCGAGAAGTTTGTTGAGATGAAGCTTAAGAAAGCTGGTATCAACCCCAACCTCGTTGACTCTGAGGATCACATCGAGAGCAACATGGCTAAGGGATGGCTCACACAGGAGCAGGCCGACGAGGCTCGTGCTCTGAAGGAGAGCGCCAAGGCCGAGGGTGAGGCACAGCTGAAGATGCCGATGATCGAGAACATCGCTAAAGGTCGCGTACAGAAGTTCTTGAAGGAGAACTGCCTCGTTGACCAGGAGTTCCAGTTCGGTGATGGTGACAAGGCTACTGTTGCTCAGTGGCTCGCCAAGGAGGACAAGGAACTGAAGATCGTCGCTTTCCGCCGCTTCACACTTGTAGCAGAATAATGAAGATTTTCGCTATAGGAATGAATTATGCAGCTCACAATCGTGAGCTGCATAATTTTGTTAAACGGCCTGACAGTCCCGTTATTTTTACTAAGGCCGATTCTGCCCTCCTGACACATGGCAAACCATTCTTCGTGCCCGACCACATGGGCCGTATTGATTACGAGGCTGAGGTGGTGGTACGCATTTGTCGCTTAGGCAAGAACATCCCAGAACGTTTTGCACATCGCTATTACGACGCTCTCACTGTAGGCATTGACTTTACCGCCCGTGATATGCAGAAACGAGCCAGTGAGGCGGGACAACCCTGGACTATCTGCAAGGGTTTTGATGGCTCCGCTGCCATCGGTGAATGGATAGAGAAGGAGAAACTCTTTGCCGACGATTATGCTGAAGGAGAGCTGCCAGGCATTCAGCGCTTACATTTCCGTCTTGATAAGAATGGTGAGACCGTACAGGAAGGAAATACCAGTGACATGCTCTATCGTGTGGATGAAATTATTGCCTATATCTCACAGTTCTTTACGTTGAAAACAGGAGACCTTCTCTATACCGGTACTCCTGCAGGCATTGGTCCTGTTGCTATTGGCGACCACTTGGAAGGCTGGCTTGAGGGTCGCCGTGTGCTTGACTTAAACTGCCGTTAAGACAATAAACCGCCAGTTGCCTGCGTTATTAATATGTATGGAACGAGTCTTAAGGCTCCTTATTGGCATCGTCATCATCACACAGAGTACGAGCATGATGGCGCAGCGCTTCTTCGACTTGACTGCCGAAGAGGTTCGTGTTGACTCGCTATTGCCGGTCTTCAACTATGAACAAGAGCTGGGACCATGTTATGCCGATTCGGTCTATACGGTCACAATAGATTACCCTGAATTTGTGGATATGACGCCTACCGACGTAGCCCGTTATCAGCGGCTGACGTCGGCAGCGCTTCCTGCAATGCCCACGATACAGCAGTATGTCGGTGTTGCCCGTAAGCAGGGTACGCTCTATGTCAGTTTTGTGCCATTAGTCAGTCGTGGCGGTAAGATGCAGAAGCTGGTCAGTTTCCAGTTGAATGTCCATGCGGCGTCAGTAGCTGCCAGCCGTCAGCAGAGAAAGGTTGGCACTCGGCTTACGTCTGCTGTGACAGCTCAGCACTCTGTACTGGCTTCAGGACGATGGGCAAAGATTCGCGTACCGTCAACGGGCATTTATCACCTGACTGACGATTTGTGCCGTAAGGCTGGCTTTGCTCAGCCCTCACGGGTGAAAATCTATGGTTATGGCGGTGCTTTACAGCCAGAGCGTTTGGCTGCCGATTATCTCGCAGCAACCGACGACCTGCAGGAAGTTCCTACATGTGTAGTGAACGGTCAGCGACTGTTCCATGCAGTCGGACCCGTGGGGTGGAGTAGTAACACGGCCCTTGTACGAACTCGCAATCCGTACAGCGACTATGGATACTACTTTCTGACAGAGAGCGACGACGAGCCACTGACCGTCGATGAAACAACGTTCACAGCCTCCTTCTACCCTTCGCCTGCTGACTATCACACGCTCTATGAAGTAGATGACTATGCCTGGTATCATGGCGGTCGTAATCTTTTCGATAGCCGTACCTTTGGCGTCGGCCGCAGTCGCACTTATACGATGGAGGCATCGGCCGAGAGTGGCCGTTTGACTGTCGTCATGTCATACGATGCTGCTTGGCAGGGCACTATTGCCGTCAATGGCCAGCAAGTGGGTGAACTCACCGTCAGTACCGGTTACGACGGACAGCCTGAAGGGCTTGACAGCTACAGCAAAGGAGCTACGAAAACGTGGACTTTTTATGTGGAAGGCTTGAAGGCCACCAACGATATTACCATAACCCAGACCAGTGGCAGCGACATTCGTCTGGACTACTTGTCGTTGTGCTTTTCCAAACCAACGCCTCTGCCCAATCTCGCAACAGCCACGTTTGCCGTACCCGAGTACGTTTATAACATCACCAACCAAGACCATCATGCCGACGATTTCGCTGACATGATTATCATGATTCCGGCAACGCAGAAGCTGTTGCTGCAGGCCCAACGGTTAAAGCAGCTGCATGAGGAACGCGACGGTCTGCGGGTACGCATAGTTCCGGCTGACGAGCTTTATAACGAGTTCTCCAGCGGTACACCCGATGCCAACGCCTATCGCCGTTATCTGAAAATGCTTTATGACCGAGCCGAGACAGAAGCCGATATGCCCCGATACCTGTTGCTGATGGGCGACGGCGCCTGGGACAACCGTATGCTGTCCAGTAACTGGCGTGGTTATGCTCCTGATGACTTCCTGCTCTGCTTCGAGAGCGAGAACTCGTTCAGTGAGACCGACTGCTACGTTACCGACGACTTCTTCTGTATGCTCGACGAGGGCGAGGGAGCTAATCTGACAGGTGCCGATAAGGGTGATGTGGCAGTAGGACGCTTGATGGCACGTACGGAGGCCGAGGCAAAAATTCTGGTTGACAAGATTGTCAGCTATACAAGTAACGAGAAGGCCGGTAACTGGCAGAACACCATTTGCTTCATGGGCGATGACGGCGACTACAACCGTCATATGAATGATGCTGAGACCGTGGCGTCGATGGTGCAGCGGAACTGGCCCGACTATCAGCTGAAGCGCATTTATTGGGATGCCTATCAGCGTGCTTCGTCGTCAACCGGCTTCAGTTATCCTGACGTGACGATGCTGATTCGCCAGCAGATGCAGAGCGGAGCCCTTATCATGAACTATACAGGTCATGGTGCTCCTTATATTATGTCTCACGAACAGGCTGTCCACCGTTCTGACTTCGAACTGTCGTCAGGCATGCGGTTGCCCTTGTGGCTGACGGCGTCGTGCGACATTATGCCCTTTGACGGTCAAGAGGAGAACATTGGCGAAACCGCCATGCTCAATCCTTCGGGTGGCGCCATTGCCTTCTATGGTACGACGCGCACCGTCTATTCCAACTACAACCGTTACATGAACCAGGCTTTCACGGAGTATGTTCTGAACAGCGATGCCAACGGCCGCCAATATACCATTGGTGAGGCAGCCCGTCTGGCTAAGAACCGTCTGCTCACGACTCGCAATGGCATTGGTACTGACTATACGGCCAACAAGCTGCAGTACACCCTTTTGGGCGACCCTGCACTACGGTTGGCTTCACCTTCTGCCAGTATAGTCATCGACAGCATCAGCGGTGTGTCCACAGAGAAAGATGTGGCTACGCTGAAGGCAGGGAAGACGGTGAGGGTCTGCGGTCATGTGGTTGGTCAGCCCGCTTTCAACGGCGTGGTCACGCTGACTGTGCAGGATGTGGAGCAGCTCGTAACTTGTCGGAAGAACAGTACCGAGAAAATCGATACGGCATTCTACTTCCGCGACCGTCTGAACACGCTCTACAGCGGTAGTGACAGTGTGCGTAACGGACAGTTCACCTTGACTTTTGCACTGCCGAAGGACATCAGCTATACGGCGGGCACAGGCATGATGAAAGCCTATGCT
>JAGBQP010000084.1 GCA_017632825.1 Prevotella sp. | reverse complement strand
TTCTGACGCAGAATTTCTGTACGCTCCACGACGTCGGTCAGGTGGCGCTTGTCGTTATAGGAGCAGACGCCACGTGCCACAGCACCATTCTCAGAAAGGGTGTTGCATACACGGAAGCCTACCATCGCATACTGGTTCTTGGCTCCTTCGGGCAGACTGCTCAGGAACTTGCCTATCTGCATAAAACAGTCGCGACCGTAGAAGTCGTCACAGTTGATGACGCAGAATGGCTCCTTGATAATGTCTTTACCCATCAGCACGGCGTGGTTGGTACCCCAAGGCTTCTGACGGCCTTCGGGCACAGTGAAGCCCTCGGGCAGAGCATCGAGTGCCTGGAAGCAAAGCTCACAGGGCACATGACCTTCATATTTTGAAAGAATCTGTGTGCGGAACTGCTCCTCAAAATCTTTACGGATAACCCACACGATTTTGCCGAATCCGGCCTGAATGGCATCATATATACTATAGTCCATGATGGTCTCGCCGTTAGGGCCCAGGCCGTCAAGTTGTTTTAGTCCGCCGTAGCGGCTTCCCATGCCTGCAGCAAGCAGGAAAAGAGTTGGTTTCATAAGCTTGTTTGTATTGATTAAAATTTGCCGTGCAAAGGTAAGCAAAAATCTCCGAATAACCGCACACGGCTGCACCTAAGCCACGAATTTTTATTTTATTTAGCAATCAGAACGGATAGCCAATGGCAAAGTGCAACGTCTGCGCATCGCGGAAGCGACGAACATTGAAATAGCCCTTGCTGCTGGTATCGTAAGGACTGTGTAACGCCAATCCCCAGTCTATGCGTATAACGAGGAACCCCAGGTCGTAACGCAGACCGACACCCGTACCGAGAGCTGCCTGATTCAGCAGCTTGGAGGGTTTGAACTGCGTATTGGCAAACAGCTGGTTGAAGACGGCCGACAGGAACAGTACCTCGTCGTCATCGTCCTCGTCTGTATCAATCAACACTTGCTTCAGGTTCCAGACGTTTCCTGCATCGAGGAATATGGCTCCGTTGAGATTTCCGAAAAGTCTTGTTCGGTATTCAAGGTTTGCTACCAGCTTGATGTCGCCATTCTGCATCAGGAAAGCACTCTGACGGTCGAGTTTCGATCCGTTGAAGGCGCCGGGGCCGATGCGTCTCACGCCGAAAGAGCGGATGCTGTTGGCTCCGCCAGCATAGAAGGTTTCGCTGAAGGGCGGTTCCTCGCTGTTGCCGTAGGAGTAGATGATGCCGCCGTTGAAATGGCCTACCAACTGCGAGTGCAACCCTATTGTCCACGTCTTGGTCAGGTCGGTTTCTAACCTTAGAAACTGTGAATATGGTGTCTTAAAGAGCTGCTTTTCCTTCTCGTTGAAGGAGTGACCATTCAGCCGGTCAAAGAGCGACAGTATGTTGCCAGCCTCCTCGATGGTGGTCTCCCAACGCAGAGGATTACGCTTTGAGGCTGGACTGGTATATGTAAAGGAGTAGCGCATCTTGGGCACAAAATAATCCTCCATCGTAGCAAGCAGATAGGGGTTCATGCCGATAACCGAATCGAAACGCTCCGTGTGGCTGTTCATATACTGATACTTCAACGACAGCGGCGAGAACTCGTGACGCATGGTTGCAGCCGACTGCCAGCGATAGGTCCACTCGCCTGCCACAATATGCATTTTGTAATACTGTGGACGGCGCACAATGTCTGTGGACACTTTAGCATAAGACATGGGGGTCGAGAAGAAAAGGCGACGTCTGGGCCGACCGTCCTTTCCACGGCGTACACGGTCGCTGTTGTAGAACGGTGCTATGATGCGGGGAAACTCCAGCGAGGCATCAAAACCGTATTGGTAACTGTTCATATCGTCGCCCCCACCCGACTGCCACTCGTAGGCGCCATGCAGATTCAAGTCAAGCTTCTCAGCACCACGGAAGGCATTGCGACGGGTGAAACCTATACGGGCTTCAGGTCCGTAGCGGCCACTCGTACGGCCTATGGCGTTGGCCTCGAAGTAGAAGTCGTAAGGCTTGTCGAAGACGCAATTCAGCAGCAGGTCGAGCGAGTCAGCATCGGGACGAGGTGTAAATTGGAAGTCAACAGAACTGAAAACACCTGTTGCATTGATATTGCTCACCGATTCCATGTACTTCTCGTAGCTATAGGGCTGACGGGAACGGAGTCTCAGGTTGCGCAGAACGACGCGGGGTACGATGGGTGACCGCTTGCCGTTATAATGAATCGTGAGTTGACGGCGCTGAATACTGTCGGTCAGTCGCTCACGGAACGAGCGTCGGAATTGCACATCAACCTTCCCGATACTCCATTTTCGCAATGCCTCATCGGGTACGCCGTCTGCCAGCTGGAGCCGGAGCTGTGCCTGATTGGCTATGGCAAAAGTGTCGGCCAGATAAGAGGCATAGCTGGGATTATAGTAGTAATAACCATTGTTACGGAGCAATATGCCAAGCCGGCTGCGCTCGTTATCGAGTGCCGACACGCTGAAGGGGGAGCCAGGTTTGATGTACTGTTCGCTGGCTGTAGAGTCTATCAGCTGGCGCATATCGGCAGGAAAGCCCAAATAGGCCACACTGTCGAGGGTGTAGAGCGAGTCCATCGTGACGGTATAGGCAATCTTTGCTTTCTTGGGGTTACGGCTCGTGATGGTCTCATAGGTTACGTTGCCACGAAAGAAACCGTTGTTTTTCAGAACGGAACGAGCCACAGAAGCGCGCAGAGCGGGATTTACCTGACTCATGAGAACGGGCGGTTTACCGAACGACTTGGTCATCCAGCGGGCAAAGTGGCTGTTCTTCTTAGCATAATGGTTGTAAACCCACAGATGCCACGACCAGGGCATGCTGAAGTAGCTCGAACCGAAGAGCGAGCCATTGGGCTCGGTTGCCAGCGCTGCTTCTATTTCTTCCATAGTGACAGCACGATGGGCCTCGAAGCTATCTTTCTGATTGTCGGCATAGACAATGCGCTTCAGTCCTGTGAAGAGTTGGTCGTCCTCAGGAATATTCTTGGTCATCGAGCAGGCTGCAAGCAGACTGCAAACGACGATAATGCCTATATATCGTATGTCAATTCTCTTTTTGCGCATGTGCTTCATTTCTTGACGTTCTATCGCTACTGGGTGTCGCCTCGTTAGGTGCAGGCCTTGTGTTAACGGGCCTTGACAGGATGGCGGGAGCAGGCTGTGGCCCTCTGATGATATCCCAGAAATTATCGAGCTTCTTTCTCCAGACGAATCCAACACCATACTCGCCTGTGTAACCCTCGAGCCAGTCGTAAACGTTCTGGTTGTAGAAGAGTTTCACGTTCTGTGTAGCTTCCTGGTTCAGTCGGTACTCCATGGTCACATTGTCGAAGAAGGACTGCTGCTGACCCATGGTCTCGCTATCGCCTGACGACACTTTACCGCCAACCTGCAGCTTCAAACGGTTGTTCATGAAACGTTTGGCAAAGCGGAAAGAGTAGTCTGTACGCATGGCTCCAGAGGCATCGGTAGTATTGTCGATGCCCAGCTGCAGGTCCAGCGTCTTCAGCGCCGAACCAGCAATACTGTTAATCTCGTTTTGCAAGAACGAGCTCAAGGCTGAGTTCATAGAGAAACCATTGGTATTGCCGTCAGCCAGATACATACCGGTAGTAAGCATCGTTACAGCTATTTTTCCGCGCTCCTCGGGTGACATCGTTGCGAGTTCGCCACTGATGGTCTGATCTTCGGGGGCATTGATGATGAACTGTAGTCCCATGTCGCTGAGTGTCTTCGTGATGACAACACCACAGTCGAAGGCAACACTGCGCGAGGCTCCGGTTTCATCGCTGACGGTTGCTTTGGTACGTTCCGTCGCCGTAATGTTCAGACGGGGATTCATGGGGTCGCCGGTGAACTCTACATAACTGCCATCGCTGATGGTGAACGTCTTCAGCGGAATGACGGGCAGCGAGTACTTCATCTCACCACTCGCCAGGGTGTAGCGTCCTGTCAGGTGTATGCCTTCACTATTATAGCGCATGCGGAGATCGCCTCCACCCATCAGGTCAATGTAATTGGTCTGTTCCACATTGAGATTGCAAATGATATGTGCTCCCTGCGATACGCTGAGTGTCAGGTCGGCGTCAAGTCCCGACGGTGCCGGTCGTGTGACGATGGTCTGGGTAGAGTCTTTGAAATCGGTAAATTTCACCAGTTCGTCCAGGCGGTTGTCTGTTGAAAGCGGTGAGTCGAGCAACATATAGGTCAAATCCGTAGCACCCAGAACATCAAGACGTCCGCGCATCTTCAGCGCCGCCATTGGTCCCTGAAGTCGGGCGAAGAAATTCACAAAAGCCCTACCAAAGGCTATTGAGCCAGGTTCCTGACGAGCATTGATTAACAGCAGGTTGCGTGCCCGCATCTGGAGGTCCATCTTCATGTGGTCAAGGTTACTGAAGTCGATGTCGCCCTGCAAGTTCAACGGTTCTTCGTTGTAGGCATAGAGTCCGAAGTTCTCCAGTAGCAGGTGGGAGTTGACCACACGGACGGGATCGTTGTCGAAACGCATGCGGATGCCATAGGGTTTACTAATGAGGTAGGCGTCTTCAACCATGATTTCACCGTCTATCTGCGGTTTCTGTGGTTGTCCCTTGACAGTCAGCACGCCCTCACCGAATCCTTCAAGTCCTACCAGCATATCGGGCACGAAACCATTGGCCATCGACAGTGGGAAGCGCGTCATCGTAAAGGTAGCATCGATAGCGCCTTGCGATGTACCTTCAATGGTACGATAACTACCGTCCAGAAGGCCGAACTCTTCGTCGTCCAGTAGCAGTCTGGCTTCGATGGCGTGGGAACCATCGTCTTTCATTAGGTAAACCAGCTCCGTGCTCAGGTTACCAATTGGTGAACCTTCGAAGTTCATCTGCTCAACGGCCATATCGCTGACAACGGAGATGTGTTCCTGTCGGTCCATTATGATATGGTAGTCGCCGTTCAACCGTCCTGTGATACGTGGCAGATAAGGCATGACCGATGTCAGTTCGCCCAAATCGAGGTGGTTCACAGAGACCGTCAGGTCCTGCAACGCATCGGGATTGCCCATGTCCTCTGTATATATCTTGATACCGGTTTTGTCATCGGCCACGAGATCAACCTTAGCACGTATCTTCTTGTCGGCACCCAAGAATATAAAGTTGTCCTTGTTGAGATTAAACTCCTTATAACCTACCGTCGGACGTTCTGGCATCAGTTTCAGACGAATACCGCCTTCCTCCATTTCAGCCGTTGCACCAATACGCACGCCTAAGCGGTCCTGCTCGTCATAATAGCGCAGACCGGCCAACAACCCGTGTTCGTGCAGATGTCCGTCGATAAGCGCATTGAAAACAAACTGCGGGTTCTTTTTGTTGTTACGTATCTGTGCCTGATAGGTTAGCCGTTCTCCCTTCTGCGTCAACCTGACATTGATGGTATCTATGCGGATGCTGTCGTAGTTCAGCTGATGAATATATGCCTGTCCGTTGACACCTGTCTCGGGCGATGTTGTCAGGTCCACATAAAAGTCTTTAAAATCAATATTGCCCGTACGTTTCAACAATTCGCTCACTAAATTGTCCTTGCGACAGTCGGCGTGTAGTGTCATTGTGGGCAACAGCCGCATAATGGCAGGCTGGTCTATCACCTTATTTTTATATTGTGCCACCACAGAATCGCCCAGGGTTGTCAACTGTCGCAGCAACCGTTCGTAGCCCACTGGCGACTCACCGGAACCTGTGAGGGCACCACTGCTGAGTTTCATCCTGGTGACATCGCGTCTCAACAGCGCATCGGCATTGATGGTGCCATCAATGAGTTCG
>JAGBQP010000083.1 GCA_017632825.1 Prevotella sp. | reverse complement strand
TCCTCAGACTCGGGGAAGTCCTCAGAAGAGAACTCACCGAAGATGTTTGTTACATTCAGAACATAGACACCATCGGCCAGGTCAGCACCACTACGCGTGAGCTTCACTTCCTTAGAGAAGCCAGTAGCAGGTGTCTTGGCCAGTGTCTCCTTATTAATCTTAGCAGTCAGCTTAGCGCAATCCACATCCTTGTCGAACGTCAGCGTGAACTCGCTGATGTTGTTAGGCAGGTTGAACGAACGGTTCTCAGGCACAGCGCTCACCAGAACGGGGTCGTTGAAGCTGTCAGGCATAATCTCGTCGAGGTCGCCATTCCAGTCAGCCTCCATTTCTACAGTTTCGATAGCGCCCTTGGCTTCATCAGCATAAGCAACATGGAAGGCAGCATCGGCAGGATTCTTGAAAGTCACCTCTACCTGGTCGCCTTCTGACATCTGGATTGACTCGTTCGGGAAGACATAGATGACACCGCTGGCGTCACCCTCAACATAATCAATACCGACAGTCTCGCCATTGACCTTGACAGCAGCGCAATCGACGGGATACTGCAGACGAGCCTTGCCACAAGCCTTCACCAAGTCGGCAATATTAGTCGGGAAGGGGAAGGCAACCTGGATGGTCTGGCCACCAAACTCTGCATTGATAGAAGGAACGTACTTCTCGAAAACGATGTTATCGAAATAGAACGTGTTGGAGTTAGCATCGTTGTTCAGGTCGAAGGCAATGCTCTTGAAACCTTCAACGGTGTTCTTGTCAGACCACTCGAAGTCCTGCCATTCATCTGTGACATCGAAGGCATCGACGAAACCGCCCTTCCAAGCACGGGGTTCGGCCTGCGAACTCGTAGAGATGGTAGCCGGACGGTCGGCTCTGATGGACATCTTCAAGCGCCAAGACTCACCGACAGGCAGTTCCTCGTTCAGGAGGATATAGAACTGGGCAGACCAGGTGGTCCAGTCCTTATCGCCATTCTCCTTGAACTTCTCTTCAAGCTGGTCGGACACCACCTTCAGACACTTGGTGCCATCAACACCACCGTCAACAATCTCAGGACGGTCGTTGGCGGTATCGCCATTGTTAGGTCCATCGAGAGACACGGGGAAGCTCTCCAGGTCGTCGCCTTCATCGGCTGTACCATTCTGAATGAGGCTCACCCAGGTGCCCTTGCCCTTGGCTACGGGTGTCTCAGGCTCGTCGTCATCGTCGTCGCCGGCGAAACCTGTACCGTCATTGAGCAGATAGCACTCTGTAATAGTAATAGGTGTACGACAACCGAACCAGTTGAAGATGGTAAAGTCAGGAACGATTTCACCGGTCAGTTTGATGATATACTCTGTTCTACCATCGAGGCTGAAGAAGTCGCCCTGACCACCGTAGGCATGGATGTTCCATCCATCGGAAACAGGCTCAGCAAACTTTACAACCAGTTTGTTGAAGTCTTCAGTATCAAAATCACGATACTGGAAAATGTTCTTCAGGTCTTGTGTAGGAGTGAATGTAGCCGCATACAACTCTTCCATTGTACTGCTGCCATAAGGCTCCACTAAGACTCCCTCCGGCGAAGTGCCCGTCAGCAAGAGGGGCTTCTTCGTGACGGCCGCAACGGTTCCGACCAACGCCAGAAGCATTGCAAACGACAGTAATAGTCTTTTCATAAGAATAATAAGTGTTTAAGTTAATAATATGTGTAATAAAAAAAGTGTTTTTAGAGGCAAAAATGCGACTGCAAAGGTAAGACAACTGCACTATTCTGACATTTCCGTACGTCTCATTTCCTTTATTTTTTTAACGTAAACTGTCAAAAACAATATTACAGTCACCCAAAACAGAACTATAGTATCTTTTTCTACACATATAATAACTTTTTCTACACGAAAAGAAAAAAGGCGGAGTGACCTGATGGGTCACTCCGCCTTTGATGAGAGTGTATTTTTCTTATGAAATTACTTCACAACCATGAGCTTTTAGCTCGAGCTTGTTCACGCTCGATCAAGCATGAGCAAGCTCTGCTTGACATTACTTCACAACCATGAGCTTTTAGCTCGAGCTTGTTCACGCTCGATCAAGCATGAGCAAGCTCTGCTTGATACTCACTATTTCACAACCTTTGTGGTCTGAACGGTACCGTCGCTCATCACCTTCTTGATGATGTTGATGCCCTTCTTGGCATTCACGAGGCGATGGCCGTTGAGGTCGTAAACCTCGAGGGCACGTACCTTCACAGTCTTGGCTGCATCGACACCAGTAACGAACTTCTGGTAGGCATCG
>JAGBQP010000082.1 GCA_017632825.1 Prevotella sp. | reverse complement strand
GCGAGGACTGCCCAGCCTTTGGCGTTGGCTATAGCCACCTGGTTGGTGTCGATGTCGTTGCCTTCTTCTCCGGCGTAGTAGAAGTTGATGACCTGGAGTTCTCCGTTTTCAACGGTAGGCAGGCTCTCGACGAGTGCCGTCATCTGTGCTCCCTTGATTTGGTTGTTATAACACGAAATCAGAGTAAAGTTGGTGGCGGCGTTGGAGACGATGAGAGAGGTGAGGCCGTCATTGCTGCAGTCGAGTTCTTGCAGTTTGGTGTTGGCAGTCAAATCAAGCTGGGTCAGCTGGTCGAGATAGTAACATTCAAGCGTTTCGAGTTCAGTAAAGTATTCAATGCCTTTGAGTGACTGGATATTGCTGTTGTAGTGGACGCCGAAAGAGGTCAGTTCGGCTATTTCCGTATCAGTCAGGAAGCCGTCTATTCCAAAGTACCATGATTTCAAGATGTTTCTGAAGTAGCGGTCAGGGAAATGCTCTTGGTCGATGGGCAATCCTGTCTCTCCCTGATACTCCATCCATCCGTTGGCTTCGGTGTAGGCATATACGGTCCACTCTTTGTCCTCAGCGAAGGCTATCTGCTCCTTCGTGATGTCGTTGCCTTCTTCGGGGTTGTCAAGGTACATCACATAGATATCTCCGGCGTCTCTCAAGCTGGCAAGGAGGGCATCCATCTGCTCGCCCTTGATCTGATTGAGTCCGCAATAAATAATGTATAATTGCTTGTTGTTGGTAAGGTCGAGGGTTGTCAGCTGGTTGTTCTCACATTCGAGCCGTCTCAGTGCGACACATGGGGAAAGGTTGAGGGTTGTCAGCTTGTTGCCTGAGCATCTTAAATCTTTCAATGCGGCGCTCTTCGACAAATCGAGCGATGTGAGCCCTATGTCGTTACAGTACAAATCGGTGAGTGCCGTATTATTTTCGAGCGACAGCGTTGTCAGCTTTGTGTTGGAGCATCCGAGCCTTTCCAGTGCCTTACATGCCGAAAGGTCGATTGACGTAATATTGGTGTTTGAGCAGCTAAGATGTTTCAGGGAGGTACATGTGGACAGGTCAAGGGAGGTTAATGCTTCATTGTCGGAACAGGTGAGCGATTCCAACTTCAACTGAGCAGGAACGGTCACTGTCGTCAGTTTGTTTTCGCTGCAGTTTAAGTGGGTGAGATTGCCGCTGACGGGAAGGATGAGCTCCTCCATGCTGTTGTCAGAGCAATCCACCTCCTCCAAAGCCGTATTCTTCGACAGGTCTAAAGTCTTAATGCCGTTTTGACTGACGTTAAGTGACTTGAGTGCCGTAAAATGCTCAATACCCGTCAGGTCACTGATAAACTCAACGACTATAAACAACTCTGTGGTGTTGGCTATCTCTTCCGGTGTCAGCACACCGTCCTCTCCGAAATCTTCGTAGAACAGGAACCGGCGGAAATAGAAGTCGGGGAAATTGGCGGAGTTGATGACGACGCCCATTGATGTTGCATCGCTGCCGGCATAGTTGTAATACCATTCTTCTTCGACGTCCCAAGCCTGTGGTATCCAGCCTTTTGCCTTGGCTGCCGCTACCTGCGCCATGGTGATGTCGTTGTCGTCGGCAATAGGCATTCCTTCGTCTCTGACACCAAATTCAAGTGCTTTGCCTTTTTTGTTGGGCAGACTGGCGATGAGAGCATCCATTTGTGCACCCCTGATTTGGTTGCCTTCGCAGTACAGTTCCTTTAGTTGCGTGTTCTTCGACACATCAAGCGCCGTCAGCTGGTTGTGTGAACAGTCTATCCCCAGCAGTGCCGTGAAGTGTTCGATACCTTTCAGGTTGGTGATGCCTTCATCGTAAACTACGATATAGAATTGGTTGGCTATTTCATCAGATGTCAGTACACCGTCAGAACCGAACGGTTCTTTCAACAGAAAGTTACGGAAGTTTGCATCGGGGAAGTTCTCCTCGTTGATTGCTACCTGAGCCATGCTCTCTGTGGCGATGGCCAGGAGTGTGAACAGGGTAAGGGTTGTTTTTTTGATAGACATAACTATAAGAGTTAGGAGTTAAGAGTTAGGAGTTAGGAGTTAAGAGTTAGGAGTTAAGAGTTAGAAGCTACGACCTTCTTGCCATTCTTCACATAGATGCCCTGGCGGGGTGTTGTGTTAAGCCGGCGGCCTGTCAAGTCGTAGATGACGTTGTCGCTGTGGAGCGTTGACCGGTAGCTGCCCTCTTTGTCGCTGATGAGCGTCACTGTCTCGTCATTGAAAACAGGACGAACGCACTGGCCGTCGAGGCGTCCGCCATATTCGTACCATCCCCAGTCGTCCCAGCCGAGGTAGTAGGCACCGCCGTCACTCTCTGGATTGGTTGTGCGTGACCAGTAGGCTCCGCCATCGAGCAGCATGTCGTCGATACGCCAGCCCGTGGTGGGCAAGAAGATGGTGTTGCCGTTGGGGCCTGTCACCTCGTAGCCATTGACCTCCTGCAGGGTGGTCTGAGTCCACGTACATTGTTCCTTTAGCTCGTCCAGCTGCTGCTTGCTCGGCATACGCCACTGGCTGCCCCAATTGACGTAGGCAGCATCATCCTCCGGGTCAAGCTCGGCCTTGCCGTCGGTGAAGCCATCCTTGCCCTGGCTGCTGTCTGAACAGTATTTGGTGAAGGATGTTTCCTCTCCGTCAACCTCTGCCCACTTGTAGTTCTCCCAGCTGAAGAAATAGCCGTCGGAGGGGTCGCTACCGTGTCCTTCTGTGTCGCCCCAGGCAAAGAAGAGGCCAGTGTCATGCGGGTTGCTGGCTCCCACGTTGCACGTCGCCCATAGCGTGCCGCTGGGCAGGCCTAAGTCAACAAACTCCTTTG
This sequence comes from Prevotella sp., assembly GCA_017632825.1. The sequence goes on along the minus strand of JAGBQP010000082.1, from coordinate 1,123 downwards.
TCGTTTCTTGCAACGTCTCAAGCTCAACCCTGGTGCAGATTACCGTGGTTGCTTCCGAATCATAAATGACGTTTATGTCGGAGTGTCTGACGGTCGAGCCGTCAATAATGTTGTACCACACGTCGGTCACAGTTCTTGAATCGAGATGGGTGACAATGCATTTTTTCACATCAGCAAGTTTTTCGATGTTTTCTGCCCTTGCTGCGGTTTGGGCATCAAGCGCTGCTTTGAAACCTTCGTCAATGTCATAGAGATTTGAGTTGATTTCTGATAAGACCGTTTTGTCCGTGTAGTACAGCGTTCCGACATACTGGGCGCTGCTCCAGTTCTCGTCCATTGCTGCGATGAGTTCGGGGTCAGAGCAGAGGGCCAGACCAGTGGCCTCCACATCAGCCTTTGTCCCTTCGAGCATCGTGGCGTAGCTGCCGTCGCTCATGCCTTGCAGACCGCTGAGCAGGTTGGTTATGACTTCCTCTTTTCGGCTTATATCATCAGAAAAAAGGTATTTAATCATCGTCACGCCATCCACTTCGACTTCACCAACATATACAGTGGATTTCTTAGTTATGTTTTCTGATGTTGTAACGGTAGAGACACTGTTTTGTCCCCACGTCGACAGGTGGGCTAATAAGGCTGCAAAGAGCAGCGTTGCCGTTCGTGCCAGGAATAAATGGCGTCTTGTTCTGAGTTTTTGTTTCTTCATAATCGTTACGGTTTTATTAGTGATATCATTCTGTTTTATCGGCAAAGTTACGAAGAATCTTCAAGAGACGGAGTCTGCATAGCGCACGTTTTGACGAAACAAGGGCTGGGAGTGACGAAAGGAGCGCATGGCGTGACGAAAGAAGAAAAAGTGAAGGGAAGAGCAGAAAAAGTGATTGTGGTTTGGAAGAAAATATGTAACTTTGCAGCCGATGAGCAAGAGGACTTTTTTCTTGATGGCCCTGCTTTGTGCCGTCTCGTACTGTTTTTCGGCTGACGGACTGCTGACGCACAACCTGAGCTACCGCCGCTTCACGACGCTCGACGGCCTGTCGCAGATGCAGACGGAGACGGTGTGGCAGGACTCCCGCGGGTACATTTATATAGGTACGCTGTCGGGCTTCGTTCGCTACGACGGACG
>JAGBQP010000081.1 GCA_017632825.1 Prevotella sp. | reverse complement strand
TTCTTCATTCACAGGACTGTACCAGACAGCCCCATGGAATCGACAGTTCGTATATTTACCCAAGTGCCCAACTAAGAGCACTCGCTTCTTGTACTACTTGTCTCTGTTTATGTAAATCTTTCAAAGAACTCTTTCTTTTTAACGCTTCGCCCTTGTTTTTGAGCGAAAGCGGATGCAAAGGTACGGCTTTTTCCAATACCATCCAAATTTTTCCGCAATTATTTTTGCAAAAATATGAAAGTTTTCATGTTTTATGACAAAACAAACTGTCCACACCTTATTATATTAGTAAGGCATGGACAGTTAAGAGAAGATTTTGATGTTATTCTAATCTCTGCGACTACCAAAAATTCTGAGGAGATAGAGAAAGAGATTGATGAAGTCAAGATAGAGAGACAAAGCCCCGAGAAGGGCAACCTTCTGACTTGTCTCGCTTACATCAGGAGCCATCTGCAACATTTGTTTGATTTTCTGTGAATCATAAGCTGTCAGTCCAACAAACACTAGCACCCCGATGTAGTTGAGGATAATTGACAGTCCCGCGCTTTTAGTGAAAAAGTTCACGATGGTCGCAATAATAACACCTATCAGAGCCATCATCAAGATTTTTCCCATTGACGTGAGGTCGGTCTTTGTAAAGTAGCCCAAGACAGCCATTGCCGCAAACGTTCCTGCCGTTATCAGGAAAACATTCGTAACACTTGACTCCGTGTAAGCCAGGAAGATGAACGACATCGTAGCACCATTGACAAGCGAATAGAGCACAAACATCAGCGTTGCGGTCGTCAGTGACAGTTTATTAATAGCAGCACTCAGTCCAATGACGAGTCCAAATTCTGCGATAAGAAGTCCCCAGAAGAGTATCCGGTTGGTTCTTATAGCCATCATCAGCGTCTCATTGTGCGCCACGTAATACGCTGTAATACCTGTAATTGCCAGTGCCATTGACATCCACACATACACCTTGCGCATCAGTACCGGGAATGCTGTTGACATCTCCAACTCCCGTTCGCGGGAGTACACATTAGTCATTTCTTCGTAATCCATTTTTATTGTTTTTTATAAGTTATACATTATAATAATATATCCCACTCGTAGGTATCGTAGCACATAGCCCTTGCCCCGAATCCCTCCTTTTGGAATATCAGATTCTCGTTAAGTTCGTCGCTATGTGCTTCGGTTGACTTACCAAAATCAAAATAAGGATAATCAGAATAGCTATGAATCAACTCCCCAATGATAGCATCAATCGCACCAAGACGCTTTCCCTCTGGAGAAGCCGCAATATACTGCGTGTGAACCACTTGTGAGGTCAAATAGACAACGCATCCGCCAAGAAGCGCACCATCCTTTCTGGCTTCGAAGAGTTTAATGTTGTTCGGGAAGCGTCCGTGCAACAAATGAATTTCACTCAGAGAATGTACGGGAGTTGCCCCGTGTTTTCTCCACAGATTATCCTTAAGAATATTCCAGAAATCCTCAAAATTCTGATTCTGAGATACCACCAAACCATTTCTTCGCGATACACTCAGAGCATAACGGCGACCTTTTCTCCACGGTAGCAGCCGATTCATCACAATCGTTGACGACACATCACGTTCTTTCAACCGATAGTTACCTAACTGATGTATTGCATATAGAGGTTCCTCTGCTGGTACGCGATGATATATCCAAGGGATAGCCTTATAAAGAACATGTCGGAAGTCGTGTTGCAAGAGGTATTCTCTCAACGATCGGAAAAGTTCAAGCACATAAGGAGTTGTTGCCTCCACACCAAGAACCAGTCCGCCGTAGGTCAATCCCTGATGACTGTAAAGCGTGTCGTCCTTTTCGTTGGCAGGTAGGAGTGCATAGAGTTTTCCCTTGAGGTAAAACATGAGCGAATGGTCCCTAAAACGATCAGCATGATAATCCATGTATTCTCGGTCGAAGAGGAAGGTTCCATTCTTCGACGTTGTCACGAACCGATTCCATTCATCGTGTCGCTCAGGAGAATATCTGATTATTTGGAACATCCTATATAGTTCAGAAATTCATCGTAATCGCAGATATAATCTTCCTCTTCGAAGTGCTCAGAGGCTAAGACCAGACAGACGGCGCCCGAAGAAAAATCAGCGAGTGTACACCAGATATCTGTATTGACGAGCAAGCCTTTCCCAGGATTATCCAGGAGGACTGTTTTGCGCTCATAGCCGTTATCTATCGTCACGTGTATCGAACCGCTCATAGCGATAAGTAGTTGTCTGAGGTGCTTGTGAGCATGCCCTCCCCTACTCTCGCCAGCCGGCACATCATACACCCAATAAGCACGCTTTATATCGAACGGCACCTCGGCGTTAGCCTCAGCCACCGTCAGATTACCACGATAGTCCGAAAACTTTGGCAGGTCAACAATTGTAATCTCCATCGGTAATCGCAAATCATTCACGTTTTCACATCTTTATTTTAACTTCGCATAGGGGTCTGTGCCAAGAACCGTTTTGGCCAGTCTCTTTGCCTTATCGCGAAGCGCATCAACGTCATCGCCCACCTCGCCGTAGCAGAGTACGACACCCATGCGGCGTCCCTTATGGGCTTCGGGTTTCCCGAAAATGCGGATACGTGTGCGGTCTTCCTGTAAAGCCGTCTCAAGATTATATGGCAATAGCGAACGGTCAATGGGCGTAGAGGCTTCCGTTGGCGACAGTATGACAGCCGAGGCTCCTGCATGCTCCAGATGAATACCGGCGATGGGCAATCCCATCACAGCACGGAAATGGAGTTCAAACTCCGAGAGGTTCGTGGTATGTCCCAGCGTCACCATACCCGTATCGTGGGGACGTGGCGACAGCTCCGAGAAAATGACCTCGCCCTGCTTCGTCAGGAAGAACTCAACGCCCCAGATGCCAGCTCCCGTCAGAGCCTTTGTCACCTTGTCGGCCATTATCTGAGCCTGTTTCAGTGCCTCTTCGCTTATTTTGTAGGGTTGCCACGACTCACGGTAGTCGCCCGACTTCTGCACATGCCCGATGGGCGGGCAGAACAAGGTGGGCCAGCCGTGCTGCTGTGTGACGGTAAGCAAAGTGAACTCCGAGTCAAAATCAATGAACTCCTCGATAATCACCTCCTTCACATCGCCACGCGAACCTTCCATAGCCTCCTTAAAAGCCTGTTCCAGCTCAGAGTCGTTATGCACATAGCTCTGGCCGTGACCAGACGAAGACATGAGGGGTTTCACCACACAGGGGAATCCTATCTCGTCGGCTGCCTGCTTAAACTCATCGAATGTTTTTGCATAAAAGAATTTTGCTGTACGCAATCCCAGCTCCTTCGAAGCCAGGTCACGTATAGCGCGACGGTTCATCGTGAAGTTGACCGCACGGGCAGAAGGAACCACCTGGATGCCCTCTTCCTCAAACTGAAACAGTCGTTCCGTACGAATAGCTTCAATTTCCGGAACGATGATATCCGGCTGATGTTTCCTGACAACAGCCTCCAAGGCATCACCGTCGAGCATATTAAACACTTCGCGCTCGTCGGCCACCTGCATGGCGGGTGCATTGTCGTAGCGGTCACAAGCTATTACATACTGGCCAGCCCTCATAGCGGCAATAACAAACTCCTTGCCCAGTTCACCCGAGCCCAACAATAGTATTTTTTTCATAACTGTATCTTTTTTCCTAAACTATATTTCATTGCCTGAACATTCGTCAGTTCCAAGCGTCCCAGGAAGTTCGTACGTGTGGCATTCTTCAGATCCTCATAGTTTCTGTAGACGCTCTCTTCTATAATAAGAATCGCCTTACCGTTCTTTGTAAGCCAGCGCTGCTCTTCATCCTTAGAACCTAACTGACCATTGGCCTTAACGACTACATAATAGCATCCGTCAAAATCGGACAACTGATAGTGTTTTACATGAAAAGGCCATAGCAGGCGTTGCACACTTATCTGTCCCCGCCACACCGTGATGCGCTGACAAGGGAAAAGCGCTCCCACAAACAGCGCACCAATGAACAGAGTGCCTAAAAGCGCAAAAAGAATCATTCCCCACGCGACCTCTCGACCTCCCCAATATTGGCTTAATGGCATCAACGCCATAAGACATGACATCAGGCCGAAGAAGCCACCAATACCATATATGCGAAATGAATTATATTCAGAAACAACCTCTGCTGTGTCACGAAACAGGAATTGCTCTTTTCCTTTTACCGCAATACCCTGGCAAAGCTGCTCAAAATTCTCGTAAAGTGAAGAAGGGATGCTGACGACCCGTCTGCCATCCTTGATGAGCCTCAGCACATCACCGCTGCGGGTTGATGACATTTCGGAATAATCGAATTCAGCAAAGCGATAAAACCTTTTCCAGAAAGGCAGCAACACGCGCCGTGTCTCAAGTCCATCAGGAAGGATGGTAATTCGGCGCAACCAGCAGAGATACCCTAAAACACCTATAAGGCTAAACACAACCGTAACAATGATTGTAGCCAAGATGGCTGAGGTCTTTAACGACGTAACTCCAGCCAGTGCAAGGATACCTAAGGGAATTCCCACGAGAGTATTACGAAGGTAACTACGATTGAAACGCGAATTTAGAATCATCTGTTCTTATACATATTCTCGTAATACTTCTGATAGTCGCCACTCGTCACATTGTCGAGCCACTCCTGATTGGTCAGATACCAGCGTACGGTCTTCTCGATACCCTCTTCAAACTGCAGCGAGGGCTCCCAGCCGAGTTCTTTCTGAAGCTTTGTTGAGTCGATGGCATAGCGCAGGTCATGACCGGCACGGTCGGTGACAAACGTAATCAAGTCCATATCCTCGCCTTCCTTGCGTCCCAGCAGGCGGTCCACTGTATTAATGACGACCTTGATGATGTCGATGTTCTTCCACTCGTTAAAGCCACCGATATTATACGTATCGGCAATTCTACCCTCATGGAAGATTACATCAATGGCGCGAGCATGGTCTTCGACGAAAAGCCAGTCACGCACGTTCTCGCCCTTACCATAGACAGGCAGCGGTTTGCGGTGGCGTATATTATTGATGAACAGCGGTATCAGCTTCTCCGGAAACTGATAAGGACCGTAGTTGTTCGAGCAGTTGGTAATGACCACGGGCATACCATAGGTATCGTGGAAAGCGCGCACAAAGTGGTCGCTCGACGCCTTCGATGCGCTGTAGGGCGAGTGTGGCTGATATTTTGTCGTCTCCAGAAAGAACTGGTCGCCGTAAGCCAGATGGTGCTCCGCACTCGATGCGGTGGTTGTGAACGGGGGCTCGATGCCCTCCGGGTGTGTCAGTTCCAGTGCGCCATACACCTCGTCAGTCGAGATATGGTAGAACCGTTTCCCCTCATACTTCTCAGGCAGCGACTCCCAATAGAGTTTGGCAGCCTGCAGCAGAGAGAGCGTACCCATCACGTTGGTCTTGGCAAACGTAAAGGGGTCTTTAATCGAGCGGTCAACGTGACTTTCTGCTGCCAGATGGATAATGCCGTCAACCTTCTTCTGCAGCATCAGCTGATAGAAGGCATCGAAGTCGCAGATGTCCATCTTCACGAACTCGTAATTGGGCTTATGCTCGACGTCCTTCAGATTGGCAAGGTTGCCAGCATACGTCAGTTTATCGAGGTTGATGATATGATAGTCCGGATACTTGTTTACAAACAGGCGCACCACATGGCTTCCTATAAAACCTGCGCCACCGGTAATAACGATTGTTCTTTTCATATTTCTAATAGATCTGGTAGGACTATAAATCTGATTAGTGTGTACTCAGCGTGATAACCTCAAGGTCTTTGAACTCGCTGCCGTCTATGGTCAGTCTTACGAGCGTACGTTCCTTGTGCCAACCCTGCAAACCAGCGGCACCCGGATTGATGTGCAGAAGGCCCAACGTTTTGTCGTACTTCACCTTCAGTATGTGCGAATGTCCGGCAATAAAAAGCTGCGGTGGATTAGCGAAAAGCGTGGAGCGAACACTGAAATCGTAATTGCCGGGATACCCTCCGATATGCTTAATCAGTACTTCCACATCCTCGCATTTGAATCGGTTCAATTCGCGGTACATCAATCTCAGATCACCGCCATCACAGTTACCACAGACGGCGCGCAACGGTCGGAAGGCCGCCAGTTTCTCGGCCACCTCAACACTACCGATGTCGCCCGCATGCCATATTTCGTCACAGGGTTCGAAATAATGCAGATATTTGGGGTCCCAGTAACTATGGGTATCGCTGATGATGCCTATTCTTTTCATCGCTTATGGAGGTTAATGATGAGTGTGACGGGGCTACAGATTCAGTTTCTTTCTGACGAACTCGGCAATGAGCCGTGCTGTTTCTGCCGTGCCCATAGCGCCAGAGTCTATGCAGAGGTCATAGCTGTCGGCCTGTCCCCAATGCTTGCCCGTGTAGTAGTTGTAGTATGACGCCCGTCGGCTCTCCACGTGCTGAATGCGCTTGATGGCCTCCTCTTTCGTCACGTTCTTTTCCTTCATGAAGAGTTCTGCCCGTTTTTCGATGGGTGCCGTGATAAACACATTGACCACATCAGCGAAGTCACGCAGCACATAGTCGGCGCATCGTCCCACAAAGACGCATGAACCTTCCAGGGCAGCCTTTATTATGGCGTCGCTCTGGAACTTGAAGAGGCTCTCCTGTGAGAAATTGCTCTGATAGAAATTGCCACTGCCACCCCAGTTGTTGCTGTATGGCAGATGCAGGAAAGAGCGCAGGAAACCCTTGCGCTCGTCACTCTGTTTGAAGAACTCCTCAGAGAATCCGCTCTCTTTAGCAGCCAGATTCAGCAACTCCCGATCATAGTATTTTGCATGGAACTCCTCGGCCAGCAGCCTTCCGATTTCCAATCCGCCGGCACACACCTGGCGTCCCACATTAATAATGACGTTCTTATTCATACTATTCATGATTGCATCGGTTTTAGACGTTTCAAGTACCACAGCAGCAACGGTATCGTCATAACGAACGAGCCGAAGTCACTTGCAGGCATCGCGTACCACACGCCGTCGAGTTGCCAGAACATTGGCAGTATATAGGCCAGCGGCAGCAGCATGATGAGTTGGCGTGTCAGCGACAGGAAAATAGATATTTTCACCTTACCAATACACTGGAAAAAGTTCGTGATGACGGCTTGCGACGCAATAATCGGGAACACCAGCATATCAAGCCTGATGCCGCGAGCCGACAACTCGATGAGTGTTGCGTCGGTGGTAAAGATGCGTGCTATCTGCGACGGAAAGAGCATGGACAGTGTCCAGCCCACCAGCAGGATGGAGGTACCTACGGCAATGGCCAGCCACAGACAGCGCAGCATACGGTCGAATTTTTCTGCGCCGAAGTTATAGCCTACTATGGGTTGCATGCCCTGTGTGACACCCATGACAAACATGAAGAACACCATCACCATCGAGTTGGCAATGGAATAAGCGCCTACAGCCATGTCACCGCCATAGCGCACAAACTGGTTGTTCATGAAGATGACGATAACACACGAAGTGGTCTGCATCAGAAACGGTGAAACACCGATGGCCATGATGTTACGCACCAGGTCGGCCTTCAGACGGAAGATACCACGTTTCAGGTGCAGCAGCTCACGCTTATCGGACAATATCCGCATCTGCCAGCACAGGGCTAGCGACTGCGATGTGACCGTTGCCAGTGCTGCACCGCGTATGCCCCACTTCAGCCACCACACGAAGGCCACAACCAGCAGAATGTTCATGCCCACGGTAAAGAGTGTGGCATACATAGCGTGCCGCGGCTTTCCGGCTGCTCTCAGCACAGCGTTCATGCCGAAGTACATGTGTGTAACGATATTGCCTGCCAAGATAACCTCCATGAACTCACGAGCATAAGGCAGTGTCGTGTCTGACGCGCCAAAAAAGCGAAGGACGGGGTTAAGGAAAATCATGCAGACGACCATGAAGAGGAATCCGACAATCAGATTCAGCGTCACCGTGTTACCCAACAGGTGCTCGGCCGTCTTGTAGTCCCTCTGCCCCAGCTTCACGCTGATACACGTCGAAGAGCCTACACCTACTGCCGCGCCGAAGGCGGCGCTCAGGTTCATGAAAGGAAAAGTAATGCCAAGACCGGCAATGGCCTCAGGGCCGACGATCTGACCAATCATAGCACGGTCGATGATGTTGTAAAGGCTCGACGCCGTCATGGCCACGATGGCTGGCAGGGCATACTGCCAGAGCAGTTTCCCCACGGGTTTCTGACCTAGTTCGAGAGCAGCTTGTCGGTTGTCCATCTGATTCCTTTTATTCTATAAACGCTGCAAAGTTACGAATATTTTCCGATATAGCGAAAATTACACCGAGAAATCGCGCCAGAATTTGGTAATTCCGACAGATATTCGTAACTTTGCATCATGAACACACGTGAAGAACGACTGACGCTCTACGAGTTAAACCGCCTTGTTCGCGAGGTTTTAGAGTGCGAAATGCCCCACCAGTACTGGGTGGAGGCCGAACTGTCAGAGTGTCGCGAAAGCCGTGGGCACTGCTACATGGAGCTCATTGAGCGCAATGACAAGAGCGCTACACCAGTCGCCCGGGCCTCAGCCAAATGCTGGGCTTCCAGCTGGGCGCTGATACGTCCTTATTTCGAGCGCATCACCGGCCAGAGTCTGGCTGCCGGCATGAAGGTTCTGCTGTGCGTCAGTCCCCAGTTTCACGAGGCTTATGGCTTCTCCTGGATTGTCAGCGACATCGATCCCACCTATACGCTCGGCGACCAGCTCCGGCGTCGTCAGGAGATTATCCGCCAACTGAAGGATGCCGGTGTTTTCGACCTTCAGAAAAGTCTGCATCTGCCCATGTTCTGCCAACGCATCGCCGTTATCAGCAGCCAGACGGCCGCCGGCTACGGTGACTTCTGCAATCAGCTTGCCGACTCGCCCTTTGCCTTCCAGACTCAGCTGTTTCCCGCCATCATGCAGGGCGAAGGTGTAGAACAGAGCATCATTGCTGCGCTGGAACGTATTTTTGCCTGTACCAGTCAACAGTCACCAGACAGTCCCCCGTTCGACTGTGTAGTCATCATCCGCGGTGGCGGTGCCACAAGCGACTTGGCAGGCTTCGACACGCTAGCGCTGGCCGAGAACGTTGCCAACTTCCCGCTACCAGTCATTACAGGTATTGGCCACGAGCGCGACGAGTGTATTCTTGACATGATATCGCACGTCAGAGTAAAAACCCCAACAGCAGCAGCAGCCTTCCTCATCGACCATCTGCAACAGGTGCTTAACACCATTGACGATGCCCAGAGCCGCCTGTCATCGCTCTTTTCTGTCTTCAAAATGCGTCAGGAGTCGCGTATCGACGCTCTGGCCGACCGCATCCCTCTGCTGCTGGAACGCCGGCTCACCGCCGAGAACCACCGTCTGCAGCTGCTTGAAGAGAAGGCCAAAGCCCTCGACCCTGCCCTACTCTTGCGGCGAGGCTATAGCATCACGCTGAAAGACGGTCATCTCGTCCGCGACCCGCAGCAGCTGAGCGCCGGCGACCTCATAGAGACACGACTTGAAAAGGGAACCATCCTGTCAACAGTCGAACAATAACACACACAAACCACATTGCTCATGAAAAAAGAACCGAAATACGAAGAGGCTCTGCAAGAACTGCAGACCATCGTTCACCTCATGGAGAACGACGAACTCGACATCGACCAGTTGTCCGTACAGCTGAAGCGTGCACAACAGCTCATCAAGCTATGCAAGGACAAACTGACCAAAACCGACGAGGAAATCAAGAAAATTCAAGCCGAGGCCTAATTTGCCGCTGAAAATGTTTGTGCATTTCGCGGAAAAGCACTATCTTTGCCGCGAATAATAATCATACTAAACAAAGAAACACTATGAACAGAAACGTGTTTATCCTACTTTTAAGTCTTCTCTTCAGTTGCGCCACTTTTGCACAGGGAACAGAGAAAAGTGACTTACAGCAGAGGGCAGAGACTGCCGACCAGAGCAAGAATGTGCCGCAGGCACGTTCGCTTTACATCCATGCCTTCAACGACTATATCAGCAAAGGACAGACGACAGCCGGCGTAGAGTGTGCCGTCAGAGCCACAGCCCTATATTACAAAGAAAATCTCTATAAAGAGGCCTTCGAACTGTTGCGCCGCGTCGATCAGACCATTCAGTCCGACAAGCAGTTAGGCGACAACAAGAAGGCAGGTCTCTTCTACCTCTCCACAAAGGAGCGCATGCAGATGTACCTGAAGCTCAAGAAGGGTGAGAGTACCAAGGAGCAGCTCAACAAAATGGAGATCCTGGCCACCCGCTCTGCCGACGACGCTACCAAGAACGACCTGCTCTACGCCAAGGCTATCTACTACTACACCTTCGGCATGAACGCCCAGGGCAACGCCGTCTTCAAGGAGATGGCCGACAAGCTCACGGCAGCCAAGGACTATGACAAGGTTGACGAGGTCTATAAAACCCTTATTGCCAACGGCCGTCGCAGCAACAACGCCAGCATGGTGGCACAGTCCTACAGCAACTACATAGCCTGGAAGGACTCTACCGACGCCATGAAACATGCCGACGAAATCAACGCACTGAAGAAGCAGATTGCCGACAACGAAGCCTCCATAGCCGACAAAGACAG
>JAGBQP010000080.1 GCA_017632825.1 Prevotella sp. | reverse complement strand
TGATACGCCCAAAATTAACGTTATAACAGCCAGAATCGTCGGCACCAGACCAAGAACGCGCAGCAATCCATAAAGGCCTGTGGCCGTCATCGTGTTCATAACAAAGCCAACCAGCCAAAGACAAACTGCGACTGCAAAAAGGCTATAACCCACTATCCGCAGCCACTTGCCGCTCTTAAGCACTCGGGGCATGCCCGTTGCAGGGTCGATGGTCTGGCCGTTGTACTTGAACTTAATAATGAGTTTGCGACCGAAGATGGCCACCAGCATGATCAGGAGCATGATGCCGAATATCAGCAATCCGGACGTTCCATCTGACAAAAACATCTGCACCAAATAGACTACAAAGAAACAAAGAGCAGCGATATTGCCCCATACAATGTTTCTGGAGTAGCGGGACTCTTTCTGGACAAGTGTATTCAAGTCGTAGCTGCCATAATCTTCTTTCTTCGTCTTCCTCAGAACGACAAACTTAAATACCAGCGAAGCCACCCAATACACACCTAATAATATGATGCCCAGAAGGGTGAGACGGTTGTGTGCCCAGGAATCCCATGCCAATATGGGAACCATCAACAGGTTAACCCAGATGAGCCACTCTTTGGCATTCTGGCGCATATCGGAAAACTTACGGACCATCGTCTCGCGCAATTGTTCATCGGATACAATTGTCTGACTGTCCAGACGTTCATCCATCAGGTTGTAAGTGGCTTTCAATTCATCCAGCTCATGGAGTTCTAAAATATTCTCTGACATAGCTTTTACGTTTTTAAGAATTAGACATTGATTTGAGTTGCTCCTTGATTCGGAACAGGCGGCTGGTGACGGCTGCAGTGGAGAGACCTACAATCGCAGCAATCTCATCATACCGCATGCTCTCCAGCCAAAGCAGAATGATAGCGCGGTCGAACAACTCAAGACTGTTGATTCGCTCGTACAGCATCTTAATCTGTCGGCCACCTTCATCAGAAATACTCATCACATCCTTGTCGATAAGCAGCGGAACGGTTGGTACATGCCGCTTCTTGCCTCGTTCGATGTTGCAGCAGGTGTTCAGGCTAACACGCCAGATCCACGTCTTGGGACTGCTGTCACCACGATACTTGGAGAAACCTTTCCAGAGGTTGACCAACACTTCCTGAAAAAGGTCCTCCACTTCGGTAGGATTGTCTGAGAAGAAGTAACATACCGTGTAGATTGTCTTACGGTATTCTCGGACCAGTTTTGTGAATTCTAATTCAATCTCATTCATCTTTTTGGGAGTTTATTCAAACATTTAGTACCCAAAAACGCAAAATCCTTTCGAGAATAATTATTAAAAAATGTTATTTCATGAGCTCGTTAATATGATTCCAATATTATAGATTGTTGACTGCCTTCGGTGTCCAGTTTTGGAAGAAGCGGAGCACTTTCTCCTTATCATAGCCCTGTCCTTCCTCCAGGAAGCTGGAATCCTGAATATGCAACACCTTACCCTGACTGTCAAGGACAACAAACACGGGGAACCCGAAGCGCTCAGGATTGTTCAGGCGCTTCAGCATAGCTTTGGCACGCTGAAGTTTCTCTTCTCCCTCCGCTTTCTTAGGATTGTAGTTCACGTGAATGTACTCGAAGTTGTCATTCACGACCTTGTTGATAGTCGTGTCGTTGGTCACGAAAGCTGCAAAACGCAGGCACCAGGGACACCAGTTGCCGCCCACCTGACAGACAACGAACTTGCCCTTTGCCTTTGCCTGCACGATAGCGCGGTCTATTTGTTCCAACTGGTTGATTTCCTCGTCATACACTTTCTTCACACCGGTCTGTGCCTGCAAATTGATGGCCAAAGCAAGACTGGCAACAAAAACAGATAAAATTCTTTTTCTCATAACTATTTCAGTCTAATTCATTACATTGCAAGGGCAAAAGTACCAATTAATTTCATAAAAGCGTCATACCTGCATCATGTTTTGTGAATTATTAAGGTATGGAACTTACGACGCGTAAGAACTGCAATCATCATTTCAATCAACTTTTTCGTATCACGACTTCGCAACTTCACGGAAGACGTATTCACAAAACATATTAAAAACTGCGGCAAAGATAGTGGATTTCGTCTGATTTTTCGTACTTTTGCACCCAATATTAACACAAGTTGATGATGACAAAAGTAAAGATTCAAACCATGCTGGGCGACATCGTTGTTCGCCTATATGACGAAACACCTGTTCACCGAGATAATTTCATCAAACTGGTGAAGGAGGGTTATTACGATGGGACCTTGTTTCATCGGGTAATTAAGGGTTTTATGATTCAGGGCGGTGACCCTGATTCAAAAGGAGCACCTGCCGGCAAGATGCTGGGCGTGGGCGGTCCTGACTACACGCTTGAGGCTGAAATTAAGGACAACCTGTTCCATAAGCGTGGAGCTTTGGCTGCAGCACGACAGGGTGACGAGGTAAACCCGGAGCGACGTAGCAGCGGCTCACAGTTCTATATTGTCTGGGGAGATGTGTACAACGAAGGACAGCTGCGCCAGTTCTCCAAGCAACTGAGAATGCAGAAGGTTCAGGATGCCTTCAACGCGCTTGCCAGAGAAAATCATGCTGAAATCATGCAGTTACGTCGCGACAGAAATCGCGCCGGACTTCAGGAACTACAAGAGAAGTTGGTGGCAGAAGCAGAGAAGAAAGTTGGTCCTTCAGGTCTGACTGACGAGCAGATAGCTCTTTATTCCACCATTGGAGGCACACCTCACCTGGACGGTCAATACACCGTATTTGGCGAAGTGGAAGAAGGCCTTGACGTGGTAGAAATGATTCAAGGCACAGCCACCGGTCGTGCAGACAGGCCCGTTGACGATATTGAAATGAGACTTCAATT
>JAGBQP010000079.1 GCA_017632825.1 Prevotella sp. | reverse complement strand
CCCCTTCTACACCCCTCTTACTATAGCACCCACCCTCTTTAGAGAGGGGTGGGTCTATATAAGGAGGGGGTTACGAAGGGGGTGAGATGACCACGACCCGACCGCCTTTGTTCAACGTCGTACAGACCACACGTTTCTCCACGGCCAGGTCGAACACCTTGCCGTAGTACTTCGGCTGTTCGATATGGCTGAGCTCCATTACCCTGCGCTGCAGTTCCTCCTGCGACAGCTGGGCACAGCAGGCCATGAGCATCGACGTGAAGAAGGTCTTTCCGCACTTCTCCTGACCGGTGATGGCCGTGAGGTCGCGGCGCGGGAAACAGGCTTTGCCATTAAAACGCATCAGGAAGTCCTCTTCGGACACGTCGGTATCGGTCATAATCCGGCAACCGTCGAGTTTCCTGAGCGACGGTGTTATCTGGGAGGCCTCACCAGCCCGGGCGAGTTCCTCTCTTACAGGGTCCTTTTTCTATTCATTTCAGCTTCATTTAGATAAAAATTTTCGTTAGACATTCGTTGTCCTTGCAAGGTCGGCACAAAGATACGGGGATTATTCCGACCGGCCAAGGAAACAATGCCACTACAATGTCACTTCCGAACGTATCACAACAAATACAGGATACTTTGTGACATTCTGATGCCGACATGCCGATATATAGGAAAGGAGAAAATGTCGAAAAAGATTAGGAAATAGAGAAACTATAATTGAGTGTGTCACGGTTCTCCTGATCATTTTCAAGAGTCTGATTTCTCTATGCTTTATTACTTGTCTCATTCGCATTTCACTTAATTTGAAAAATGATCAGAAGAACCGACCCCATGATCCTAATAGAAACGGAAGCCCTGACAGACTTCCGTTTCTCTATTCACATCTTTGGGGAACAGATCAATGAATCTGTCCCTCTGATCTTGGTCCCTCTGATCTTCCTCTGTGTCACTTTTTCATTGTTTACCTCAGTTAGATGGATACAACGGCTTGTAATCTTTTGAAAAGGCACTCATGGTGGCAGGGCGCTGCTTGTTGGTCCAGATCCAACGGCTCCAGCCTGTGGCCTTGTCGAAAGCGGTCTGCTCGTAGCTGTCGGCGAAGGTGCTGCCCCAATCAAATTTATACGGAGGGTTCTCTTCATCTTCGAAGTCTATTTCGATAGCAGTGCCATCGGGTTTGTAAATCGTTTCAAATAATATCTTAAGTGTGTTATTATCATCCTCATACCAAAAAAGACACTCATACTGCCCTTCCCATCCCAGCATGACAGAGCCCGTGATGCCTTCAGTGCTCAGATAGTCAGAAGTCTGATGCGCCACGATACACTCATTGTCATAGCACTGCTGCATCTCGTCATAGGGTGTCTTCAGGAAATCCGGCACCGCCGCAGCCAGCGTCATAGCATAGCACAGCATGTCGTAGTATGGATCGCTGCTCAATATCTTCAAGGCGTATGAAGTAACCTGGTCTATCCTCTTTTGTGCGTCATCGCCGCTCTGATAGGCCTCTAAGAGCTTGTCGGTGAAGGTGCGTATCTTGTTCCCGTATGCGTTGAGTCCGCTGGTGCGTATCACCGACATATCGAAGTAATTCCTCTCCTCCTCTTTTTCAGATTCGTTCCATCGTTCAACACAGGCCATGTCGAAGCCTCTCAGTGCACTCTCAATGTCCTCATGGCAGTTGGCAAGCAGGTCGGTCAGTGCGGTATAATCACCCCCTACACCAGGTACCAGGAACGAGGAGGCTATGACGTAGTCGCAGCTGTTCTTCAGTTCAAACCAATATTCCAGACTGTTCATCAGACAGGCGTCGAAATAGACGACCTGAGGCCTGATGTCTGAGCTGGCAATGGCATGGTTGAGCGAATGTAAGGTTAAATGCTCTGTGTCGCCGTCCTCATTTACTGTTTCGGCGTCATAGATGAGTCCGCGGGTGGCGGCTGCAGGGGTGTATGGCAGGTCATCGTCTGGCGTATAGCCAGTGCCGTGATTGGTCAGTATCAGCACATAATGCTTGGCGGGGCAAGCCTTTACCGCCCAGTTGATGAAATGGGTCAGCGAGTCGGCATGGGCGATATGACAGTCGGTGGAAGCGTACAGGCTCTCCGCGCCCAACTGTTCTTCCGCCTTCTTCGATGCATCCACGGTGAAACGATAGGTTTTGCCTAACCTGTCTTTCCATACCTTTAACCATTCCTGCATATACTCAAATGCGTCAAGTGCACCTTCACTCTGGAGGTCTTCCATCAGTTTGTTCATATCCTTTTCGGTACTGAACTTATATTGCACCGCAATCTTCACCTTGTCGAAGGAGGCAGGATTGGCAGCATAGAACTGCTGGATGTTCTCAACGATGGCATCATCGAGATTTCCACCGCCGTTGCCATAGAGCAGGATGGCGTAGTCGGCCAGCTCCGGACTGTCAGGATTATCAGGGGTGACAGGATTGTCGTCGATGTCATTAATACACGATGTGAACACACTTGCGCCGCAAATCAGGATAGCGGCGAAGGCTGTGATTGAGCAAGCACATAACGAGCTTGCTCGTTTTGTCGAGCGTGGGCAGGCTCGACATGATGTCAACACCCAATTCATCATTTTTTTCATGATCATTATAAATTAATAACGTTAAACTAAATAAAACTACTTACACTTGATGTCCCTTGAACTGCCAGGTGCTGGAGGGCACGATGAAGTCGAACTCCGTAGCGTTTTCAGGCAGGGGCTGGAAGATGAGGGCGAAGCGCAGCTTCTGATAGGGCCATGGGATCTTGGTGGTTGCAGGGGCCACGGTGATGTTCTCCACATAATTCGTGTCAACCCCATGAACGACAGACCTGTTCAAAAAAGCCTTAGCCTTCGTAAGCAGGTTGCTTTTATCGTTTTCAGTTTGCGCCGCCCCAATGGCTGCAACCATTATCAGACAAAGGCCGGCAACGATTTT
>JAGBQP010000078.1 GCA_017632825.1 Prevotella sp. | reverse complement strand
TTAGCCAAGTCGGGCGCTCCCTTCAGACCGACGGCAAACGAGAGCAGGCGGGGCCAGTAGGCTTTCGACTGCGAATCATCCTCGATACGCATCTCCGAGAATTTCTCCGCAATGGCCGAGATGACTGATGAGTCCAGACCGCCAGAGAGCAAAACGCCGTAGGGCACATCCGACATCAGCTGGCGCTTCACGGCATCCTCAAGCGCATCGTGGATAGCCTCTACGCTGGCAGGATTATCCTTCACGGCGTCGTAGTCAAACCAGTCGCGCTGGGAGTAACGTTTTAATGAAGAATGAAGAATGAAGGATGAAGAATCTTTGGGTAGGTCTCCACTCCAGAGATAGTGTCCGGGCAGGAAGGGCTCGTAGTGCTCGCACTGACCTTCAAGGGCTTTCAGTTCTGAAGCCACATAGACCTTGCCGTCACTGTCATAGCCTATATAAAGGGGGATTACACCAATGGGGTCGCGAGCAATGAGAAACTCGTCCTTCTCCTCATCGTAGAGCACGAAGGCAAAGATGCCGCTGAGGTCCTCAAGGATGTTGATGCCTTTCTCGCGATAAAGTGCAAGAATCACCTCACAGTCTGAGCCGGTCTGGAAATCATATTGCCCAGCATAGCGACGACGAATCTCCTGATGGTTGTAAATCTCACCGTTCACCGCCAGTACCTGCTTACGGTCGGGCGAAAACAACGGCTGGCCACCAGACTCAGGGTCTACAATGCTCAGTCGCTCATGAGCGAGGATGGCTGAGCCACCGCAGTAAATGCCACTCCAGTCTGGTCCGCGATGACGGATTTTCTGACTCATCTTCAGCGCCTTTTCACGCAGCGCATGCGTCTGCTCTTTAATGTCTAATATCGCAACGATTCCACACATAATTATTGTTGTTCTTATTCGTTTTTACTTTTGGATTTGCAAAAATACGACAAATAGTTATGAGTACAACGATTTGTCTTGCTTTTTGGTTGTTAAAACTTGTGTAATATGACAAATTGTAAAGATAATAATGTATGGTTCTGTCATTTTGCTTTCTTTTTGCGTAAAAGTGTGGCTTTCTTGTTGCAAGGTGACGAGAATTAAAAAATACTCCATGAGTTTCGCGCGAAACTCATGGAGTATTTTTCAAAACTCATGGAGTATTTTCCAATACTCGTGAAGTATGGCTTGAAGTCAGCGTCGTTCTTTCAGAATCTGCTCCACATAGTTCACAAATGCCTGGTTTACCAACCGTATGCCGCCCGGAGTGGGGTAGAGGCCAGTGAAGTACCAGTCGCCAGGATGATTGGGGCAAGCCTCGTGCAGTCCTTCGATGCTCTGGAAGACCAGTTCTATGGGAGCCTGCATATCGGCAGGACGCAGCATTTCTACAATCTTGTTGTTAATTTCCTCTACCGTAAAAGGAGCGTAAACAGCCCTCACGCAGTTGCGCATCTCCTCCTTGGGCTTCTCCAACTCGTTTTTGCAAGCCAGATAGGTGTCGTTCACCAGTTGCCACATGCCTCGCTCCTCTATCAGTGCCATCGTGGCACGGAAGGCGCAGAACTCCTCCAAACGTGCCATGTCAATACCGTAATAGTCGGGGTAGCGAATCTGTGGCGAACTCGACACCATAACGATTTTCTTGGGATGCAGACGGTCCAGAATCTTGAAGATACTCTCCTTGAGTGTGGTGCCTCGCACGATGGAGTCGTCGATAATCACGAGGTTGTCCACATACGGTTGCAGGCTTCCGTAGCTGATGTCATAGACGTGTGCTGCCAGATCGTTGCGCTCGTTATTTGTCGAGATGAACGTGCGCAGTTTGATGTCTTTCCACACCACTTTCTCTGTGCGCACCTCGCCATGCAGCTTACGGAAGCCGTCGGTCATGCCATAGTAGGCCACTTCGGCCGTGTTGGGAATATATGAAAATACTGTGTTGGTTACGTCGCCATCGATGGCTTTTAATATGGCCGGTGTTAACTGTTCACCCAGTCGCTTGCGCTCCTGGTAGATGTCGCGGTCAGAACCTCGGCTGAAGTAGATGCGCTCAAACGAGCAGGCACTATATTTCTGTGCAGGCATAATCTGCTCCAGATGGCTCTCGCCGTTCTTGCGTACGATGAGGGCCTCGCCGGGCTTCAGCTCGTGTATGTCTTCTGCATTGACGTCGAATGTCGTCTGTAGCACGGGACGCTCGCTGGCCAGGGCGATAATTTCGTCGTCGCGATAGTAGAAGGCTGGACGTATGCCCCATGGGTCGCGGACACTGAACATCTCGCCGCTGCCCGTCAGTCCGCACATCACGTAGCCGCCGTCGTAGTGCTGCATTGTGGTCTTCAGCACGTTGGCCATCTCAATATGGTCGTCTATGTAGTTGGTAATGTCGAGTCCCTGCAGTCCTTTCAGCCGAGCTTCGTCGAAGAGCCGCTCCACTTCGCGGTCCAGTCGGTGGCCCATCAGTTCAAGTGTGATGTAAGAGTCGCCGTAGATGCGGGGCGACTGTCCCTGCTCGGTGAGGAAGCGAAATACATCATCGATATTGGTCATGTTGAAGTTGCCGCACAGACAAAGATTCTTGGCTCTCCAGTTGTTACGGCGCAGGAAGGGGTGTACAAACGTCAGTCCGCTCTTTCCGGTAGTGGAGTAGCGCAGATGACCCATGTAAAGCTCACCGGCCATTTCCTGAGTGACGCGACTGAAAATCTCGGTAATGGCATTCTTTCCCTCTGCCTTCTCGCGGAACATGTATTCCGTGCCTGCTTGTTTGTTCATGCATACGGTGGCAAAACCAGCACCCTCCTGACCACGGTTGTGCTGTTTCTCCATCATCAGGTATAGCTTATTGAACCCGTAAGCCCAAGTGCCGTATTTCTTTTCGTAATGCTCCAGCGGCTTCAGCAGTCTGATCATTGCAACGCCGCACTCATGCTTTAATTGTTCCATGTTATCTGGCTGGGTTTCTATGCGTTATGTGAGCTTACTGAACACTCCTTTATGAAACTTTTGAAGAGCGGATGCGGATGAAGAACCGTTGAGGTGTACTCAGGATGGAACTGTGTACCTATGTACCAGCGCTTTTCGGGTATCTCTACAATCTCCACCAGATTAGCGGCTGGATTGATACCCACGCACTTCATGCCAGCACCTTCGTAAGCCTCTTTGTACTTGTTGTTGAATTCATAGCGGTGGCGGTGACGCTCCCTGATGAGTGTCTCCTCACCGTAAGCTTCGTAAACCCGACTTCCCTTGATCAGTTCGCAGTCGTACGCACCCAGTCGCATGGTACCGCCCATCTGGGTGATGGTCTTCTGCTCCTCCATGATGTCAATGACGTTGTGCGGTGTCTTATCGTCCATTTCGGCACTGTTGGCATCTTGATAATCCAATACGTTGCGAGCAAACTCAATGACCATCATCTGCATACCCAGACAGATGCCAAAGGTTGGTATGTCGTGTTCACGAGTGTATTGCGCTGCCGTGATTTTACCTTCAATGCCTCGGCTGCCGAAGCCAGGACACACGACGATGCCCGCCATGCCTGCCAGCTTCTCTGCTACATTCTGACTTGTTATCTCTTCACTGTTGATGAAGTGCAGCCGAGTTTTCACATTATTATATATACCGGCCAGATTCAGACTCTCGCGAATGCTCTTGTAGGCATCCTGCAAATCGTATTTGCCCACCAGCCCGATGTGTACCTCGCGGATAGCGTTGCGCTGCATGTCCAGAAAGTCGTGCCACCCCTTCATGGCAGGCGTCTCGCCCACGGGAATGCCGATTTTCCGCATGATGGCAGCATCGAGTCCCTGCTTCTGCATGTTCACGGGTACCTCGTAGATGCTGGGCAAGTCTTCACTCTGTACTACACACTCCAAATCGACATTACAGAACGAGGCCACCTTCATACGCATGGAGTCGTCTAAGTGTCGCTCCGTGCGTAATACCAGAATATCAGGCTGTATGCCCATCGACTGCAGCTCCTTGACGCTGTGCTGTGTGGGTTTTGTCTTTAGCTCGTCGGCAGCTTTCAAATAGGGCACATAGGTCAAGTGTACGCAAACGGCGTTGCGGCCTAACTGCCAGCGTAACTGTCGGATGGCCTCCATAAAGGGTGCACTCTCTATATCGCCGATAGTGCCGCCCACCTCGGTGATAACGAAGTCCAGGGCTTCCTCCGCACCCCCTAAAGAGAGGGGAGATTCTGTGCTATCTGACATCACCTTCCCTTTGGAGGGGAGTAGGGAGGGATTCCTCAGCATTCTCCTCTTAATCTCGTCGGTGATGTGCGGCACCACCTGAATGGTCTTACCTAAGTAGTCGCCGCGTCGCTCGCGGTCGATAACCGTTTTGTAGATGCGCCCGGTAGTGATAGAGTTGTCACGGGTGGTGTGGATGCCAGTGAAACGCTCGTAGTGCCCCAGGTCGAGGTCGGTCTCAAAGCCGTCCTCCGTTACGTAGCACTCGCCGTGCTCGTAGGGATTCAATGTTCCCGGGTCGATGTTAATGTAGGGGTCGAACTTCTGAATGGTGACTTTGTAGCCACGTGCTTGCAGCAGTTTTCCGATGCTGGCGGAGATGATGCCTTTTCCTAATGAGGAAACGACGCCTCCTGTGACGAAAATGTACTTTGTATCCATAAAACGAATCTATTTTATGGACTGCAAAATTACTCTTTTTTTTCCTCAAAACACTTTCTGATGATTGTTTTTTGAATGTTAAAAACTGAGCTCTTTGACATTTTGTAAACTTTCGATGGCTGTTTTTCTGCTTTTTGGGGGTTCAAAATTCGATAATTGCCACCGTTTCCTTACATTTTGCTACTTTATTGTTTTAGTATTGCATTTTTATAACCTTTTCTAACAGAAAATATCTGTAAAGACAAAAAATCCCCCTTCTCCGCATGTTAACAGGGAAGGGGGAAATTGCCTGGTTAAGATTATGGGTGCAGCGTGAAACCAAGAACCAGGTATGCTTTCTGGCTACAAGGGTTGGCTGCAACCTGTCCGAAGACAGGTATCGAGAAGGTGTCGGTCACCTTGATCTCTTTGTCTGCGCGCAGCGACAGATTGGTGACGGCCAGACCCGTTGTACCGTAGAAATCGGTGGCGAAAGGAACGGCTCCAGCCGTTGCTGTCCAGTCAACGGAAGCTAATTTGAATGGGACTGCTACCTCCGCATAACTGCTGTAGGCCCGTTCGCCGTCCTTGTTTACGCCATCGTTGCCCGCGATGTTGGTGAACCATTGTACGCTGGCTACTCCAAAGTCGTAGCCGATGTTAGCCTCAAACACGTGGTTCGTTCCGTGGGCGTCATATTTGAAGTAGCGGTTCTGTGGGTCAAGTCCCGCGTTGAACCAGTAGTCAGTGATACCAATGTTCAGACCACCGGTGGAGTAGGCCAGCGTCAGGTCAAACTCCTTGGTGTCTGCGGGGTCGGCTATGCCGTAGCTGCCCCAGGCGGTCAGCGAAAGGCCCTTGTAGCCAATGCCAAGGGTGGGCTGAATGGCCGTGCTTCCCAAGTCCTGTCCGCGCCAGATGTAACTGGTGACTACATCGGTAGCTACTGTAGTTTCCACTTCATCCTGTGCAAGGGCGGTCATACTCATGACCATTCCCATTGCAAATAAAACAATCTTTTTCATACCTTTACCTTTTTAATTCTTAACTTCGATTCTTCAATTTTTGAACTCTTGATTTCTAACTTAGTTATAGCATGCTTCACCGTGTTCGTAGATGTCGAGACCTTCTTCCTCCACACGGCTCTCAACGCGCAGTCCGCGCAGCTTCTTGATGCCGAAGAACAGGATGAATCCGCAGGCTGCTGCCCAGAGGTCAATCACCAGAACACCAAAGACCTGTGCGCCGAAGAATCCCCAGCCACCACCGTAGAGAGCACCTGTCTCGGTAGCCAGCAGACCAGTCATGACCGTTCCCAGAATACCACAGACACCGTGTACAGACGAAGCACCGACGGGGTCGTCAATGTGCAGTTTGTTGTCGATGAACTCAATGGCATATACCAGTACAAGTCCGCAAACCAAACCAATGATGATGGCACCCAGAGGCGATACGAGGTCACAACCAGCCGTAATGCCAACCAGACCTGCCAGTACACCGTTGAGCGTTAATGAAAGCGAGGGCTTGCCGTATTTGAACATGGTCAGGAACATGGTGGCAACGCCGCCGGCTGCGGCAGCCAGGTTTGTGGTCAGGAACACGTGGCTGATGGCAATGCGGTTGACCTCGCCACTTGCGGCAAGCTGAGAACCGGGGTTGAAGCCGAACCATCCGAGCCAGAGGATGAACACGCCCAGAGCGGCCATTGTCAGGTTGTGGCCGGGAATAGCGCGGCTCTTACCTTCCTTAGAGTATTTGCCGATACGGGGACCGAGTGCCATAGCGCCAATCAGGGCCAGCACGCCACCTACGCTGTGCACGATGGCAGAGCCGGCAAAGTCGTGGAATATGTCGCCGAAGGTCGACATCATGAAACCGTTCTCAGCGTCGCTCATCAGCCAGCCGCCGCCCCAAGTCCAATGACCTTCCACAGGGTAGATAATCAGCGAGATAACGGCGCTGTAAACCAGGTACATAGAGAACTTTGTGCGCTCAGCCATGGCACCGCTGACGATGGTGGCAGCCGTAGCACAGAACACTGTCTCGAAAATCAGGAAACCCTCAACAGGCAGATCGCTCTTGTAGAACGACAGGTCCCCCCAGTTGGGCATACCCATGAAACCGCCCAATACGTCGCCGCCGAACATCAGTCCGAAGCCAACAAAGAAGAACAACAGTGAGCCGAACATAAAGTCTACAAAGTTCTTCATCAGAATATTTGCTGTGTTCTTTCCTCGCGTGAAACCTGCTTCACACAGCGCAAAACCTGGCTGCATCCAGAAAACCAACATCGCAGCCAATAACATCCATACGGTATCGAGTGAAATTCCTATTTCGTTCATAACAATATTTGTATTTTTGTGTTAAGTAATTCGGTTTGTTCGTCGGTGTAGAAACCCTATTTCTTGTCTCTAAGAACGGTGTCGCCATTCTCGCCTGTGCGGATGCTCCAGGTATCAATCACTTCACTCACGAAGATACGGCCATCGCCCACCTCGCCAGTGTGTGCAACCTTCAAAATGACATTCACCGTCGGCTCCAGAAATTGGTCACGACACACAATCGTTACAGCCACGCGTTCAATAACGTCCGTTGAGTACATCACACCACGATAGATGCGCTCCTGTCGGCTCTGGCCTATACCATGCACATTGTGGTACTCAAACCAGTCGATGTCCGACCTCAGCAGTGCTTCTTTTACATCTTCGAATTTTGTCTTTCGAATGATTGCTTCAATCTTCTTCATAACTCTCTTTTTACCTTATTAATTATTAATACTTACCCATCTGGTGTGGGTTAACATTTTGTCTCGTTCACGCTGCAAAATTACATCATTCTGATTTTATTTCTTTAATATTCATTGCATTTTGTTTTAGGATATTATATTGAACTATCAAAATGTAAAGTGTATTTATGTATTTATATTCAATTTGCTAACATTTTGTGGCCAAAAAGAGACAAAACGTAACAAAGTGTCATCCTGAAAAATGTTCATGGAGTTCTGGATATCCTCATTCTTGATGGTGTCAATGAAAAAAATAGAAAGAAATGATGTGCGAATGAAAGGAAATGATTAATTTTGCATCGCGAATAATCAAAAAGACAAAAACAAAACGGATATGACAACAACGACAAACAAGGAAATTTACCTGGCAGGAGGCTGCTTCTGGGGTACGGAACACTATTTCAAGCAGATTGAGGGAGTGGTAGAAACTGAAGTGGGATTTGCTAACGGTAATACCGAGAACCCTACATATAAAGAGGTTTATACCGATCAGACGGGCTACGCTGAGACCGTACGCATTGTGTACAACCCAGAGGTGGCGAGTTTGGAATTTCTGCTTGAGATGTTCTTTAAGGCCATCGACCCGACCAGTCTGAACAAGCAGGGACACGATGAGGGAACACGCTACCGCACAGGCATCTACTATACCGACGATACAGACCTACCCATTATAGAAAAGGTGTTTGCTGATGAACAGCAACACTATGAACAGCCGCTGGCAGTGGAGAAGTTGCCTCTGAAGAACTACTACAATGCCGAGGAGTATCATCAAGACTATCTGGACAAGAATCCTACGGGCTACTGCCATCTGCCGCAAGCACTCTTTGAGTTTGCACGAAACGCAAAGGCGCGAAGCAATAATGCCAATGAATAAAGGATGGTTGTGTGAAGCAGATATTCCTAATTGATAATTTACAAACTTACAATGGTACGAAGAGCGCAGAAAGACCATGTAGCAGGCATTTTAGCTCTGCTACACCAGGTTAATATGGTGCACCATGTGCTGCGACCAGACTTATTTAAGCCGCACACGACGAAATACAACGAACAGGAATTGCAGGCAATGCTTGATGACGACTGCAAACCCATATTCGTCTATGAAGATGGTGGCAAGGTGCTGGGACATGCCTTCTGTCAGATAACCGATGTGAAGAACCACCTGTTGCTGATGGATGCAAAAACACTCTACATCGACGATATCTGTGTGGACGAGGCTGCACGTGGTAAGCATGTGGGCAAAGCACTTTATGAGTATGTACGTGACTACGCCAAGTCAATAGGGTGTTATAATATCACCCTGAACGTTTGGGAAGGCAATGACGCTGCACGGTGTTTCTACCGTAGCATGGGTATGGGTGTGCAGAAGACGGGAATGGAGGTTATTTTGTAGTCTTTCTCCCCAAGTTAATAGGCGTGTCCCTCATGCAGATCGTCACGCGTCAGTTTTTTGCGGTCAATAGCGCGCCAGGCACAAACAATGTAGGCCAACACGAAGGGCACGAGCATCGACACCCAGAACATAGTCCGAAGGGTAAACTCACTGGAACAGGAGTTACTGATGGTGAGCGACGACTGGAGTTCCGCGGTTGACGGATAGTAGGCTGTACCGTTCCAACCGGCGCAGAGCAGTAAGGCGAGCACGGTGAGCACGGTGCCAATGCCTGCAGGCCAGATGCCGGCACAGAGTGTTATTTTACTCAAAGACGGTCGTGATGGGGTGGGGCTGCGCAATATTTCGGTGAGAATGCCCCAAAGTACCAGAACGACTCCAATGACAAGCAGTATCAACAAATACCACTGAGTAGTAAGATTGTGCAGATACTTCATCGGCTCCATGAAGACTATGCCGGTCTCAACGTCGTAGGCGAAACCGTCTTTCAATAGCAGATGAACCAAATAGGCGACGAAGAGTACCACGAAGGGAACGGCAGTGCCGACAAGACGCACAGAACCGCGTGATTGGATGTCTGCGTCATCGATGTTGTTGATGACATAGAGAATCCCCAGTGTACGAGCCAGAAATACGACGGCAAAGCCAAATACCAACACCCAGGGATTGAGCAGAGCATCGAGGCCGTGAGAAACGTTGGCCCAAGAAGAGATGACAGGTTGGAAAAAAGCATTTGAGTCGGCGAGGGCCACAATATTGTTTTTCTCGACCACGAAGTTGCTACCTTCAAAGAAGGTGGCAACAGCACCGCCTAAGAGCAGTGGGCCTACAATACCATTGAGCGTGAGGAAAAAACGGAAAGTGCGCGGCCCCAGCAGATTACCTATCTTATTCTGGAATTCGTAGCTGACAGCTTGCAGTACGAAGGTGAATAGAATAATCATCCACAGCCAGTAGGCACCGCCGAAACTCGTTGAGTAGAACAATGGGAACGAAGCAAAGAATGCACCGCCGAAGGTGACGAGCGTGGTGAACGTGAACTCCCATTTACGGCCAGTGGAGTTATAGATCATCCGCTGCCCCTCTTCTGTATAGCCGAGGCTGCGGGCAACGGAGTTAGCCCCCTGAACAAAGAGAAGGAATACTAATATGGCACCGAGCAGGGCGACGATGAACCACCAGTAGTGTTGCAGGAATTCGTAGGTCATAGTTGTGGTCCTTTCTTGATTTGTTTCAGCATGATATTGATTTCTACTGCCAGCATGGTTGTGAACAGCGCAAGGAATATGAAGAAGGTGACGATAACGCTGCTGGAGTGGAGGTCGCTTACAGACACCCATGTAGGCAACATGTCCTGTATGGTCCAAGGCTGACGACCGAATTCTGCCACGAGCCAGCCACTCTCTGAGGCTATATAGGCCAGCGGTACCAAGGCTATGGCCAGCCAATAGTGCCATGAGGGCAGGGCTGTGATATCGTGATGACGCCACAACCGGCGTGGCCACTTATAGGCCACCGACAGGATAACGGCGAAGAACCCTATGAACACACAGCCCATACCTACCATGATGCGGAATGCCCAGAAGTTGACGGCAACGGGCGGAACAAGCTCGGCTTTGTTGCGTATATAGCCATAACCGAAGTAGCGCATGTTCTCCCTAAGCACTGCCAGGTGACTATTGACAACCGCCTCATCGGCACCGTCGCTTTTTGCCTTGCGATAGTCGGCAAGGGCGGTTATCGCTTTCTTGCCCCGCAAAATCTTTTCGTCGGCAGAGAGTTCGTGTGTACCATCAGAACGGGTGTAACCGTTAAGCAGGTCGTTGATGCCGGGTACATAACCGTTGAAGTCGTTGGTGGCCATAAACGACAGCGCATAAGGCACTTCTAGCCCCTCGACAATTTTCAGCCCCTGACTGTTGCCGCCGTCATAAAGTGCTTCCATCGCGGCGAGCTTCATTGGTTGGACGGCAGCTACGTCTTGAGCAGACTTGTGTCCTGTAGCTGCTGCCAGCAGCGAGGCTGTGAGACCTACGGCAGCGCCTATCTTGATACTTTCCAATGCTAACCGTGTCTCACGCTTCTTCATCAGATACCAGCAACTGACGGCCACACAGAAGACGGCACCGATAATCCATGCGGAAGTGACCGTGTGGCAGAACTTGGAAACGGCAAACGGTGAGAGTGCTACTTCAGAGAATGAAACCATTTCGTTGCGCATTGTGTCGGGATTGAACTGACAGCCAACGGGGTACTGCATCCACGCATTGGCTACTAGAATCCACCATGCTGAGATAGTGGCACCGAGACCGGTAAGCCATGTTGAAGCCAAGTGAAAACCGTGCGATACCTTATGCCAGCCAAAGTACATGATGGCGATGAATGTGGACTCCATGAAGAATGCCACAATGCCCTCGATGGCCAGCGGCGCACCAAAGATGTCGCCTACAAACCATGAGTAGTTGGACCAGTTAGTGCCGAACTCAAATTCCAGAATGATACCTGTTGCTACACCCATGGCAAAGTTAATACCGAAAAGACGTTGC
The DNA here is from genome assembly GCA_017632825.1 of Prevotella sp. The sequence continues at coordinate 11,595 of JAGBQP010000078.1, read as the reverse complement.
CAAAACTTGGTGGTTTGCTTCCAAAAAGTGGCATCTGCTTCAGAGGCACGTCCCTGTGCCACGGCTTTCTGTGTACAGTAATAACGCGTCTCGATGATGCCCATGATAATGGCCAGACCAAGCGTCAATGGAACAAAGAGCCAATGGTATATAGCAGTGAGTGCAAATTGGGCTCTCGACCAGTCGATGGTCGCGGCGTCAATGTCTGAAATCAAGTGCTGTAGCATATTTTTATGGTTTTTAATTTCTCTATTTACTATTCATGGGCAATGGCACTTCGTTGCACAATTGTTGTTTTTCAATTGTCTGTTAGTGGCATGCAGCGCCGCGCTACGTATTCGGCTTTGTTGTTACCAGCCTTCTGCTTGAGAAAGTCAGGAAAGAACACCAGCTTCAAAATGGCAATGATAATGAGCTTGACGATGATGATAGTGGCCAGTGTGTTTCTTAGTCTCATAGGCAGAAGATGCTTGGTCTGTAACTAGAAAATGAACTTGACGGCAGCAAAGATAGGTAAAAAATGTGTTACTACCAAGAGAAAAGGTGAAAAATGTTGAAGATTTATACGCTCAACTATCAACTCTCAACTTTTTTGTGTACCTTTGCGCCCGAATTGATAGGAACAAGAAGAAAACAAGATATGAAACGTTTGATTTTTCTGATGACTCTGATGATGAGTCTGGCCGCTCAGGCTCAGGAAGCTCCGGAGTCATTGCATATGCAGCTGAAGACGAAGTTCATTGACGGCTCTCCCATGTTTATGTCGTTGGTGGCACTGGCTCTGGTGTTGGGACTTGCCTTCTGCATTGAACGCATTGTCTATCTGACGCTGTCGGAGATTAATGCCAAGAAACTGCTCCGCGATATCGACGCTAAGGTCGAGAGCGGTGACATCGAAGGTGCCAAGCAGTTGTGTCGCGATACACGTGGTCCCGTGGCCAGTATTTGCTATCAGGGACTACTGCATATACGTGAGTCGATGGATGACATTGAGCGTAGCATCATGTCGTATGGCTCCGTGCAGACTGCAAAACTCGAGAAAGGCTGTTCGTGGATTAAGTTGTTCATTGCCATGGCTCCATCGCTGGGATTCCTTGGTACCGTCATTGGTATGGTGATGTCCTTCGAAAATATCCAACAGGCAGGCGACATCGGTCCCACGATTGTGGCAGCCGGCATGAAGGTTGCTTTGATAACGACTATCTTTGGTATTGTTGTCGCACTGATTTTGCAGCTATTTTACAGCTATATTACGTCTAAGATTGAGCACTTGACGTCGCAGATGGAAGAGTCGGCCGTTACGTTGCTCGACACCATTATGAAATACAAACACCAGAGCAATGGGTGAGAACGACATCTTGATTGATATCATCATCATTGCGATGTATGTGTTGCTGGCGGTGGCACTTGGTGTTAGCGTCTGGTCGGCATGGAACGGAGTACGTACTCATCAGCGCCGACAGTCAACACGCATAGGCTACTCTGTAGCAGCTGCAGTTGCAACACTTTTGATGCTGACCTATGGTACAGCTTCTACTACGGCATTGCGCTCCAACGGACAGGTTTTCAACGACACTCTGTGGCTGCGTCTGGCTGATATGTTTATCTTTTCAAGTATCACGCTGATTATTGTATGTTCGGTCATCGTCGTCATAGCCAAGTTCCGTCGTTGAACACCACCTCAACGGCCGACATCTCGTTCATGTTGCTGGTGTTCTTCCTTGTCACATCGTCGATGGACAGCGACAAGGGCTTGCGCCGTGAATTGCCCCCGCCACCCGATGAGGAACAGCGTGCTGTGGACATACAGCGTGAAGATATCATGACCGTGGCCCTCTGTGCTGACAACTTGCTGGTGGTTGAGGGCGATACCGTCAGCTCAGAGCAGTTGCAGAAGCGCATCGTCGATTTCGCTGCAGTGGCTCCTAAGCGCCGTATCATTGATTTGAGCGTTTCGCCAACGGCCACCTATGACGCTTACTTTCATCTCCAGGAGACAGTAGTGGCTGCCTATCGTCGACTGAAAGTAGCGCCTCGCATCAGCGAGACCATTGAGGAACCGACACCCGAAGAGGAAGGAGGTGCACAGTGAGACACCGCATCAAGCGGCGCCAGCACGAGGTGCCCGAACTGAATATGGCAGCACTGCCTGACCTTATCTTTACCGTGCTCTTCTTCTTTATGATTGTCACCCATATGCGTGACGTCGAAAAGAAGGTGAACTATGAGATTCCGGCAGGACACCAAATGGAAATGGTGGGACATCAGAAGAACGTAGTATTTATCTATATAGGAAAACCCACCGATGGCTCGTCGGACGATTACCATATACAACTCGGTAACCGGATAGCGGCGGCAGCTGATATTCCGGCATTTGTGAAGGCGGAACAGAAAAAGATGTCGGTTGAAGATCAAGAACGCATGACCGTCTGTATACGTGCCGACCGTGGGACTCCCATGCGACTCATCGGCGAGGTGAAACGACAGCTTCGCGATGCTTATGCACTAAGTGTAACGTACTCGGCTGTCAACGGGAAATAGACATAACATTATTAACGAAAAATATATGGCAAACGTAAAGTTAGACAAACTTGACAAACGGATTTTGAAGCTTATCAGTGATGACGCACGTATTCCGTTTTTAGAGGTGGCACGCGACTGTGGCGTCAGTGGTGCTGCAATTCACCAACGTATTCAAAAACTGACTGCAATGGGTATCCTGAAGGGCTCGCAGTTCGTCATTGACCCAGAGAAAATTGGCTATGCAACATGCGCCTATATCGGGCTGAACCTGAAGAACCCAGAGTCATTTGACTCGGTAGTCGAAGAACTGAAGAAGATTCCCGAAGTGGTGGAGTGTCACTATACAACAGGTAACTATGATATGTTCATCAAGATTTTTGCAGAGAACAATCATGACCTCCTCACCATTATCCACGACAAACTGCAACCTTTAGGGTTGAGTAGTTCGCAGACGCTCATCTCTTTCCACTCGGCCATTAATCGTCAATTGCCCATCGGCGAATTGATGACTGATGACGAGGACTAAGAGTCTCTGGCATTAAGAAGGTTCGGCAAAGATTGTCGCCTCTGAGCAACAAGCGCTTGCACGTCAACGCTCGTAGTCCACAAAGGCATAGCGGTAGTTGTGGCGCTCGTCGGTGTCGTGCTCCTCGCGGTAGGTCTCGTGCCACTCGCTGTAGTCTGGAAAGAAAGTGTCAGCAGTAGCCGGCGTATCGTCAATCTCGGTCAGACACAAACGGTCTGCCAGCGGTAGCGCCTGACTATAAACGCTGGCACCACCAATGATATAAACGTCCTCCTGTGGCGCACAATGAGATAAGGCTTCCTCAAGCGATGCGTAAGTATCGCAACCGGGGAAGTCTTTTTGTGTGTGGCTGAGTACGATGTTACGGCGGTTTGGCAGTGCACCCTTGGGTAACGACAGAAACGTGTTACGCCCCATAATGATGGTGTGGCCCGTGGTCAGCGCCTTGAAACGCTTCAGGTCGTTGGGCAGCCAGTAGATAAGTTTATTCTGAAAGCCGATGGCACGATTCTTGGCCACCGCTGCAATAATCGAAATCATAACTATGAACTATGAATTATGAACTATGAACTAAACCGAAACTTCAGCCTTGATGTGGGGGTGTGGGTCGTAGCCCTCTAATTGGAAATCTTCAAATTCGAAATCGAAGATACTCTTGACGTCGGGATTGATTATCATCCTTGGTAACGGGCGTGGCTCACGGGTCAACTGCAGACGTGCCTGTTCCAGATGGTTCAGATAGAGGTGTGTGTCGCCCGTTGTGTGAATAAAGTCGCCGGGTACCATATCGACAACCTGCGCCATCATCTGCAGCAGTAATGCATAGCTGGCAATGTTGAACGGTACCCCAAGGAAGGTGTCAGCTGAGCGCTGGTAGAGCTGCAGCGAGAGTTTCCGGCGGTTACTACCATCGTTGAGTGGTGTGGTGTAGAATTGGAAAAGCGTGTGACATGGCGGCAGTGCCATCTTGTTGACTTCAGCCACATTCCAGGCAGAAACAATCATTCGGCGTGAGTCAGGATTCGTCTTAAGCTGCTCTAACACATACTGAATCTGGTCGATGGTTCCGCCCTGATAGTCAGGCCATGAGCGCCACTGGTGGCCATAGACGGGACCAAGTTCTCCGTTCTCATCAGCCCATTCGTTCCAGATACGTACCCCATGTTCCTGCAGGTATCGCACGTTCGTGTCACCCTTGAGAAACCACAACAGTTCGTAGATAATCGACTTCAGGTGCAGCTTCTTGGTTGTCATCAGTGGAAAGCCCTCGCTCAAGGGATATCGGCTTTGTGTACCAAATATACTCAAGGTGCCTGTGCCAGTACGATCGCCCTTTTCTGTGCCTTCTGTAAGAATGCGGTTCAGTATGTCTAAATATTGTTTCATATTTGTGGGAGTATAGGGTTTTTGTTATGTTTGTGAGAGTATAGGTTTATATTCATTGGGAATGTGGGTAGTCCTGATGCGCCACTCCTTAGGATAGAGATTGTTGGCGCGTGTGCCAATGTTTTTCACCAGTCCCAGCGGGTGGCCCATAAAGCTGACGGTGACAGGTCCGCAAGGCGTATCGGCAGGCAGTACCATCGCTTCGCCACGTAGGTAGGCTATGGCCTGTGCAAAACTGAGGTCAATCGTTGCTTCAATCGTCTTTTTACTCTCTGTCTGCTGTAGTGAGAGTGGGGAAGACAGAACATTTAATGCTGTCTGACTGGCTTTCTTGGAAACAGGTGTTGACTGATATCCTCCCTTCTTTCGAAGTACACACATAAACAGTCCTTCGCCGCGTGAGATGCCGGGAATGAAACGATAGACAGGTGCTGTGAAGTCTGGTAGCAGCGAACCGGTGATGTGCCATTCAGGACTGGTCTCAACTGGCAGTATCTCAGCGTCAGTCTCTTCTGCTATCCAGCGGATATTCTCTTCGTTCTCCTTTGTGTTAAACGTACAGGTGCTGTATATCAGCAGTCCACCAGGATTCAGACAAGCCCAGGCATCGCTGACAATCTCACGTTGAAGTTGCCAGCATCTCTCTACGTTCTGTGGGCTCCATTCGCGGATGGTGGCTTCGTCCTTACGGAACATACCTTCGCCGGAGCAAGGTACGTCGCACAGCACGATGTCAAAGTGCATCTTCGATTTACGGTAGTCGCGAGGGTAGTTGTTCGTCACGATATGGTTGTGATGTCCCCATTTGGCAACATTCTCCAGCAAAATGCTGGCTCGGTTGCGAATAGGCTCGTTGGAGTAGAGTGTGCAGTCGTCGGGCAAAACGGCACGAAGCAGCGTCGATTTACCGCCGGGTGCAGCGCAGAGGTCTAAGGCTGAAAGCGGACTGCCTATGGTGGACAGATGCTGTCGCAACACTTCGTCGAGAAACATCGATGCTGCCTCCTGAACGTAGTAACAGCCAGCATGTAACAGCGGGTCCATTGTGAAATTGGGACGTTGGGGTAAGTAGTAGGCATGACGACACCAGGGTACCGGTTCCGCTCCCTTTATCGCCATTCCTGTTGTTGCCGTCTGTTCCGTTTCCGTGTACAGCCGTGTTCCACCTGACAAGTTTAGCTTTTTCGGGTTCAGACGGATGCTGACGGGCGTGTCCTGTTGGAACGACTCCAGATAGCGCTGAAACAGCTCTTCGCCCATTGTCTCGCGCGTGTACCTTATAAATAATTCGGGTAGCTGCATCGCTTTTTTAGTATTTTCTGCTGCAAAATTAAAAAAAAAGTACGAACTTTGCAACTAATTCTGCGTCCAATGCGTCTAACGGACAAATAAACATTCAAACAATAATAAAAAACAATCAGCATATGAAGAAGTATCTCATCGCATTGACCTTGCTGCTTACTCTCGGAGCAAGTGCTCCCTCAGCAGCGCAGACACACAAAAAGCAGCCTCGAGAGGAACTTGTGGACTCTTCCTCAAAAGTAGATGAATTCGAAGCCTTCAGTGATACAACCTTGGCTGAGACGGACTCGACGGACAGTATCTCCAGCAGTAAAACCTTTACTGTTTGGACAGATGATGACGATGACAATACCGTAAGTCTTGGTATGGATCATATCTTTGAGAGTCTGGATGTCAACGACGTGGCGGGTATGGTCTTTGCCCTGCTTGTCGTCGGAATCATCTTTGTTTTCTCCCCCTTGGTCATTTTTGGCTTGTTACTCTTCTTCATTTTCCGCAATCGCCGCCAGAAAATGAAGTTAGCCGAAATGGCGATGAAGAACGGCCAGCCCATTCCTGACCAGCTGCTTAGGGATCAGCCGTCGGATGCTAAAGACGCTTACCAGAGCGGTATGAGGCAGTTGTTCCTCGGTATAGGTCTCATGATATTCTTGGGCTTTACCATCGGAAAAATCGGTGTTGGCATCGGTGCCCTTGTGTTCTTTATCGGCGTGGGTAAGGTTGCCATTGGCCGCAAGTCCCAGAACAATGCAGATCCATTTTTGAATAATCCATCTAATAATCATCGTTATGAATAAGAGACTTACCCGTTCTGTCAGTGACAGAGTTTTTGCAGGCGTCTGTGGTGGCCTGGCTGAATATTTTGAGTTTGACCCCGTATTGGTACGTATAGCCTACGCCTTTCTGACGCTGTTCACTGCCTTCTGTGGTGTGATATTCTACATTGTACTTTGGATAGTAATGCCCGAGAAGCGTACATATTAAGCAACATGGAAAGTCCGCTTAATCGGCGTTATGCTTCATCAGACGTTAGAGGAAGCGGACTTGTTTAGGAGAAAAGAAACTGTAAACCGTGAATAGGCTCAACGATATAGCTCTTGCAACCCAGGTGGCTGTGTTTCACAACAAGCGGGCTTTCGACCAGCTTGTACGTGAGTACCAGTCGCCTGTCAGGCGCTTCTTCCTCACCCAGTCGATGGGCAACGAGGCTCTGAGCGACGACTTGGCGCAAGACACTTTCGTGAAGGCTTATACACACATTGCACAGTATCGTGGTACCTCCAACTTTCTGACCTGGTTGACGCGCATTGCCTATAACGTGTGGTACGACTACCTGCGTAGCCATCATCCGACAGCCGATGTCGAGCGTCTGCCAGAGCATGCTACCAACCATTCCTCGGTTGAGATGAGCGATATCTACACAGCGCTTAAACAACTTAAGGATGAGGAACGTATATGTATCACCTTACAACTGATTGACGGTTACGACATATCCGAGATAGCCCGTATCACCCAGATGAAGGAGGGCACGGTGAAGTCGCACCTCAGTCGCGGTAAGGAGAAATTAGCTAACTACTTAAGACAAAATGGTTATGACCGATCATGAATTATTAGAACAACTCTTCCGTCCAGCTCGTCAGATGACGATAGCCGATGATGGCTTCAGCGACCGTGTGATGGAGAAGATTCCCAACCACTGCCCCCGTACGCTCAGTCGTCTGTGGACCATCTTCTGTATTGTGGTGGCCGTTTTGCTGTTTTTCGTTTTCGACGGTTGGCAGCTGACGGCAGGCAGTCTGCTGATGTTGGGGAAGATGCTACACACTCAGCACGGTTTGCTCATGCTGGCCGTTTCGGCTGGCGTTATCTGGCTGCTTGCTTTCTGCGAGCTGTTCAACCGCGAACGCTCTAATTCGTTGAGTATGTTCAAGTTTTAGGATAATACCGGCTTATTTTGACTTCAGTTGTCCCTGTTCGTCAAACATGCCGTAGGTTGTTCGCAGCACGATGAATTCCGTGCGGCGATTCAGCTGGTTACACTGCTCTTGCTGTTGTTCGTCTTTTAGGGCAGTGATAAATTCTTCTGTCAGCACGTCGCCCTCCTTGAGGAACGGGTATCGTGCTGCCACTTTTTTCTTCACCGTCTTGGGTTTCTCTTTGCCATAGCCCTTTGGTGTCAGTCTGTCAGCGGCAATGCCGTGTTCCACCAGGTAGTTGACTACCGACTCTGCACGTCGCTGTGATAGTCGTTCGTTGTAGTCAGCAGCTCCCTTGTAGTCTGTATGGGCGCTGAGCTCAATGGTTACGTTCGGGTTTTCGTTCAGAAGCTTGACCAGTTCGTTGAGAGCCGTTTGTGACTCTGGTCGTAGTATCGCTTTGTCGAAATCATAGAAGATGTTCTCTATCAGCACGGGTGCCGAGATATTCGCCAGCGGGAATTGTAGTACATATTCGTTTGACACCGTTGCCGTGTCCACCCGCAGTTCTTCCTTATGGTTCAGGTATCCCTTGCATGTACCTAAGAATACGTAGTCAACGCCCAGTTCCATCTCTTCCGTGAACGAACCGTCACCTTTCACACTGATGCGCTTGTTTGTGCCGTCGTTGCCTACCATGTAAACCAGTCCGGCGGGCAGCTCGTAGCCGTCCTGCTCGTACACCCACCCCTTGACCGTTACAAGCACCTCCGATTTTTCGAACGAGTAGATATGGTCCCAGCCACGCGCATCACCACGGTTCGATGCAAAGTATCCTCGGTTGTGCAGGCCTTCGAAGGTCATGCCGAAGTCGTCGCCCTGTGAGTTCAGCGGGTATCCGGGATGCTCCAGTCGGTAGGTGTTGTTGCTGACTGTTGTCTCCTGTCCGTTGCTGGCAGTCATCTGGCTGCTGATGGCTGTTGGCTGTGCAATGAAAATATCAAGACCTCCCATGCCCGGGTGACCGTTTGACGAGAAATAAAGGTCGCCATTGGGTCTGAAGGTGGGAAACATCTCGTCGCCTGCCGTGTTGATGGGCTTTCCCAAATTTTCTACGGTGCCAACACCGTTGGCAGTCAGCTCGGCACGCCAGATGTCGTAACCGCCAAGTCCTCCCGGCATATCGCTGACAAAGTAGAGCCACATGCCGTCGGGCGATACAGCTGGATGAGCAAAAGTCGATAGTGTGTCCTTCGTGATGGTCAGTTCCGTGGGCTTACTCCACGAAGCGTCGCTGCGCTTGGCCGTAGCGATAACAGCAAAGCGCGGATACGACGGGTCGGTCTTGCATATAGTCAGGTACATGGTCTTGCCGTCTGGGCTCAGACAGCAGGCACCTTCGTCCATTGCCGAGTTCAGTTCCGAGTCTATTGTCTGTGGTTTCTGCCATTTTCCTTTATCATCCTTCTGTGCGAAGAAAATGTCAGCGTTCTTGGTTCCGGTGATGCCACTCAGTTCGTCACCCTGTGCCTGACTGCGTGTCGATGTGAATAGCAGTTGGTTGTAGTCGTCGCCTCCCAGTACTGGTGCGTATTCGGCCCGTCGGGAGTTGAACAAGTCCTGGCGCTTCACCGTGTATTTCGAGCCTTCGGTCTTCCACTGAGCCGCCTGATGTGCCGACAGCAGTCCGTTTGTGACCAATGCCGAATGCATGTCGCTGTCCTTGAGTGCCATGAATGTTTTCTCGGCCTCTTTGTAGGATCCGTTCTTTAGTTGTAGCTGTCCCAAGTGGAGCATGGCCGTGGTGTCTGCCTGACGGAATCGTACCGCGTTGTTATATGCTGCTATAGCCTTCTGGGTGTAGTTGATGCGTCTGTAGCAGTCAGCCATACGCAGGGCCCTCATGCCACGCATAGTCTTGTCCTTTGTCGGCGTCTTGGAGTATGCTTTCTTATACTGTTCAGCAGCATCGTAGTATTCGCCCAAGGCATAGAGTTTGTCGCCTTTCTTCATGGCTGTGTCAACGCCCCCACACCCACTGAGGAGCACGGTTGCGAAGACGGATAGTACGATGTTGACAAATTGACGCATACCTTATTATAACGCGTAGAGCATGTGTTTTATTGCTTTTTGCTGCGTTTCTTCTTCTCCTCTTCAGCTGGCATCACGGTGACGCGGCGGTTGGTGGGGTCGCTCATCACCTCGCTGACGATGTCGGTCACCTGCTGTTTAAGTTCGTCTATAAACTGTAGCGCGTCATATTTCCTAGCTTCAATGTCGCGCAGCTTCTTTTCCCAGATACCTGTCAGCTCGCAGCTCTTCAGCAAGTCTTCGTGAATAAGGTCAATCAGTTCTATACCCGTTGGTGTAGCCACCAGGTTCTTGCGTTCCTTTCTTATATATCTTCGTTTGAAGAGCGTCTCGATGATGGCAGCGCGTGTCGAAGGCCGTCCGATGCCGTTTTCCTTCATGAGCCGTCTCAACTCCTCGTCTTCCACCAGTTTGCCCGCCGTCTCCATGGCTCGTAGCAGTGTAGCCTCCGTGTAGAATTTCGGTGGCGTAGTCATTTTCTCTGTCAATGTGGGTTGGTGCGGTCCGCTCTCTCCCTTTTCGAAAGCAGGCAGTGTGCGCTCTTCCTCCTCGGGTTTCTTTTCGTCGTCATCGGTCTGTGTGTCTTTGGCATAGACGTTGCGCCAGCCGGCATCGACGATGGTTCGTCCTGTCACCTTGAATTCTACGGGCTCCTGTTCGCCGTCGCCCACTTCGCCCAATACGGTTGTCTGTGCAAACTTGCAGTCGGGGTAGAACACCGCAATGAATCGGCGCGCCACCAGGTCGTACACCTTGCGCTGCATGTCGGTGAGCGCCGATGGTATCATGCCTGTGGGTATGATGGCGTGGTGGTCTGTCACCTTCGATGAGTCGAACACCTTCTTCGACTTTAGCAGCGGCTTACCTCCCAGTGGTCGTACCAGTTCGGCGTAGGGTGCTGCTCCCGCGTGCTTCACTTGGAACAAGCCGTTCATCGTCTGCGGACATTTTGCATAGACATCGTCAGGCAGGAAGGTGGTGTCCACACGCGGGTAGGTGGTCAGTTTCTGCTCGTAGAGCTGCTGTATGATGTTCAGTGTCGTCTCTGCCGAGAAGCCAAATTTCTTGTTGCAGTCCACCTGCAGCGATGTCAGGTCGTAGAGCGACGGTGGTGTCTCTCGTCCGTTTTTCTTCTCCACCTTTGTCACGGTGAATGGCTTACCCTCGATGGTTTGGAAAGCCTGTTCGCCTTCCTCCTTCGATGTGAAGCGTCCCTTCGTGGCTGTGAATGTCGTGTCACGATAAACCGTCGCCAGCACCCAGTAGGGCTCGGGTTTGAAGTTGTCTATCTCTTTCTGTCGGTTTACGATGAGGGCGAGGGTAGGGGTCTGCACGCGTCCTATGGAGAGCACCTGTCGCTGCTGTCCGTAGTTGTTCTGTCCGAACTTAATGGTGTAGAGTCGGGTGCAGTTGATACCGAGCAGCCAGTCGCCCACGGCGCGCGACAGTCCCGCCATGTAGAGTGGCTGGTACTCCTGCTGGTCTTTCAGTGTGGCAAATCCTTCGCGTATGGCCTCGTCCGTCATCGACGATATCCACAGTCGCTTGACGGGACATTTTGCGCCTGCCTTCTGCATCACCCAGCGCTGTATGAGCTCACCCTCCTGCCCGGCGTCACCGCAGTTAATGATGCTGTCGGCCGCCTGCATCAGGCGTTCGATGACGGCAAACTGTTTCTTGATGCCCTGGTCATCTTTCAGGCGTATGCCGAACCGTGGTGGAATCATAGGCAGTGCCGTCAGACTCCACGAGCGCCACATGGGTGTGTAGTCTTCGGGCATCTTCAGCTCACACAGGTGTCCAAATGTCCATGTCACCTGGTAGCCGTTGCCCTCCATGTATCCGTCATGA
>JAGBQP010000077.1 GCA_017632825.1 Prevotella sp. | reverse complement strand
GGAGTGCCCTACCGACTTTGTCCACAAATCTACACCGCTTCCTACCTTTTCATTTACCAATCGCGAATAAACCCGGAAAGCCACGCGATCATTCTCCCATGCGATGTCTTCGCTACGCTCTGGTACGAAACGAACGTAGCAACGAGGCAGTTTCTGCGTTATGGCAGACCCCATTGGCTCCGTTAGATCAACATTTTTGATTCCCAAGCGCAATGCCTGGGCATAGGCCAACACCACGGGTCCAAAAGCATGGTCGTCGTTCAGATAGGTTGGATGATTCTTATAATCGTCCTTTGTGCCCTGCTTCGGACAGAGACAACTCCAGCAGGCATTACCTACACTACCATCCTCAGCCACATAAGCCGCTAAGCCACGCAGACCTTTCTTGTAGGCTGCAAGGTATTTGCCACCGAGTATCTTTGCCTCGATAGCCTTACCCATACCATATAGCAGCAGTCCTGTGCCCGATGTTTCCGGGTAAGACGTTGGATCCGTCATCTCCTGATGCCACATTCCTTGTGCATCCTGATACTTCACTACACTTGCATAGAACTGACGAATAAGTGTCTCAACTTCCTTGCGATTTTTGTGATTGCGCGGCAAGTCAGTAGCAAGCGCGCCCAAACCCACGGCTCCCCAACCGTTGCCTCGGCTCCAACAGTCATCTGACGTGCGTCCCTTTTCCACAAAGCCACGACCTTGATGGATGAGTCCCGTCTCAGCATCGTGAAGAATACGAAACAATCCCACGGTCTCTTCTACAGCCATGTCGATATAGTCACTACGTTGTTCCAAGAGTCCACTATATACTAAATAAGGTGTAACGGCGAAAGCCATATCGATAAACACCTGGTCTTTCTCTTTTGAAATCCAACTAGGTACCATCAGTCCTTCGCTCGAACGACTCTGCTGCATCATCATTCTCTTAGCGGCCTCGGCCACCTGTTGCCTCAGCATTTTCGTACCGTTGTAAGCAAGGAAGGCTGCACCACTGCCGCCTGCTTCATAAGAAATAAAACTACCGCCACCACGAATTTCGCCCGTACCAAACTGCCGTAGTATCTCCTCTGCCTCTCTACGTAACTGTGTATCACCAGCAGCCAATGCCAATTCGCACATACCTTGTAGCAGAAGACTACCTTCATAGCCTTTGATATCTGATTTCTGAATTCCTTTCTTCAGTGCCACGTCAGCCACCTGCCGTGTTGACACCACTATCTTCTGTTTGGCCACACCCATGAGTGCCACCATCAACAAAACAACAAATAAGAATATTTTTTTCATTGCATCTTTAAAAATTACGTTTCTCCAAGTATCGCTTCAGCTCTTCTCGTGACATCGGCAACTTTCCCTTATAATTGTCAATCCAATTGAGGAAGTCCTTCTTGATTTCAGGTGACCACACGCTGTCAATCTCACCAGCCGTATATTTTTTCTCCTTAATACGCTGCTGTCCGAACACATCGCTCAGAGCAGTAAACTCAGCCGTCAGTACGATATGTTCCACCAAATGAGCAGGAATGAACAGAACACCTGTAGGTTTGGCCAACACGGCATCGCCTGGTAACACTGTGGCATGACCAATGCGTATGGGCACATTGATACCCGTGAGTAGTGTCTTACGCATATACGAAGGATCGGTACCCTTCACCCAACCGTTAAAACCTTCTATTTGCTGTAAGCCCTCCCAGTCACGTACATGACCATAGGCCACGATACCGCGTTTGGTGTTGGCATAGACACCGTTGCCAAGATTTGAGCCAACAACAGTGCCATACGACTCTTTACCATAACAGTCGGCCACATACACATCACCCTCTACGAGGGTCGTGATTGCCCATGACACAGTACGTTTTTGCTTCCAGTTGCGTCCCTCCTTTTTTCCCTGTTCAATAATCTGATTCTCAAGATCAATGCGTGCCGGCATAAACTGTGCCGTAACAGCGCGACCTGTCATCACAGCATCAGGAGTGTCGTGCACCAGTTTCCAGTCACCCTCAAATTGATTGTGATAGCCCAACTCGATCAATTCAGCCCAAGCTTCCTCTATTGTCACTTTTTTTAGTCGCTCCAACAGGTCATCTGACACTCGTGGGCGCCCATCGGCTGTACGTTCTCCTGTCCAGTCAGCAGTCAAGGCTTTAATATACTCGGGCGAAGCGCCCACGTTTTGTGCCTTTATTGGCAGGCACAACATTGCGGCAAAGGTTGCCAATACAAATACTTTCTTTTTCATAATTCTATATTGTTTAATTATAATTCAAGATATGATTTTGCCTTTACTGTGCGACCACGATAATCATAGTCATATTCTGAGAAATTGACAATTACGGCACGACCGGAAGAAAAATCGGTACGCTGCACTTTATGGTCTTCAGTAACAAAGGAATGGTTTGTCATTTCATCATAGGCAATCTTGCGTAACCAAGGACATACGCGATGATAGCTCTCGGCCAACGAAAGACGGAATGCCTCCCATCGGGCCTTATCCATCGACCATAACGGAGCAGAACCATAGAGCACGTTAAAAAGATCTTTCTTCCACCAAATTTCTGGGTTGTGATGGTTGGCATCCTCCCATCGCCACGAAGTGACACATACGTCGTGATAGACCAGTTCGTAAAGTGGCACACGAATAACCTCATTCATCGACCAATCGGTGTACGACGGTGGAGCCATGCTGGTGCTCACCATGATGGTGGGACGCTCGTTGTTGTGCCAGTCACCATAATAATAGGCCGTCCCTTTCTTTTCGTGAGTAGCAGCCTGCCACCATGGCCACTGTATAGTCATCATTCCATGAACATACGAAGAATATGGAGCCACGAAATCAGCACCCCACTCGCCACCCATATAGAAGCCATATTCATCAATACCCAATCGATAATTGTTTATGATAGCTCGCGCGTAGTCCTCACGGGTGGCACGATGCTTCGGACTATAGCACTCGTAAACTCCATTGGCCTGATATACATCAAGGAACATACATTCATGATTGTATTCACGCAGTTCGCGGTTGAAACGTTGCCTCATCTTTGGTTGCATAACTGTGGGGCAAGCATAGGTACCAAATTGGTTGTGGTACGTGTCACCATTGGCTTTGCGGGCTGCCAGTGTATGATACTCACCAGGATAAACACTCTGCACATAACGGTTGGGTCCTATGGTATCAGGCACGTAGACCATTGTATCTCTCTTGTGAAGGTCACTGAACAACGTGTAGGCACCCGTAGCATAACCCAAAGCCTTCAGCTTGTCATCGTAACCTGGCTCGGGATAGGCACGATGGTTGCCATCCCAAAGGAAAAGGGCACGGTCAATACCAAGCGACTTCATATCACGAGCCACGCTGATGTCGCGCCCGTCGTCCCAAACATAGATATGCGGTGCACCTAGCATTTTTTCTAATGCAGGCTTCTGCTTTGCCTTTTCACGTAACGTCTGGATAGGCTTTTCCTGCCACACCCGCTCACGGTATTTCTTGCACTGAGCCACATAACCACCACTATCAAAGAAGTAGTAAGTGAACTTACGGTTGTAGCCAAACTGCTCCATTGATGGAAGCCACACGGGTTGTACAGCCAACAGGCCATCTGCCTGTCGAAGTACCTGCAAACAAACATCAAATGGTGTATCAGCAATGACCATATAACCTTCCTGAAGCGCACGATCGGTAACTCCAAGCCAAGGCATCGCAGGACCTCCACCACTGAAATAAATCATACCATCCGACAAGGGATAGGTAGTATCGGTGACTGGCAACAGCAGACCCTCACCATCGGTCATAAGTAGATAGTCGTCTGTGCGATTGCTACTAAAGGCTGGAGGATACGAGAGCTTGGACATCTCCGCTGTCTTCTTGGCTGAGAGCGTCATATGTAGGCCAGCATCGTCGGTAAGTTGTGCGGTGAGTGTGAAGTCGATGGCACTATGCAGGCTAATGACCATCAGCCCGTTCTTCTGCGTCACACGCCTCACGCTGACGCCCTCGCCCCTGTTCTGCCGCCACTCATGACCCGTGCGCAGGTCAGTGACACAGAAATTAGCCGCCTCATCGTCGAACGACAGACGCAGCGACTGGTTCTCCATTGTCCACACTCGCGCACTGGCGGTCATCGATGCCAATGCCAAAAGAATCGTGCAAGAAATCTTTTTCATATTCACTTATTTTCTCGTTACTTCAAACAATTCCCCGTCATACTCTTTCGGTAGCGTTACTGTGAAACCCTCCTCGGCCAACTGACGACCGGTGAGGGTGGCGACGAGCGCGCCCTGATTCCCTCGTAGCACCTCGTAGGTGGCATCGGGTTTGAGATAAGGTATGGTGATAGTGCGGCTGCGCTCAGTTGATCCTTGGCGGAACACGCCGATGAGTCCGCCGCTGCGGGTGTCAGTATTCAATCGCAAAAAGCCGTCCCAACAGCCTTCTTGCGGTTCGCCAAAGCCAGGCAGGTCCTGGCGATAGGCCATGAACGAGTGCCGTGCTTCAAGCTGTTTCAGCCACGTAGCCCACTGTTTATAGCGAGCACGTTGGTCTGTCGTGAGCTGTCTCGGATCACCAAGCATGATGGGCAGCGTACCAGCCAGCGACTTCAGGGCCAGTTCGTATTCCGGGTCTTCCATGCGCAAGTTACCAATGACAAGCGACGTGGCGGGCAGTGCCGGCGAACGTCCCCAGCCCAACTGTCGAATGCGCAGCGTACCCGTTGGTGCATATTGCGGCACATTCGAGAGCCAGTTACCTTCAGCATGCCGAGCAATACCGTAGTCCATCAGTTGCAGTTTGCCCGCCGTCTCAAAGGTGCAGTCGACGAAGAGGTCGGGTGCCTCGTGGTGCAGCTCGTCGAAGAGTTGCATACAACGGGCGTAGATGATGCCAAACGATTCGGCTCGGTCGCGATGGTCAGGATGGTCGGTGGCATAGCAGCCTGTGCGTTCCACGTCGTAGACGTATGCAGAGGCCAGCACGGCAAGGTCTAGTTTCACATATGCCAACCCGTATTCGCGACGCAGGCGTAGAATGGTTTCTTTGATATAGTCGTACCACAGAGTGCCGAAGCATGCCGTGCGACTGCGCGTAGCATCCTGATTGTGCAAGTCGGCCAATTGTCCATTCTTGTCCCTTACGAACCACTCCGCGTGTTCCTTGTAGGGGCGGCTCGATATGTCTGCCGTAGCAAGACTAATCCACAAACCGGGCTTCATGCCAAGCTGCTTGATATAGTCGAACACCGGCTTCATACCCTTGGGAAACTTTTTGCGGTCAATCATCCAGTCGCCCATGAATTCTGGCTGACCTTCGGGAGAGTCGATATTCAGCTGCCAGCCGTCGTCGATGACAAACTCCTCGATGCCGCAGTCGGCAGCTGCCTTGGCCAACTGGCGAATCATCTTGTCGTCAATGTCGCGCATAAATGGATACCAGGTATTGTAGACAAACATAGGCTTATGTGATATCTGCTCAATGCGTACATTGACATGTCGGCGCACAAAGTCTTGCACCGTCGTATTAAGCACCACCATGGGGTCGACCTCGCGGTCGTAGATAGCCGTAAAGACACGTGGACTCTCCCACACGTCGCCCTGCCTGAGCCAGCGACGAAAGGGATAGTCTTGCTCAGGGCGCGTCACGCCAGCCGTCACCGAACGACCATCTACAAACACCGACGTGCGCTTCAGCACACCGATGGCTTCGTTGCCCACAGCGATGCCGCGATGCAACTCGTTGTCGTGAACTATCACCAGTGGGTCGTCCCAGTTTCCCACGTAGGCACCAAGTGCCTTGTAGCGGGCATACTGCCGCAGTGTCCACGACTCTATAGGATCGAGGGCAACGTTGATGTCCTCCACATCGACAGCCTCAATACAGACATCCTCTTTGCCGAGGTTCTCGATGCTCATCCACTTGTGTACAACAGGTAAGTCCTTATATGTCTGATAGGTCAACGTCACACGCAGACTGCCGTCGTTGCTGTCCATCGTTACGACAGCACCACCATTGGTCTCTCGTGTCACGATGTTGCGCCACTGGCTCTGTCCCGTATAAACTTTGCCATTAGCTATGAACGAGAATTCGCGACTATTGTCATTCATGAATTCGGCACCCGTTGTCTGAAGCACCCAATGTGCCGTCTTTATATTCCCACCGTCGATCGTCACTTCGCGGCTCACCACATTGTTTGTCACCGTCACAGCACTCGCAGCTATAGCCGTCAGCAACAGATTGTATATTATTATGACTTTAATTTTCATTCCTTACCAGCTAAAACAATTAGTGATAGACCTGTGATAAAAAGCACGAACATCAATGCCAACAGACGATTAACACGTGGTGTAGCACCCTTGAACTCTTTCCATACAAAAACACCCCAGAGGGCTGCGATGAGCGGAGCACCCTGTCCCAACGCATAGGATACCGACGGTCCGGCCTGTCC
>JAGBQP010000076.1 GCA_017632825.1 Prevotella sp. | reverse complement strand
CTATACTCAGCAACGAGTCGCTCAATGGCGGGCTGAGTGAACTGAGCATCCTGAACACTTATCTTAAAAGTCTGTGCCTGTACGCCTGCTGACACCAAACCAAAAAATGCCGTCAGAACTGCTACACGCAAGTTACTTGCTTTCTCTGCTATAAAACTTCTCTTTTCCATATTCTTTATTATTTATTGTTCTGTGTTTGATATATTTGGAATTTCTGGTGCAAAGGTACTGCCATTTACGCACCTACACAATACCATATAAAGGGGTTTCGCATCCCATAAGTTTGGTATAATGCACTCCAAAGGCGATTATATACCAAACATGTGGCATAAAAACGACAGACATATCACCCATTTAGGTTATGCCATTTACCCCTATCGTAGTATTGCCCATTATCCGCAGTCATAGTACCTTTGCACCATCGAAAGTTTAAGGTAAAAGGAAGTCAGAAGACTCTTTCTAAGGTAAAAAGGTTAATACATTAAAAAAAAAGAAAAGCGTATGAGACTAAGACAGTATCTTCCCATTCTGCTGCTTGCTTTCAGCACCAGCGTAGCAGCACAGCAAAAGTTGAAAGGACAGGTGGTTGACGAACGAAGTCAGCAACCCGTCATAGGTGCCATTGTAGTGGACCGTAACACCAACAACGGCACAACGACCGATGCCAACGGCAATTTCACCCTCGAGGTCAGCAAAGGCAAGAAAGCACGCCTGGAGATAACCTATTTGGGATATGACAAACAAACCATCCTCGTCGAGGAGATTGACGACGAGCTCGTGGTAGAGCTGCGCGAAGATGCCAGCCAACTACAGGAAGTCATCGTATCTGGCGTTGCGTCGAAGGTTCGACGCGAGAACCTGGCAAACGCCGTCACCACGGTATCGGCCAAAGACCTTGTGGGTACAGTGACGCCACAGACAACTGACAACGCCCTTTACGGCAAAGTGCCGGGAGCCAACATTCGTGCTAATAGTGGAGCCCCTGGCGGCGGATTAAGCATCCAGCTGCGTGGTCTCAGTTCGCTGCAGGGCGCCTCACAACCACTTTACATTATTGATGGAGTTTATTTGAACAACGATGCTTTGCGTTCGGGACGTTCCACACTGACCTCGGCCGGCGGCTCGGGTGAGGACGACGCAGCTAACCGCCTGGCTGACATCAACCCCGCCGATATTGAGAACATCGAGATTTTGAAAGGTCCGTCAGCATCGGCTATCTATGGTACACGTGCCAACGCCGGTGTCATCATTATCACCACCAAACGCGGTCAGGCAGGCAAAGCCAAAGTAAGTGTGTCGCAAGACTTCGGTTTTACTAAACTGAAAAAGAAGGTGGGCGCAGCCAGCTGGGATGAGGAAAAGATTCGCTACTTCTTCCCCGAATCACAATGGAACACCGAGATTGAACGTTACAACGCCAATCTGGCTAAGAACGGAGGTCCCGTTGACCTGGAAGACCTACTCTATGGCGAGAGCGGTTTCATTCGCAACACCAACGTCACCGTGTCTGGCGGTACAGAGAAAACACGTTTCTTTGTGTCGGGCAACACCTCACAGGAGAAGGGTATCATCAAGAATACCGACTTCAAGCGCAATAGCATCCGCCTGAATCTGGAACACCATCTCAACAAGTACGTCACTTTCTCGCTCAACTCCAACTACAGCTATACCAACAGCAATCGCGGCTTCATGGGTAACGAGAACGTCGGCGGTTCAACCATTGGCTACATTCTGGGCTATACCCCTGACTATTACGATCCGCGTCCCGACGCTAACGGCAATTACCCTGCCAATCCTTATGCCGACCAGAACCCGCTGCAACTGCGCGACTTTGCACAGAACAACGTCAAGGTGGACCGTTTCATCGAAGCAGGCACACTGAACTTCCAGTTCATCAAAGACAAGCAGACCGACCTGCGACTGGCTCTGCAGGGAGGCATTGACTTCCTAACACAGCGCAGCACACAGTACTTCCCCGAGTTTCTGCAGTTCCAACAGACGAAGCAGAATCCCGGCGACTTGCTCGTAGGTTCCATCACCAACAAGAATCTGAATGGTCAGGCATTCCTTATCTGGGATCAGAAAGCCATTAACCTTGATTTCTCAACACAGGCTGGTATTGTCGGCCTTCAACAAGAGCAAACATCTGTCTTCAACCGTGGCCGCGGACTGGTTTCCAATCAAACGGCTCTCGGACAAAGCACCGTCCAAAGCATTGAGCAACACTACCGTCAGAAGGTACAGGACTTCAGTATAGTGGCTCAAGAAGAAATCAACTGGAAGGATCGTATCGTCACCACACTGGGTATCCGTTTTGACAAATCGACTCTGAACGGCGACAAAGACAAGTACTATGCTTTCCCACGTGCATCTGTAGCATTGAACCTCAACAACTTTGAATTTTGGAAGGTCAATCCTCAAGCAGTCAGTCTTTTGAAACTACGTGCCGCCTATGGACAGACTGGCGGTTTGCCCTCCTTCGGAGTTATATACACACCACTCTCATCAACGGTGACAGGTGGCTTGTTGGGATCTGTCGTCTCATCATCGGCAGGAAACACGGACATCAAGCCCGAACGGGCCGGTGAGTTGGAGCTGGGTCTGAACATAGGCTTCCTGCACAACCGCGTCGTTTTCGAAGCCACCTTCTACAACAAGCTGGTGAAAGACCTTATCCAGAATCTGACACTTTCAAGCTCTACAGGTATCAGCACCAAGCGCGTCAACGCAGCAGACCTGCGAAACCGCGGTATTGAGCTGGGGCTTACCGTTGTAGCCGTGAACACTCGCGACATCAACTGGACCAACCGTTTCCTTTTCTGGACTAACCGTACCAAACTGACCCGTCTTGACGTACCCTCATACACATCAGGTGTCTATGGCGTTTCCTTCGGTACATACCTCTTCAAGGAGGGCTATTCTCCAACCACCATCGTTGGCCGTCCGCAGGATGAAAACGGCAACTATACCGTCTTTGGTGACTCACAGCCCGACTTCCAGACATCTTGGAACAGCACCATCAGTTTCCTTAATGGCTTTGAATTCTCTTTCCTATTTGACTGGAAAAAGGGTGGCAAGCTGATGAACATCACACAGTATAACACCGATGCCGGCGGTACCACTCCTGACTGGAACAATGACTGGGACAACGACGGAACCCCAGATGGCAACGGCGACCGTCCAGGCGCAGGATCTGCCGGAGTTTATGTTCAGAGTGCCAGTTACCTGAAACTGCGAGAGGTTGCCCTGCGCTACACACTGCCATCAAAACTGACACATACGTTGACCAGTGGCTTGCTGAGCCGCATCCAGCTGGGTATCACGGGAACAAACCTGTTGACTTGGTCACCATACAAAGGCTACGATCCTGAGATTAACAGTTTTGGCACGACCGCCACGAACACAAACTCAGACCTGTTCAACTATCCCGCCACAAAGCGATT
>JAGBQP010000075.1 GCA_017632825.1 Prevotella sp. | reverse complement strand
CAGGGCAAATGGGACCTGAGTCTGGTTGACCCCGAGGAGCTGAAGAAGTCGCAGGCTACGCTGGTTTACGGTCAGATGAACGAGCCGCCGGGGGCACGTGCCTCGGTAGCGCTGTCGGGACTGACGGTGGCAGAGGGCTTCCGCGACGGTGGCGGTAAGGACGGCGGCGCAGCCGACATCCTGTTCTTCATCGACAACATCTTCCGTTTCACACAGGCCGGTTCCGAGGTGTCTGCCCTGTTGGGCCGTATGCCGTCTGCCGTGGGTTATCAGCCTACACTGGCTTCGGAGATGGGTGCCATGCAGGAGCGTATCACCTCGACCAAGTCGGGCTCAATCACGTCAGTACAGGCTGTGTATGTGCCTGCCGACGACCTGACGGACCCTGCACCTGCCACAACCTTCACTCACCTGGACGCTACGACGGTGCTCGACCGTAAGATTGCCGAGCTGGGTATCTATCCGGCCGTTGACCCGCTGGGTTCTACCTCCCGTATTCTGGACCCGCTGATTGTGGGCAAGGCTCACTACGACTGTGCCCAGCGCGTGAAGGAGATACTGCAGCGCTACAAGGAGCTGCAGGACATTATTGCCATTCTGGGTATGGACGAGCTCTCGGATGAGGACAAGCTGACGGTGAACCGCGCACGTCGTGTGCAGCGCTTCCTCTCGCAGCCGTTCTCAGTTGCATCGCAGTTCACGGGTCTGCCCGGTGTGATGGTGCCCATCGAAGAGACTATCAAGGGCTTCAACGCCATTCTCGACGGCGAGGTGGACGACCTGCCAGAGCAGGCTTTCCTGAACGTGGGAACCATCGAGGACGCCAAGGAGAAGGCCAAGAAGCTGCTGGAAGCTGCAAAAGGCTAATTGAGTTCATAGTTAAGAGTTCATAGTTCATAATTCATAGTTAGGAGTTATGTTGCAGCTGAAAATAGTTTCTCCCGAAAGGATAGAGTTCGAAGGCGAGGTGGTCAGCGTACTGGTACCAGGCATGCTGGGACAGTTTGAAATCCTCGTCAACCACGCACCTATCATCTCGTCGCTCGACAAGGGCAGGGTAGTGTATGCGCTGCCTGACGGCGAAAAGAAGACGCTCGACATCCACGGAGGGTTTGTCGAGGTGCAGAAGAATGTTGTCAGCCTCTGTATAGAATTGAACGAAGCATGAGTCAAAGCAAATTGATGACGACCGCCATCCACTACAGCCTGCAGCTCTTCATCATAGAGTGTGTGCTGTTTGCCGGTTTCCTGCTGTTGGCACCGCCAGCAGTGCAGGTCCCTTCGGTGGTTGGTGCCAGCGTCACGTTCTGCTTCTGTCTGCTGAGTGGCTGGGTATGGTACTGGGTGGCCTCGCGGCACCGGGACTATCTCACCTCTTTCTATACGGGTGCATCGGGATGCCGTTTCTTGCTGACACTGGCTGTGTTGGGTATCTACTACCTGGCAACAGATATGTCGGCCATGATAACGTTTGTCTGGGTGTACGCCATCTACTACCTGATAACGCTGGTTCACTCCAGCATCTTCTTTTCGAGAGTATCTAACCGTTTATAACGAGTTAATAAACAACGAATTAAATGAAACGACTAAAGTCAATATTTCTCCTGCTCGTGTTGGCAGTCCTGCCGATGCCTTTGCTGGCTGACGAAGCCTCCAAGGACGAGCCTCTGAATATATCAGAAATCGTTTTGGAGCACCTGGCCGATTCTTACGAGTGGCACATCGCCTCGTACGAGGGCAAGCACATCAGCATTCCGCTGCCAATCATCGTCAGGAGTTCGCAGACGGGAGAGTGGCATTTCTGCACGGCACATTCGCTGCCATCGCCATTCTACTTCAATCCCGAGGCTCACGGCAAGATATACGAGCAGATGGCCGATGGAACGACCGTGCGACCGCTGGACCTGAGCATCACCCGCAACGTCATGCAGATATGGATAGTGGTGGCACTGCTGCTGGTCGTATTCCTGAGCTGTGCCCGCTGGTATAAGAAGCGCGACGCGACCAGCAATGCCCCGGGCGGATTTGTCGGTGCCATGGAGATGCTGGTGATGATGATCAACGACGACGTCATCAAGTCGTCGATTGGCGAGAAGCACTACAAACGCTATGCGCCCTACTTGCTGTCGGTCTTCTTCTTCATTCTGTTTACCAACCTGCTGGGACTGATTCCCATCTTCCCAGGCGGTTCGAATGTGACGGGAAACATCAACATCACGTTCTTCCTGGCATTCTGCACGTTCCTGGTCATCAACCTCTTTGGTAATAAGGAATACTGGAAGGAGATATTCTGGCCGAACGTACCTATATTCCTGAAGGCTATCCCGCTGATGCCGGCCATCGAGTTGTTTGGCGTTTTCACCAAGCCGTTTGCGCTGATGATTCGTCTTTTCGCCAACATGATGGCAGGTCACGCCATGATACTCAGCTTCAGCTGTGTCATCTTCCTGGGATGGACCATGGGCGTAGGTCTTGGCATAGGACTGAATCTGTTCAGCATACTGATGCTGCTGTTCATGAATGCGCTTGAGCTGCTCGTCGCCTTTGTACAGGCCTATGTGTTCACCATGCTGAGTGCTGTGTTCATTGGTCTGGCACATCCGGAACACCACGAGGAGTAGCCGGGAGCTTGAAATTGAGAAATAAAAGAAATTTGAAAACGATATCATTAATAATTTAAAACTTTAAAATTATGATTACATCATTGTTATTGGCCGAAGGTCTGGCTCAGCTGGGCTGCGGTATTGGTGCAGGTGTTGCCGTTATTGGTGCAGGTTTGGGTATTGGTAAGATTGGCGGCAGCGCCGTTGACGCTATTGCCCGTCAGCCGGAGGCTTCTGGCAAAATCTTCACCCAGATGATTCTGACCTCTGCATTCGTTGAGGGTTGTGCCCTCTTCGCTATTGCTGCTTGTGCATTCTTGATTAAATAAAACACGATAGCAAATGGATTTATCTAAACTACCAGCAATCCTGACGCCTGATCTGGGACTCTTGTTCTGGATGCTATTGGCGGCATTGGTGGTCTATGTTGTGCTTTCAAAGTATGGTTTCCCAGCCATTATCAATATGGTGGAAGAGCGAAACAAATACATTGACGAAAGTCTTCGTAAGGCACACGAGGCCCAGGAGCGTCTGGCCAATATCGAGAAGGAAGGTGAATCCATCTTGCAGGAGGCACGCGAGAAGCAGGCTCAGATACTGAAGGAGGCCGCTGAGACGCGAGACGCTATCGTCGAGCAGGCTCAGCAGAAGGCAAGGGCTGAGGGTGCCCGCTTGATGGAGGAGGCAAAAGTCGCCATCGAGCAGGAGAAGAAAGCCGCCATTGCTGACATTCGCCAGCAGGTTGCCACTCTCAGCGTAGGCATTGCCGAGAAGGTTCTCCGTCAGAACCTCCGTGACGACAAGTCGCAGATGGATTTGATTGATCGCATGCTGGATGAAGTTTCTACTGGTAAATAATAGGAAAAGCGTATGGATATAGGAGTCATATCGGTCAGGTACGCCCGCGCACTCTTGAAGAGTGCTACAGACGCAAAAATCGAGGATGCTGTCTATGCCGAGATGCAACAGTTCGCCAAGAGCTACGTCGAGGTACCTCAGCTGCGTCCGACGATTGACAACCCGATGCTCTCGAAAGAGGATAAGGAGAAGCTGTTGCTGACCGCTGTCGGACAGCAGCCTTCACCGCTCACCAAGGCCTTCATAGAGCTTGTCTTGAAGGAGGGCCGCGAGGGCGTGATGCAATTCATCGCCAATTCCTACGTCACACTCTATCGTCAGCAGAAAAACATCATCCGTGGACGTCTCATCACCGCAGCACGCGTCAGTCCTGCCACAGAGCAGAAGATGCAAGAGATGGTGAAGAGTAAGACTAATGGAACTGTGGAGTTTGAGACCGAGGTGGACCCCGACATCATCGGAGGATTCATTCTCGAATACGACACGTACCGCATGGACGCAAGCGTGAAGGCCAAACTCAACAACATTCTCAATACACTTAAAAAGTAAAATGTAACTATGTCAGATAAGATTAAACCAAGCGAAGTGTCTCAGGTACTGCTTGACCAGCTGAAAGGTATCTCAAATGCCGAAAAGTTTGATGAAGTGGGTACTGTGCTCACCGTTAGCGATGGTGTGGCTCGTATCTACGGTCTGCGCAACGCCGAGGCCAACGAGTTGCTGGAGTTCGAGAACGGCACGATGGCTATCGTGATGAATCTCGAAGAGGACAACGTTGGTTGCGTGCTTCTTGGACCTACTGCCGGCATCAAAGAGGGACAGGTGGTGAAGCGTACCAAGCGAATCGCCTCTATACGCGTCAACGACAACATGCTGGGACGCGTCATTAATCCGCTGGGACAGGCTATCGACGGTAAGGGCGACATTGACCTGAGCAACGCCTTCGAAATGCCACTCGACCGAAAGGCTCCTGGTGTTATCTATCGTCAGCCAGTGAAAGAGCCGCTGCAGACGGGTCTGAAGGCTATCGACTCGATGATTCCTATCGGACGCGGACAGCGTGAGCTGATTATTGGT
>JAGBQP010000074.1 GCA_017632825.1 Prevotella sp. | reverse complement strand
TGCAATAAAACGGCATTCGTGTCGTTAATAATATAAACAAACTGAATAATACTGCGCATAACCATATATGACAATACATACCAGCGGATATATCATTGACGGAATGAACGGGTTCGAACGCAATGTTAAGCGTGTTTTCGATCTGTTTGTTTCACTTATCTGCCTGATTATCTTCTCACCACTCTTTCTCTATTGTTACATCCGCATCAAGCGTGAGAAGAATGGTCCTGTCATATACAAACAAGAGCGCATTGGTCGTTTTGGCCGTCCGTTCTATATCTACAAGTTCCGTAGCATGGTGGTTAATGCTGAGAAGAAAGGACCTGAATTATGCGATACAGACGAGGACGATCGTCTGACGAAGGCCGGCCGCTTCTTGCGTGCTCATCATTTAGATGAACTGCCCCAGTTCTGGAATGTCTTCAAGGGTGAGATGTCGTTTGTTGGTCCCCGTCCCGAGCGTCAGTTCTTCATCGACAAGATTATGGAGCACGACCAGCGGTACCAGTACCTTTTCCAGATTCGCCCAGGCATCACATCAATGGCTACACTATACAATGGCTACACCGACACGATGGAGAAGATGTTGAAGCGTCTGGAGATGGACCTTGAATATCTGGAGCACCGTTCTTGGGCGCTCGACTTCAAAATCCTCGGTCTCACCTTTGCCCGCATAGCTTTCGGCAAAGTATTCTAAGAATCTGTTAATACTTTCTGAATGTTAATCTGACATTTTCGTCTTCCAACACCATGCGACTACCATTAAGTTGCAGTATGTGATAGTTGTATAGTGATATCGTGTCTTCCCGTCCTTCCTTATCAAGACTGGCAGAATAAAGCTTCAGCTTTCCGTCGGCGTGCTTGAAACGGTAGTAACCCGACTGCTCGCCGCCCTGTATCTGCAGTAATCGCACTTGTACAGCCCAGTAGATGCCCGACAGCCGCATGTCTTGCGACACCGTCGTCCCTACAGAGTCTTGCTGCGACAACTGCCACAGTCCGTCAAGGTCGCCATTGCCCGAGGTTTCAAACTCGCACGCTGAAAACAGGAACGCTACACTAATAAATAATGTGGCATGAAAAAACGACGAAATTCTCTTCATACGGTGGCAAAGGTACAAATAAATACGTGAAAAAACAAATCATTTCCTCACTTTTACATCATCATCTTTTTCCATTTATAGGGAAAATCCCCCCTGAGTTTAGGGAAAAACCTTTGCACAGGTGTGAAAAAAGCCGTTACTTTGCACCAGAATCAAGAACAAACATGTCGAACAATTAAAATTTTACGACTATGAAGAAGATGATATTCACCCTGATAGCTCTACTGACAATGTCAGTCGCAGCTAATGCCATGAGTTACGAGCAGGCCCGCAACGAAGCCCTCTTCCTCACGGATAAGATGGCTTATGAACTCGACCTGACCGACGAACAATACGAGGCTGCCTACGAGATAAACCTCGACTACCTCATGGGTGTTACCAGTCCTAACGATGTCTATGGCATCTATTGGGAGCGTCGTAACCTCGATCTGAGTTACATTCTCTATTCGTGGCAGTGGGATCTGTTCCGTGCCGCAGAATATTTCTTCCGTCCCCTCTATTGGAGATCAGGACGCTGGCATTTCGGCATCTATGCCCGCTATACGGTGCGCGACTACTTCTATTTCGGACGCCCCGCATTCTATGTCAGTTATCGTGGCGGACATGCCTGGCATGTCAATGGTGGCCGCAGCTACTATTACGGACGTCGTGACCACTTCCGCCCGGCTGTCAACCACCGCCATGAGCACTTTGGTATGCGTCAGCGCTACGACCGTCACAACAATGGCAACTATCGCAACCATCAGTCTCTGGGCCGCGATAACAATCGGCCTCGTCTTGGCAACAATCGTAGCAACGAGCGTCCACGTCTGGGCACCAATGATCGTCCACGCACAAGCAGTTCCACTCGTATTACAGCTGGAAACCGCACGAATACCGATGTAAATATCTATAACGATAACCGCACGTACAATAATAACACCGGCAATCGTAATTTCAATGGTAACCGCGAACGTTCCATCGACGAGAATCGTCCGACAACCAGCAGTCACTTGAGTGGTACAACACCTAACCGTTCGTTCGGCAGTAACCGTACTACGACAACGACAACGCCTAACCGTTCATTCGGCAGTGACCGTCCTACAACAACGACTTCGCGTCCGACGACCACAACAACGCCGTCAACGCCGACTCGTCATTTCGGTGGCAATAGCTCCAGCACACCGAGCCGCAGCACTTCTACTCCTTCCCGTTCGTTCGGCAGTTCATCGGGCAGTAGCCGTTCTTTCGGAAGCAGCTCTTCAAGCACCCGCAACTTCGGCAGTAGCTCATCAAGCACCCGTAGCGCTGGCGCCAGCTCTGGTAACCGCGGACATTTTGGAGGACGTCGTTAAAGATTCAGGATGCGGACGTCACAGTTCTGCATCCGCTCTATCTCTGGCATCTGCTTGCCGTAGAACACAGCCTGTATCGCCTTGTTGATGATACCGTGTCCTACGGCAAGCACTGTCTTTCCTGAATAGTTACTGCGTATAAAATCAAGGAAACGCCCTGCACGCTCCTTCAGAGCCTCCAGCGTTTCAATGTCATCGGGCCACGTTTCTCCTTTTAGGTCGGGAATATAGCGTCCCGTAAACGAGCCCCAGTCGCGCTCTCTCAACAGAGATGTCGTCACCACAGGCAGATGGTGAGGTTCTGCCAGTATCTCAGCCGTCTCAATAGAGCGGTGCAGGTCGCTGGCTACGATAGCATCCAAGTGTTCTGTAGCCAGTTTGTCGCGCAGCTCTTCAGCCTGCCGTCTTCCATTGTCGTTCAGCTGGCCCTGGGTTTGTCCTTGCATAATCTGAGCAGCATTGTCCACGGTCTCGCCATGCCGAACTAATAATAAAACTGTGTTCATGCTGCAAAGATACGAAAAAAGTCGTAACATTGCTATAAAAAACGCTTACATACTCCATCTCTGCCATAAAAACAACGCAATTTGTTTTGTATTGCTCTCTACTTTTCGTATCTTTGCACCGACAACCAAGAATTATTCATTATGAAAATACTCCAAAGTTCCGCTTTTCGTGCCATCAGCGCCATTATCATTGGTACATTGCTTATTCTGTATCCCGACAATACCGTCACCGGCATTACTGTTGCTATCGGCCTCCTCTTCTTCGTGTCGGGCATCATCTCCGTACTCACCTACGTTCAGGCCCGTCGCCACGCCAGCGACTACAAGATATATGATGCTGAGGGACGCCTCATCAACGGTCAGCAGCCCACATTCCCATTAGTAGGCATAGGAAGCGTCATCTTCGGACTGGTTCTTGCTGTGACGCCCACCACTTTCGTTTCAGCACTTATGTACATCATCGGCATACTGCTCGTTCTGGGTGCCCTTAATCAGTTTATCGCTCTTATAGCGGGCCGCCGCTATGGTCACATCAGTCCGTGGTATTGGATTCTGCCGATACTCATTTTCCTGGCTGGTCTTTACGTTATGATCAAGCCTATGGCACCACTCAACATGGCCATGATGGTTCTCGGAGGAACGATGCTTGTTTACGGCATAGCCGAACTCATCAACGCGTTGAAGTTCTATAGTGACAAGAAGAAACTGCAACAGGAGCAGGACCAGTCACAAATTGATTCGTTTGAAGAGATAAAAGAATAGCAGCTGAAAGTATCGCGACAGGCGGCTACTCTGTATAAAACTGTATGAGGCGACGAAGGGCCTGCTGGCAGACAGGACAGAAATCGGGTTCTTCGTTGGTTCGCATTCTACAGTTTTCTTGTCCGCGCCACACACCTTTCGACAAGTACCCACCACCTTCTACAAGTCCAGCCCGGCCCTCATCTATGAGGTTCTGCCACTTCATACTGAAATCATGAAGTGTGGTAAGGTTGGGTTCCCACGGCTCAGCATCAGCAAAATACATAGGATCGCTGTCTCCGTAAGGATACTCATCACCCAGTCCACCAAAAGAATGACCAAACTCATGGACTACGACAGGCTCAAACTGTTCACCTCCCGTATAGCTCAGATTATAGGAATTATAAATGCCACCCCCGCCATAGTGCGATGTATTGGCAAGTATAATGATGTGTTCATAGGGAGTTCCTGCCAATAGGTTGTGCAACTGCTTGAGGTGGAGGGTTGTCAGATAACGCTTACTATAGAACGTGTCGAAATGCGAACCAAGTATCGTGTTCAGCCAGCGCCCTTCACCAGGATCACTCACCCCACTATCGACGGAAGGCGTTGTCAGCGCAACGACATTGAATCGAGTGCGCAGTGCCTTGAAAGGCTCGTGACGGAACAAAGCCTCCATCGCCTGATGACAGTGATTGAGGAAGACAGGTATCTCGTCTGCAGTATAACCCTCTGGCACGTAGGCAATGTGGATGCAGCGATTCGTATCAGCTGCCTGTTGCAAGGTGACATAGGGCGAGTTGGAGCGCTCCCCCACCCTGCGGATGAGAATGTCGGTGGGTACAACCATGTGCGTCATCGAAGACTGCACCTGGTTGTGGAAATCCAGCAATTCAACAGTCACATCAACAGTATCACGCGGAAAGGGTACCAAAAAGACGTTCTCAAAGGAACGGCGGGTATGCTTGGCTTCATCGGTGGAAAGCCACTCTTGGAAAAGCGTGGAGAAAGAGTGACGGTAGATAACCTGCTGCGAACGATGAGCGCGAACTGTAATCTGCCCGTTTCCTGCCAACGGCAACTCGGCGAGCCGGGAACGGCGACCATACCAGCGGGGCATCTTCGATAACTGATCGACGTAAAGTTCCTGATGGTTGGCATCACCGGCAAAGACATAGTCAAGACGTAATGTGCTGTCGGAGAACCACTCATCGAACACCTGGGCGTGAGCCGCAAGCCCACCCCATGCGAAGAAAGCGGAAAGAAGTAATGTCCGAATCGTCATAAAACGGAAAATCACACGCCAGTAACAATCCCCTGAATATAGGTTTTGAGGATATGGATACCTGTCTTATTGTCACCACCCCAGGGAATAATAAGATCAGCATACTGCTTGGTGGGCTCAATAAACTGCTCGTGCATGGGCTTAAGCACCTTCTCATAGCGGTCGAGCACCATGTCAACAGTACGGCCACGCTCAACAACGTCGCGACGGATGTTACGAATAAGACGTACGTCATCGTCTGTGTCAACAAATATTTTGAGATCCATCATGTCGCGCAACTTCTTATAGTGCAGAGCCATGATGCCTTCAATAATGATGACGGGCTTGGGATCAACGTGCACGGTCTCCTTCTGGCGGTTGCTCTCTATATAAGAATAGGTAGGCTGCTCTACGGCCTGCCCCTCCTTGAGCATACGAATATGCTCCGTGAGGAGTTTCCAGTCGAAAGCGTCTGGATGATCAAAATTGATTTGTTTACGTTCCTCGGGAGTCATGTCCGTCGTATCATTGTAGTACGAGTCAAGAGGAATGACTGCCGCACAGTGTGGTGGCAGAGCTTTTGCAATTTTCCGGACAACAGTTGTCTTACCAGAACCGGTTCCTCCGGCGATACCTATTATTGTCATTTCTTTTGTTCCTTAATCAAATATACTACTGTTGGCAGGTGGTCGCTATAGCCGTCGAGCCAAACGCCGCCGGCATGGGTACGAAGGGTGTTACCCTTGTATTTGCCATCTGTCTGGAAGAGGTAAGGACGAGTGAAGATATGGTAGTTCCACAGCTTCAGCGTAGAATAGTCCTTCTTGCCTTTGACGTCGAGCAGCGAGTGCGACAGGATTATCTGGTCGAAGAGGTTCCAAGCACCCTGATACTGAAGGGTACCGGTACCCGATGCCAGGATGTCCCACCAGGGGTTCCAAAGTCCGCCAGGTGCCTCCACGTCCTTCATTTTACGCTTTGCACCAAGCTCCACGGCCATCGATTTGTCCTGCGGGTCATCGTTCATATCGCCCATGATGAGCAGTTTGACGTTGGGGTCTTCAGCAATGAGTGAGTCCTTGACGATGCGCAACTGGCGTCCGCCCTCCTCGCGGTAAAACGAGACTGCACCGCGCGAAGGCAGGTGATTGACAATAATCGTGACATGCTCGCCAGCCATTGTACCACTGACAACAAGGAAACCACGAGTGGCCCGGTCAGCATCTTCAGGCTTTACATATATATAAGGTACGAGCTTCACATTACGTACCCGAAACAGTTTAGGGTTATAGAGCAAGGCGCAGTCAACACCACGCTTATCGGGACCTTCGATATGCACAAACTGGAAATTTCGGGCTTTCAGCGGTTCCTGATTACATAAGTCGGTAAGACACTTGGCATTTTCGACCTCAGAAACGCCAATGGCAGCACAGCCGACTCCTGGCAGCTTGTCAGTACCCATCTCGGCCAGCACGCGCGACATGTTTCTTAGTTTATGACTATACTTCAGACCTGTCCACTTGTTAGTGCCGTCGGGCAGAAACTCATAGTCGTTCTTTCCTTCATCGTGACAAGTGTCGAAAAGATTCTCCAAGTTATAGAATCCTACGCCATACACCGAAAACTTCTTCTGTGCATGGGCTGCGCCGGTGCCCATCATGAGGACAAGAGCGATAAGAGCCAAGTATTTTTTCATAGTTTGTCAGTATTACTGCCGCAAAGATACAGAATAATTTTGGAATAAAACGCAATTTTCCAGAAAAAACTTTTGTCATCTCACGATTTTTCCATATCTTTGCAGCAAAACACAGATATTACATAACGCTAAAACTACCAACTATGAGAAAAACGCTGAAACTTACGGTGTTGGCATTATGCTGCTCATCGGCAGTCATGGCGCAGGAGCCTATAGACTCCACCGCTACCGATATGCAGGATGAGAATGCATTCACCTTCACCGAGACGCAGTTGGGCGACGATGAGGCGGCATCGCAGATTATCACCATCATCTCGTCAAACCGCAACGTTTATGCCAACGAGGTGGGCTACCGTTTCTCGCCCGTACGCTTCAAATACCGTGCGCTGGATGCCAAGTACAACGATATGTACATCAACGGCAATCCCGTGAACGATGTGGAACGCGGACAGTTCGGTTACTCCTTTGTGGGCGGTCTGAACAACCAGACGCGACTCCGCGAGGCATCGCTGCCCTTCGAGAGCAACACCTACGGCATGAGCGCCCTGGGCGGCTCTGGCAACTACGATTTCCGTCCCAGCCGCTTTGCTACGGGACAGCGGGCGTCGATAGCTTTTGCCAACCGCAGTTACAACACCCGTGCCATGTACACCTACAATTCGGGCGTCATGGAGAACGGATGGGCTGTAACTGGTAGTCTCACATATCGCTGGGGCAACGGCATCGGTGCTATCGAGGGTACAAGCTACAATTCGCTGAGCTACTTCGTGGGAGCCGAGAAGCTTATCAACGACAAGCACTCTGTGAGCCTCGTCAGCTGGGGTAATCCCACACAGCGTGGGGCACAGCGCGGCGCCACCGACGAGATGTACTGGATTGCCGGCACACACAACTACAACCCCAACTGGGGCTATCAGGACGGCAAGAAGCGTAACTCACGTATTGTCAAGGACTTCTCACCTGCAGCACTACTGACCTGGGACTGGAAGATGGATGAGCAGACGAAACTCGTCACTACGCTTCTTGGACGCTACCAGATGTACAGCAACAGCCGTCTGGCTTACAACGGCGGTACAAACCCCGACCCTGATTATTATTCGCTGATGCCGAGTTTCTTCTTTAACGTGTGGAATCCCGATGCACAGCTCTTCCATGACGATGCAGCGCTACAGAACTGGCAGGCGGCCTACGACTATCTGAGTGCCTCTGACCGTAACCGTCAGGTAAACTGGGACCGCATGTACTATGCCAACTCGCTGATGGCTGCTAACGGGCAGGACGCTATGTACTATGTACAGCGTGCCCACGACGACCAGCTGTTGCTGAGCCTTGCCACGAACCTGCAGAAGCAGCTCACCAAGAACTCATCACTGAACGGTGGTCTTCAGCTGGCCACTAATAAAGGTATGCACTACCAGACGATGGACGACCTGCTGGGTAACGCCAAGTTCCACAACGTGAACACCTATGCTGTCAAGGACTATGGCTCCATTTCGCCAACAGTCTTCTATGACATGAACGACGGCGCCGAGCCGAAGGAGGTGAAAGTGGGCGACCGCTTCGGTTATGACTACAACCTGCTGGTGAACAAAGCACAACTGTGGGGTTCGTATAGCAAGAATCTCAAGTACACCAACTATTTCGTTTCTGGTCGTATTGCCGGCACAACGATGCAGCGCGACGGTAAGATGCGCAACGGCATGGCCCCTGACAATTCTTACGGCAAGAGCAAAACAGCCAAGTTCCTGGACGGCGGCATTAAGTCGGGCATGAACATCACACTGGGCCACGGACACGCTGCCATGCTGGGCGTAGCCTACGAGTGGAAGACGCCTACCCCACGCACCGCCTTTGCTGCAGCCCAGATCAACAACGACTTCGTGAAGGATCTGAAGCAGGAGAAGATTGCCTCGGCAGAGATTGGCTACCAGTGGCAGGGTTCACGCGTCAAGCTGAACATCAACGGCTACTACGCACAGATGAAGGACGTAACGGAGCAGAGCCTCTTCTACTCTGACATCGAGAGTTCATTCGTTTACGTAACACTGTCA
>JAGBQP010000009.1 GCA_017632825.1 Prevotella sp. | reverse complement strand
TGGATAAGAGAATGGAGGTTCGCCCCCGTCACTTTGAAGGTATGGAGAAAATGAAAGAGCACATCCTCTGCGCTGGAGGCATGCTTGATGATGATGGAAAGATGATAGGCTCTCTGCTTGTCATGGAGTTCGAGAACCGCGAGCAAGTTGACGAATACCTGACGAATGAACCTTATGTGGTGGAACATGTCTGGGAGCGAATTGAGGTCGAGCGGATGAATGTTGTCATCTTCGACAGAGAGATTATCCGTGAAAGAATCTGATAGATGATTCCATCTTACCAGAAAAGAATTCATAAAATATCATAATATTGGGTGCAAAAGGACAAAATTATGGAGATTTCTTTGTATATTTGTCCCTGATATTTGTCCAACACAAATCAATTATTATTATGAGCAATCCGCTTTTCAACATTCAGTATGGCCTGTTCGTCATCACAACGTGTGACAATGGGCGTAACAACGGCTGTATCAGCAACACTATAGCACAGGTAACGGCACAGCCCAACCGTATCTCCGTAGCCCTGAACAAGGGCAATCTGACTACTGAGCTCATCCAGCGCTCACGCCGGTTCACAGCCTCCATTCTCAGTGAGGCTGCCGACTTCGAACTGTTCAAGCACTTCGGCTTCCAGAGCGGGCGCACAGTTGATAAGTTCGCCGACTTCAAAGACTGCTACCGCGTCGCCAACGGCACGCTGGCCATCACACGTGGTACCAATGCCTTCATTTCTGCTGACGTGGAGCAGGCCATCGACCTCGGCACGCACATGCTCTTTATTGGTCTCGTTACTGAAATGGAAGTGCTCGCCGACATACCTTCGGCTACATATAACTACTACCAGCAGCACATCAAGCCGAAGCCACAGCCCGTCGGCCAGACAGTAGAGGGAAAAACCATCTGGCGCTGCAGCATCTGTGGATATGAATATGTGGGCGAGGAACTGCCCGACGACTTCACCTGCCCCATCTGCAAGCATCCCGCATCAGACTTCGTGAAGGTCACCACCGAAGCAGATGCGCCCACCACGAACAAGTATGCCGGCAGCCGCACCGAGAAAAATCTCGAAACTGCTTTCGCCGGCGAATCGATGGCCCGCAACAAGTACACCTACTACGCGTCCGTGGCCAAGAAGAACGGCTACGAGCAGATTGCTGCCCTCTTCCTGAAAACTGCCGAAAACGAGAAGGAACACGCCAAACTGTGGTTCAAGCATCTGGGTGGTCTGGGCCAGACGGCCGAGAACCTGCTTCACGCCGCCGAGGGCGAGAATTATGAGTGGACCGACATGTACGCCACCTTTGCCCGCGAGGCCGACGAGGAGGGCTTCCATGAGTTGGCCGAGCAGTTCCGAGGTGTGGCAGCCATTGAGAAGCACCACGAAGAACGCTATCGTGCCTTGTTGCACAACGTTGAAGCAGCAGAGGTTTTCCGCAAGGCTGGTGTCAGCATTTGGGAATGCCGTAACTGTGGCCATATCGTCATCGGCACCGAAGCTCCAGCCGTCTGTCCCGTCTGTTTCCATCCACAGTCGTATTTTGAGATAAACACGGAGAACTATTGAATGGTATTTAACATCACTATATTTGTCATAACTTTTAATAAGATTTTGTAAAATCCTAAAAACAACACTAAAATGGAAAAAAGAAGAATTAGTGTACTGGTTGTGCTGCTATCATTATGTGCAGCAACGTTTGCGCAGGGGCTGAAGGACGTCTACAAGGACTACTTCCTGATTGGCGTAGCCGTAAACCAGCGCAATGTAACCAACGCAGAGCAGCAGGCCCTGATCAAGAGAGAGTTCAGCAGCATGACTGCCGAGAACGACATGAAGCCCGAGCCGACGGAGCCCCGGCAGGGACAGTTCAACTGGGAGGGGGCCGACCGCATTGCCAACTTCGCCCGCCAGAATGGCATCAAGCTGCGCGGGCACTGCCTGATGTGGCATTCGCAGATAGGCCGCTGGATGACCGAGGACAACCCCACGAAGGAGGTATTCTATCAGCGCATGAAGAACCATATCGAGGCCGTCGTCTCACGCTATAAGGACGTGGTCTATGCCTGGGACGTAGTGAACGAGGCCATGACCGACGATGCCAACGCGCAGGATCCCTACCGCCAGTCGGTGATGTACAAGCTCTGCGGCGATGAGTTCATTGCCAAGGCTTTCGAGTATGCTCACGCCGCCGACCCCAACGCGCTGCTTTTTTACAACGACTACAACGAGTGCGACCCCGTGAAGAGCCAGCGTATTTATAATATGGTGAAGAAGATGAAGGACGCCGGCGTCCCCATCCACGGCATCGGCATGCAGGGACACTACAACATTTACGGTCCGAAGGAGGAGGAAGTCGACAAGGCACTGGAACTTTATAAAAAGGTGGTTAATCACATCCACGTCACCGAGCTCGACATTCGCGCCAATCAGGAGATGGGTGGTCAGCTTGCCTTCAGCCGCGATGGCGCCACCGTCAATGACTCGCTGAAACAATTTCTGGCCGATCAGTATGCCCGTGTGTTCCGTGTATTCCGTAAGCACAAGGACGTCATCGACTGTGTGACCTTCTGGAATCTAAGCGACCGCGACTCGTGGCTCGGGCAGAACAACTATCCGCTGCCCTTCGACGTGGACTACAAGCCGAAGATGGCCTACGAGTATATCCGTGACATGAAGGCTCCGAAGTGGCA
>JAGBQP010000073.1 GCA_017632825.1 Prevotella sp. | reverse complement strand
GAGTCGGTTACCTCCAATGGAAATACTTATCCTGTGTCGAGTATCGGCAACTCTGCGTTCAGAGACTGTTCAGGCTTAACCAGCATTACCATTCCGAACTCCGTGACTAGCATCGGCTACTATGCGTTCGTTAGTTGCCCGAATCTGACAAGCGTAACTATTAACAGCAATGCTATTTTATCGAAATCTTATAGCGCTTCTTCACTAAAGGACATATTTGGCAATCAGGTGGAACAATATACTATTGGTAGCGATGTGACGAGTATTGGCAGCTCTGCGTTCAGTGGTTGCTCAGGCCTGACGAGCATAATAATTCCGAGCTCTGTAACGAGAATCGGCGACGAAGCGTTCTATAATTGCTCAGGATTGACAAACGTGACCATTCCCAGCTCCGTGACGAGTATGGGTAACTCTGTGTTCAATCTCTGCCTAGGTCTGACGAGCGTGACCATAAAAGTTCTTGATTCTTCTACTTTCTGCAACAATGGAATTGTTGGAAAAATACCTAAATCTATTGTTCTGAAAGATGAAAACGATAATGAGATTAACTGTTTTAACATTCCTGATGGAGTGACGAGTATTGGAAACTGTGCGTTCAGAGGCTGCTCAGGTCTGACGAGCATAATTATCCCTAATTCTGTGACAAATATTGACAGCTATGCGTTCAAGGATTGCTCAGGTCTAACGAGTGTAGTCATACCTAGCTCTATAACGAGTGTTGGTAGTTCTGCGTTCATGAATTGTTCTAGCTTGACAAGTGTAACGATTAATAGTAACCCAATTTTGTCGGGATCTTACAGTTCATATTCCTCGCTAAAGGACATATTTGGTAATCAGGTGGAGCAATATATTATTGGTAGCGATGTGACGAGTATTGGCAGCTCTGCGTTCTGCGGTTGCTTAGGTTTGACGACCATGATTATTCCTAATTCTGTGACAAGCATGGGTAGTTCTGTATTCGAAGGATGCTCAGACCTGAGGAGTGTGATTATTCCCAACTCTATAACGAGCATCAGTAACTCTGCGTTCAAAGGTTGCTCTAGTCTAACGAGTGTAGTCATACCTAATTCTGTGACGACTATTGGTAACTCTGCGTTCAGTGGTTGCTCAGGCCTAATGAACGTAACCATCCCTAACTCCGTGACAACCATCGGTAACTCTGCGTTTTCTGGCTGTATTTAGAGACCTCTAAACATCCATGAACAACACAAAACAACCAAACGTAAAACACTGTAATCCAGATACTTTTAGATTTTAACACTTCGAGACGTGTTTTTGGTTGCTTCGGAAATTCCCTATAAATTTGCAACGTATTTCTACCGCAGGGAATTTACGAGGCTTTATTTTTGCCACATCGTGAATGGAGTTGACAAGGGTTTCTGATGGGTTACGATAGATGACAGATTCCTGACCCGCTTTTGAGCAATGCAATATCGTGGCGAAAGGCGACAATGATAGTCCACTGCTGACATGAGTTTACTTGCGGAGAGGTACAACGAAATGATTGTTGAACCCATAAATATCGCAAGTATGCCAAAGACAAGAAAGTGTGCCCTATGTGGCAGAGAGTTTGTTCCAAACAGCGGAACGCAGAAGTATTGCTCGGAAGAATGTGCAGAACAGGCAAAGGAAGTCAAGAAGAAAAGACAACGTGACTTCCTCCGTGCCGTTGAGCCAGTGATGGAACTCCAACAGCAGGAGTACCTGACCTTTTCTAAAGCAGCCATCCTTTTAGGCTGTACTCGTCAGTATGTCTATAAACTCGTAGAGCAGGGAAGGTTGCCAGCCTCTCGGTTGAGCAGC
Organism: Prevotella sp.; assembly: GCA_017632825.1. The sequence goes on along the minus strand of JAGBQP010000073.1, from coordinate 8,715 downwards.
CGAATGGCTCTTGTCCGCAGAAGTGACATTGAAAGGATGTTCGATGCCAATCCTTACAATCGCGTCATCCCATGCTCAAAACCGAAGAAGGCGGCTCCCAAGAAACAAAGAACGTCATTGAGGAAGAACACCAACGATGTTCAGTCCACAGATGAAGTCCTTGAATACTACTCTGGCGAGGAAGTGATGCAGACCTACAAGGTCAAGCAGTCTTGGCTCTACGCCTCAGCCAAGCGTCACCAGATTCCCATGTGCCGTATTGCAGGACGTAACTACTACAGCAAGAAACACATTGATGCTGTGTTTTGTACTTCCGTTGACCTTGATGCTATTGTCGATTGGCTTACACCCCAGGAGGTAGCAGACCGTTATGGCATCAACCTTACAGCTGTCCGTTCATATGCCCATCGCCACAAGATACCATCCAAGCGTGAGTACGGGCAGACTTTTTACTCGCAAAGCCACTTTGACGAACTTCGCCGTACAGATCTTCTGGCAGATGAGAACTACTACACCGTTGAACAGGTGCAGGAACTTTATGGGCTGACGAAGGCTAACATCTGCCATATAGTCAAGGTCAAGCACATAGAAAAGACCAAAGTGGGCAGAATCAACCTGCTTCTTCGTTCCGATGTGGAGCGAGTGATGGCAGAAAGAAAGACTGCTGGATTCTGATTTCTACCATTCTGAATGATTAATGACGGATTATCGTGAATAATCGGAATCAGCACCGCATCATTGAGTTCCTTTGCACCCGTGGAGAAACGCTCCACCTTGAATTCTCAACACTAATAAGAATAAACGTATGAGTAACATCTGCAAAACCGTGACACTCCGCACACGTAAAATCAAAGGCGGAGAACAGCTGTCCTTCTATCTGGACTATTACCCAGGCTATCGTGACGAATCGACCATGAAGGTCATGCGTCATGAATCCCTTGGCATCTACATCTATGCCAAGCCGAAGAACCAGCGTGAACGAGACTACAACGACCGTATGCGCGAGAAGGCAGAAGCCCTCCGATGCCGTCGTTATGAGTCCATAGTCAATGAAAGGTATGACTTCTTTGACCGAGACAAGATGAAGGGCGACTTCCTTGCCTACTTCAAAATGAAGGCCGAAAAGAAGAACTGCAAGTGGCAACATGTCTATAAGCACTTCAACCGATTCTGTAACGGCAAGTGCCGCTTCGATGAAATCAACGTGGATTTGTGTAACAAATTCTGTGAGTACCTGTTGACCGCTCCGCAGACCATCCATACGGAACATAAGCTTCACATCAATTCCATTGCGGGCTACTGGTCAACCTTCCGTGCCGTACTCCATACCGCCTACAGGGAGCACAAAATTATGGAGAACCCTAATGGATTCTTGGAGCGCATTGACACCATCCCAACAGAGAAAGAACATCTTTCCAAGGATGAACTTGTCAAACTGGCAAACACTCCGTGTGAATATCCTGTACTGAAGACCGCATTCCTCTTTGCTTGTCTGACAGGATTGAGGAAGAGCGACATCAAGCAACTTGAATGGACTCACATACAGCCATACGGAGACGGCGGTATGTATGTCACCCTTCGTATGCAGAAGACTAAGGAACTGGTGAACAATCCCATCAGCGACGAGGCACTGGAACTGATTGGCGGTAGCGGAACGGGTAAGGTGTTCGAAGGCTTCACCGACAAGATGACGCAGACACCCCTTAAGAACTGGCTAAAGGCTGCTGGCATCACCAAGAAAATCTCTTTCCATTGCAGCCGTCATACCTTCGGCTCATTACAGGTCGATGCAGGTACAAGTGTCTATACCGTCCAGCACATGTTGGGACACAAGAATGTTTCAACCACACAGATTTATGCGAACATGGCTGACGAAAGCAAGCGCGAGTCCGTCAACCGCATCACGCTTAAACCTGTAAAGACGGTGCAGTTGAAAGTGGTGGGACAATAGCACTGCTTACCTATTTTTATATAGATGTTGTATCGGGAGAGGCATTGCTTCTCCCTTTTTCGTTTCCGAATGGAATCACTCTCAATTCCGTTTATAGTATGAAAAACACCGCAAAATCATACTCGAAAGCCAACTAATATTAAAAAGAATTTGAATGTCGTTCCATTCATTAGCTATCAACAATAATCGGAGTAACTTTGCACTATGAAATAAGGCTAATGCCGATAATTTCTGGTTACTGATGATTGTTAAACCCTCATAATACGAAATATATGATTAGCGTAAAAGATCAAAATCTGCGAGACCTTTGTCTCCTTTGGGGATGCCCAGGTTTGGTGTCCCTCACAATCTCCATGTTTGTAGCCCTGAAAGTCGGTGCCGACTTCCAGCAGGACGGCCTTGCCAAGTGGGTGTCATTTCTGCTGTGTAACCTCCTGTTATGGATTCTGTATGTCATGTTTCAGTCAATATTGGTCGATTTGCTGCCCAAGAAATGGAAGGATGAAAGTCCCGTTTCAAAACCACTGACGGAACAAGACTCTGTATTGCCTGATGATAAGATGGCAAGCGAAAATATTGAGCCTGCAACTGAGTCAAAAGCTGTATCGCTTATCCAGTCTGAACCTATTCAATACACTCAACGCTGCAAAGAGTATGAGTTGGAGCAGGAAAAGAAACGGCAGGATACAATTGCTGCCATCATGGACTACACACGACACACCATGTCACCCTTTGTTTATGATGATGGTGAACTGGAGAAACTCTGCAATGAGATTCAGAAATGGGCTGGTGATTATACATACACACCAGCACCTGTCCGTTTGAAGCAGAAACTGACCACCGTTGATCTGCGGCACTTCGTTTGGAACATCGGAGAACGACTGGGCAGCAAGAATGACTACAGCGGCTATGTCCGGGCCGATTTCATTAAGAGCATGTTCCCCAACATCTTCATGGACATGAACCTTGACAGCATCCGCAACTTCAAGTTCCAGCCTAACAAGGGTAACATCGTGATTGACGAACCAGATGATAATGACTTTCATTTCCATTACGAGTAACAGCAGACTATCCACCTTTCCCTACCATCATTATTCTACTACACTCCTTCCTCAAACTGACATAATGCCTAAGTTTGGGGAAGGTTTCTTTTTGCCCATTTCATCCCTTCTAAATCCGATTATTACCAGTATTTCCATCTTTTTTCTGATGATTGTTTGATTAATGATGAATGACTGGAAGTAATCGGAATCAGCGTCGCATCATTGAGTTCCTTTGCACCCGGTCTCTAACCAAAGACCGATTTTATTATGACGCAAGAAGTATTAACATTCAACGACCTTCCGCAGGTCGTCGCCCAGCTTCGGGATGAGGTGATGGGCTTGAAAGTCTTGCTGACAAAGCAGCAGGAAGAGAACAGAAAACATCAGGTACGCGAAAACCGCCACAAACCTATGACTGTGGAGGAAGCGGCCAAGTACACACGCATCCCATTGGGAACGCTGTACATGAAGCTCGGTGATGGGACGATTCCTGCCACTAAGCCAGGCAAACGCTACGTCCTCTATCAAGATGAGCTTGACAAGTGGTTGGAAGCAAACCGCAAGAATGCAGTTCCGCTTACAGCAGAGGAAGAGAACGAAGCCATCCTTTCCTCGCACAAGCGTAAGCCGAACAAGTCTGACTGGCATTAGTAAAACGACATAGAAAAGAAGATTATGACGTATATTGATTATATGAATCAATTCTGGCGTGCTTCATCCATGGAATACATGTCCGCGAGCGAGGTTGCACTTTATGCATTCATAGTGAATGAGTGCAACCTGCATCGCTGGGATATGCCAGTGCCTTGTTCTACTGTACGAATCTGCGAAATACTGCACATGTCAAAGCAGACCCTCTGCACCGCTCGTAAGAATCTTGCCAGACGTGGACTTATCACTTTTACCGATGGCAGATCACGTCATGTACCGTCCAAATATTCACTCCTTGAATGGACGGATGACTTGACGGTAGAGTTGACGGATGGATTGACGGCAGACTTTACACTTTTAAAAGATAAAGAGAAAGACAATTTTATTAAAAGCGATTCGACAAATTTTTCATTCAAAGAAAGGGAAATAACAAATGCAAACGACTCACAAAATCGACGTAGAGGGATTAAAGAAATCCCTGCTACAGCATCGTCCTATGAAGGCACGTTTTAAGTTGCCAATGTCAATGGAACAAGCTTATGACCATCTGTTGGCAGCAATCATGGCTGAGGTGGCATATCGCCACCGCAGCTTCTGCGCCAACGAATACTTGGAGACGCAACTCCATGATATGGCCCATTGGCTTACCTCGCCATCATCTCATTTCGGCATCCTGCTATGCGGCGGATGCGGTAATGGCAAGAGCACCATGCTAAAGGCATTCCAGCAGTTGCTTAACTATCTGCACATCCCTAAGCCTTACAACAATGGCACATACGGAATCCAGATAGTAGATGCCAAATACATTGCGTACCTGTGCAAAAACAACTATGAGTCTTACCGCAAACTCGTCAGTGTTGATATGCTCGGTATCGATGACCTCGGTACAGAACCATCGGAAGTGATGGACTACGGCAACGTCTATACGCCCGTCATTGACCTGTTGACAAAGCGTTACGAAGAACAGCTCTTCACCATTATCACCACAAATCTCACACCGCAACAAGTCCGTGGGCATTATGGAGACCGCATTGCCGACAGGCTCAATGAGATGGTCAAGAAAATTGTGTTCAACAACGCAACCTATCGTACAGATGATTTTGCAACACCTGGTTAGCCGTTCTTCCAAGTCTTCGGGCACGGGGCTTGCCCACGTGCCACATTTTTCCAGTATCGGGAAGCTCACTACCCGTTTCGATTATCATCGAACGCAGAGATGACCACATAAATCTGCAAGCAGAGGTCACGGTATCTGGCACAGAAGTGTCGCCCACATGGTCAGACAAGAATAGATGGTGGTGACACCTGAGGATTTTATCCAGTCAGTCTAATCGGCTTGCCGATGCCACTTTTTCAAAGTCAGGGGAAGCCTAATACCCCAACCCTCTATCGACGCTTGGGATACTGACCAGATAAAACAGCAAGCAATGCTGGTTATAATGACTTTGAAAGTTCTCCGAAAGGTTGTCACCAATATTACAGAAAACTGGAAAAACTTACGCACAGAAGAGGCTTGCCTCCGTCCACTCAATTGTAGGGAGGGGCAGCCTAATACCCCATCACCACTTTGCGTGATTGGAGTCTGCCACTTCAAGGCAAGCCTTTTATGGTCTTTCTAAAGCTAATCCTATAGACCTGTGTGAGAGCATGAGTGTCTAAAAGGAACTGATGAAGAACCTACTCCTTGCAGCTGGTGGTCGTGGTGGCATCATCTTCATTGAATTGACGCTTGATGTCCTTCATCTACTTGGATTGATGGACTAAGATACCGCTAATTGTCACATCTTCTATAAAATATAGGGCGAATCATGTTAAAGTCTGTGTTTTCTGGCTAATGATTGAAAGAAATGTTGTAACTTTGCACTGCAAAGTTTGTAAATCAGACGTTAAGATATGGCAAAGATAACTGTACAGGACACACAGATAACCGTCGTAAGTATCAATGAGCGCGACTACATCTCGCTCACAGATATGGTGCGTAATATAGAAAACGGGCTGGCACTTATAGAAAAGTGGCTCCGTAACAAGAACACCATCGAGTTCCTCGGCATCTGGGAGTCTATGTATAATCCGAATTTTAATTCCCCCGAATTCGAGGGAATTAAAAATGCAGCAGGTCTGAATCGTTTCATCCTCTCTGTAAAGCAATGGGTGGAGAAGACCAATTCGCGCGGAATCATTGCCAAGGCTGGCCGCTACGGTGGTACGTATGCCCATAAGGACATTGCCTTTGAGTTTGCCACATGGGTATCACCTCAATTTAAACTTTACTTGATTAAGGAGTTCGAGCGCATGAAGACAGACGAGCAGAAGCAGCTCGGATGGACGGCAAAGCGCGAACTTTCGAAAATCAACTACCGCATTCATACTGATGCCATCAAACAGAACCTGATTCCCGAAGAAGTCACACAGGCGCAAGCCAGTATCATCTATGCGGAGGAGGCGGACATGCTCAATGTGGCCATGTTCGGACAAACGGCCAAGCAATGGCGTGAAGCTCATCCAGAACTGAAAGGCAATATCCGTGACTATGCCTCCATCAATGAGCTGATTTGCCTTGCCAACATGGAGAATATCAATGCCGTACTTATTGATGAAGGTGTTCCGCAGAGGGAAAGACTGATACGTCTCAACCGGATTGCCATCAATCAGATGCGTGTTCTGGAGAACGATGAAAATAGGAACTTGTTAAAATGACATGAGTGGATAGGATATAACATATAGAAACAACATAAGGAAGCGTTGACTTTTTGATTCTTATTCCTGAAATTTCGCCAAAATATCTACCGAGAAGAGAAGAGTTGATGCTCGCGTTTAGGCGCGGGCTGAGACTTTATCTGGTAGAACGGCGTTTGGCGATGCCCCAGGAATAGATAGGAATCAGTTCCGCGCCATTTTTATGTCCTATGGTTAAGAATATTTATTGCTTCGGTACAATTATTTCAGTGGAAACAACGTTAATTAATAATAGAAGAAACAGATAACGACCAATGAACAAGAAAACAATTATCACAATCATCCTCGCCGCTGCCACCCTCACCCTCACTGCGACAGCGCAATCCCTCACCAAGCAGCAGATGCTGGAGGACTACGACCAGCTGTACACGACGCTGACAACGAAGGTGCCGCACTTCGCCGTGCGCAAGCGTGTGACGGGCATCGACATCCCCAAGGAACTGCGGCGCATACGGCACGACATCGACACCGTGACCTGCGACGGCGGTTTCTACGACGTCATCTTCCGCGCCCTCGCCGCCTGCAACGACAAGCATATCAGCCCCAACCAGACCCGTGACTCCGTGGCTATGGCTCATACGATGGATGCCTACAGGAACCACTTCCGCTACGGCAATGCCAATGCCAAAGGCGTTTTCTACATCGACGGCAAGTACCTGACGCTTGGCTTCAAGGACAAGGACACCGAGGTCATCCCATTCTTCGCCGAACTGACCCACGTGAACGGCATCCCCGTTGACAAGTACGTGGCCAAGTACAACAGCCGCGTGAACAGTGCCAACCGCTGGGACTTCAAGCACAAGAAGGCGTGGGCCAGCAGCCTCTTCGACCCGCGCATCATCTACAAGACCGACAAGTTCACGTGGACGGTCGTCATCGACGGCAAGCCGCAGACCTTCGACATGACGGGGCTGGCGTACAACATACCCCGCGTCAAATCCGACAACGGAGCCTACAAGGTGAACTACTTCGACCGCGACTCCACGCTCTACATCCGCATCCCAGAGATGAAAATCGGCCAGGCCGAATGGCTTGAGAACCAGATTGCCAGCCACAAGGGCAAGGCCATCCGTCGCGTCATCATCGATGTGCGCGGCAATGGCGGCGGCAACGACATGACGTGGCACCGCGTCCTCTCGGCCATCATCGACCGCCCCCTGCATTATAGCATCCGGCAGGCCGTGAAAGACCTCAGCGTCCTCGGTGGCGAATACACAGACCCCCGCGAAATCAAGGTCTATGGCGACCGCCTCACCGCCTTTCTCGACGAGGACAGCGAGACCACGCTGCAGCCCAGCGACCGCACCATCGGCTACGGCGGCACCATCTACATCATGTTTGACCACAACATCTTCTCCTCCACCTACGCCCTTCTCTCCGCCTGTCTCGGCAGCGACCGCCTCGTCAGCGTAGGCCGACCCAGCGGCTTCCTCGGAGGACTCGGCGGCACCCCGTGGAGCGACATCCTCCGCCACTCGCGCTTCTCCTACCGCTATCCCATCACGCTGGAGATAACCGACGCCGACGCCGCCAATCCCGAGACCTACTACAAAGACCAAGTGGAGATAGAAGTCTGGCCAACCATCGAGCAACTGCGTACCCAGACCTTCTACGACGGCGGCCAGCACACCGAGGACTTCCTCTATAACCACGACTGGGTGTTCCGCAGGATATTGGAGGAGTCGAAGAATGTTAAATAAGAGCCGTACATGAAAACAATCGTAAAAAAATGCGTATGAACATTCAATCATACGCATTTTTTATGGAGTACTTAAAGAGATTAAACACGTCAGTTCCTATGAACGCTCCTTCCCGTTTGCATCAGCATTGGTCAACGAGGCGGTCATCATATCATAGAGATCAAACTCATCCAATCTATTCGTCAAACTCGGAAAGGACAAGAAACAAGGGCAGCATTATAATTCGTTGCCCTATTCGTATTGAAAAGCGAAGGAAATGTTGCACAAAATTGCGCGTTTTGTGTGGTTTACAATAGTTAAAAACGTTAATTCTTAGCTTTTTTCTCCATCTATAGAATCTCCGTCAACACTTTTCTACCGTTTCAACCAAAACTAATTGGTGCACAATAAGTTGCAAATACCTAAATTGTTCTAGCTTGACAAGTGTAACGATTAATAGTAACCCAATTTTGTCGGGATCTTACAGTTCATAGTCCTCGCTAAAGGACATATTTGGTAATCAGGTGGAGCAATTTATTATTGGTAGCGATGTGACGAGTATTGGCAGCTCTGCGTTCTGCGGTTGCTTAGGTTTGACGACCATGATTATTCCTAATTCTGTGACAAGCATGGGTAGTTCTGTATTCGAAGGATG
>JAGBQP010000072.1 GCA_017632825.1 Prevotella sp. | reverse complement strand
TTAAAAGGTGAAAATATCCGTGCCGTCAACGCCCGTGAATACGACTACGCTCTCGGCACTGTCTTCGCTGACCTCGTCAACGAGTGCGAGAAACTGGGCGACTACGTGGTTAACGTCGTTCAGGCAAGATTCGGGAAATAGTTAGGATTGGTAAGTGACCAAAAACGCTAATGTATAATAAAAGGTGGGGGGAAGAGAATATTTTTTCGAAAAGATTTCGTAACTTTGCAGCAAATTTCAATGCGGACGCAATGCGGAAAGTAATTCGTCTCTTCTTCATAGTCGCATTTCTGTGCAATATCCTTGGCTCTGGAATAAGTGTCAGGGCGCAAGGATTTTTAGCCGCCGAGCAGAAGAGCGAAGAGCAGATTAAGCAGAATGACGGCTACCTGAAACCTGTGGCCGAGGAGCCGCAAAGCCCTGTTGAAGTGGCTTTCCGTTCAGCGCCGTCGTCCCATCGCATAGCCTCCAATCGTCCTACCCGTCTGCTGCCCACTCACGGCGGCAAGCCAAATAATCACGGCGGAAGATGGGCAAAAGGCGAATCGTTTAACCCTCTAATATCCATTTCTCTGCGGTCGTGCCGTCAGTTTTTCTGTCACCGCACGACTGCCGCGTCTCCGCGCCTTCGCTATGTCATCGCGCTGAGGCGGCTTCTTTGTTAGCGATACGACACTGAGGATTCTTCTGGACAGGAAATTCGATTTCTGTCCCTTTAGTCGTATCATTAACAAAGAAAAATAAATGGCAAATATCAAGAACATGCAGATGTGGAAAAGCATCTGCGCTGATGCCCGTATCAGCATCAGCAAATCCTTGTTCGGACTGCGCACGAATGCGACTTTCAGCCCGACGAATAGCGTCATCGACGCCAACACATTCGAGTATTCACCCGCTGACGGTGAACGTCTGAAGCGTCTTTTAGACACGCCCCGCGAGAAACTGGCAGCCGCCATCGGCGATTTCCGTCCGAAGGCTACGGTCAACGGCAACTACATGGCCGAGGTCTGTGCCTCGCGCGATGGTGCATTCCTGGCCGTGCAATTGCATCAGTTCACACGCATGAGTTACGAACCCGTGACCGACGTACTCCTTTTCGAGGGCGACGATGCCCGCATGATGAAGCAATTATTCTAATATCCTTCCGTCGCTCTGTCACCAGCACAGGGCGGCGGATACTAAAGCAAACCCAACATGACGTTTACACCAGAGAATATCTTTTTTATCGGCGCGGTGCTCATCTTCGCCAGCATTGTCATCAGCAAGTGGGGCTACCGTTTCGGGGTGCCTACGCTACTGCTGTTTCTCTTCACGGGCATGCTCTTCGGCAGCGACGGCTTGGGACTGGAGTTCAACAGTCACGAGGATGCACAGCTCATCGGTATGCTCTCGCTGTCTGTCATCCTGTTCTCTGGCGGTATGGATACGAAGCTGCGCGACATACGTCCCGTCATTGCGCAGGGGCTGGTGCTCTCGACGCTGGGCGTGATGCTCACCACCGTCGTCACGGGTCTGCTCATCTTCTATCTCTCGGAATGGACGAACATGGACATCGGCCTGACGCTTCCCATGTCGATGTTGTTGGCGGCTACTGTGTCATCTACTGACTCGGCTTCGGTATTCAATCTGCTCCGCTCGCAGCACATCGGACTGAAACACAACCTGCGCCCCACGTTGGAGTTGGAGAGCGGTTCGAACGACCCTATGGCTTACGTGCTGACCATTGCACTGGTGGAAGCCATCGTCTCGGCAGGCACACTCTCCGGCATGGACTTGGCAGCGAAGATTGTGGGACAGTTGGCCGTCGGAGGACTGCTGGGATATCTAAGCGGCTTGGCTCTGGTTTGGCTGGTCAATCACATCAACCTGCCCAACGCCTCGCTCTATCCCATTTTGGTGCTGAGCAGCATCCTCATCATCTTCACCTTCACCGACCTGCTGAAAGGCAACGGCTATCTGGCCGTCTATGTCGCCGGACTCGTGGCAGGCAACACCAAACTATCCTATCGTCGCGAGACCAACACGTTCTTCCAGGGCATCACGTGGCTCCTGCAGATTGTGATGTTCCTCACGCTCGGTCTGCTGGCCGACCCCAGCGACATGCTGGGCGTGCTGCTCGTGGCCGTCGCCATCGGATTGTTCATGATGTTCGTGGCCCGTCCACTGGCCGTGTTCCTCTGCCTCCAGCCCTTCCGCGTGCCCGTCAAGGCCAAGGTCTTCCTCTCGTGGGTCGGCCTGCGAGGTGCAGTGCCTATTATCTTCGCCACCTATCCAGTCATTGCAGGTATCGAGGATGCCCACTTCCTGTTCAACGTCGTCTTCGTCATCACCCTCCTCTCACTCTCGCTGCAAGGCACTACTATTACTGCCTGCGCCCGCTGGCTGGGTCTGGCTACGGAGGAGAAGAAGGAAGGAAACGAGTTCGGCGTGGAACTGCCCGAAGAACTCGGTTCCCGTCTCTCCGAAATGATTGTTACCGATGAAACGCTGGCCGCTGGCAACCACCTCTCCGACTTGCACTTCCCCGAGGGTACGCTGGTTATGATGATAAAGCGTGCGGGTAGTATTATCGTACCAAATGGCAAACTGGAACTAAAGAAAGGCGACATCCTGCTTACTATTACGAATGTAACAACATTGTAACGAGGGAAAGGAACGGAATGTGCGGAATTATCCGTACCTTTGCGCGCAAAAAAAAGAGATTGTTATGTCATTAATGGGATTGCCCCTATGGGCTTGGATTGTATTCTATGTATTGGTGCTGCTGATGCTGGTGGCCGACCTGAAGATGTTCGGCAAGAAAGGGCAGCACGAGGTGAATGTCCGCGAGGCACTACAGATGACCGCCGTATGGATAGGTGTGTCGCTGGTGTTCTGTGCGGGCATCTACCTGTTCTATCCCGTTGAGCCACAAGAGAAGGCGATGGAATTTCTGGCGGGCTACCTGATAGAAAAGTCGCTGTCGATGGACAACCTGTTCGTGTTCCTCATGCTGTTCTCGTTTTTCGGCATCGAGCGCAAGTACCAGCACGAGGTGCTCTTTTGGGGCATTTTCGGCGCACTCGTCCTGCGCAGTATCTTTATATTTGCCGGTGCGGCGATGGTCGAGCGTTTCGAGTGGGTGCTGGGCTTGTTCGGTCTGTTCCTGCTCTATACGGGAGGAAAAATGTTCGCGCACAACGATGACCCACAGACCGACCCCTCGCAGAACATCATCGTGCGGTGGTTCCGCAAGGTCTATCCCGTGACCGAAAAGATGCACGGCGAGCGGTTCTTCATCGTGGAGAATGGCCGACGGCTGGCCACGCCGCTCTTCGTTGCCCTGCTGGTCATCGAGACCACCGACGTAGCCTTTGCCGTCGACAGCATCCCCGCCGTGTTCAGTGTCAGCCGCGACCCGTTCATCGTGCTCACCTCCAACATCTTCGCCATCCTCGGCCTCCGTGCCCTCTACTTCGCGCTGGCCGCCGTCGCCAAATACTTCACCTATCTAAAATATGGCCTCGGCATCATCCTCATCTTCGTGGGAGTAAAAATGCTGCTGGTGATGAACGAGTACATCAACGACATCGGCTCCTTGTTGGGTATGAACTTAAATATGCCGCTCATCGAGGTGCCCACCCCCGTCAGTCTTGCCGTTATCTTTGGTGTCCTCGTCCTGTCAATGCTGCTGTCGGTTGTGGTTACAAAGCGAAAACATTGACAAATCAGCATTTTTTCGTTGTTTTTTCGTACCTTTGCCCCAAGATATGGAGAAGAAACAGATACTAATCGTTGATGACGAGCAGGACTTGTGCGAGATTCTGCAATTCAACCTGAATGTGGCGGGGTATGGGACTGACGTGGCCTTTTCCGCTGAGGAAGCAATTGGCAAAGGGATTGAGCAATATGACTTGCTGTTGCTCGATGTAATGATGCCGGGGCTATCGGGCTTCGAACTGGCTCAGAGGTTAAAGACGGATGAAAAGACGACGCACATACCTATCATATTTATTACGGCTAAGGACGCGGAGGATGACACACTGCAAGGGTTTGGGCTTGGTGCTGTTGACTACGTGACAAAGCCGTTCTCCGTTCGCGAAGTGGTGGCGAGGGTGAATGCCGTACTGAGGAGGAAGCCCATCCAAAGGGAGGGGAGCCTTAAATACGAAGGATTGGTTGTTGATACAATCAGCAAGGCAGTTACTGTAGACAATACGAAGGTAGAAGTCACTCGCACGGAGTTCGACTTGCTGGCACTGCTCCTGACCCATCGCGGACAAGTGTTCTCGCGACAGGAACTGCTTGACCGTGTATGGCCCGATGATGTCATTGTGACCGAGCGCACGGTGGATGTCAACATCACCCGGTTGCGCAAAAAGTTAGGCAACTATGCCTCGTGTATTCTTACCCGCCAAGGATTCGGCTATTATTTTGGAAAATGAAAAAATTGAGTGAAGGAAAACGGATGTGGGCGTGTGTGATGGGAATATTTCTCGTCTATGCCGTCATATTCATCCTGTTCGAGGACTACGACAAGCACTTTCTGCAGCCGTTCGACGAGGTGAGCGACTGGCATCTGCTCTTGTTCTCCGTCGTGGTGATGTGCTGCCTCGGCTGGCTGCTCTACCGCTATGCCCACAGGATGGACGAGCGCATCAGT
>JAGBQP010000071.1 GCA_017632825.1 Prevotella sp. | reverse complement strand
GTCTGGCGCACCTGTTCGTAGAGGTCTATGTATTGTTGTTCACTACCCATCACTCTTCTCCTATTTCTTCCTTAATCCAGTCGTAGCCATGCTCCTGAATCTGTACAGCCAGTTCGGGTCCGCCAGTCTTAACAATACGGCCCTTGTAGAGCACGTGAACGAACTGCGGACGTATCATCTCCAGCAGACGGTCGTAGTGGGTGATGACGATGCATGAGGTGTCGGGGGTCTGGAGTTTGTTGACACCATCAGCCACGATGCGCATAGCATCGACATCTAAGCCAGAGTCGGTCTCGTCGAGAATAGACAGTTTCGGCTCGAGCATAGCCATCTGGAATATCTCGTTGCGCTTCTTCTCGCCACCGCTGAAGCCTTCGTTCACCGAGCGATTGGCCAGTTTAGAGTCGAGTTCCACAATCTTACGCTTCTCGCGTTGCAGTTTCAGGAACTCGGCAGCGTTCATCGGCTCCAGCCCCTGATACTTACGCTTCTCGTTGATGGCGGTCTTCATGAAGTTCGTCATCGAAACACCGGGAATCTCCACGGGATACTGAAACGAGAGGAACAAGCCCTCATGGGCGCGGTCCTCGGGTGCCATCTCCAGCAGGTTCTTACCGTTGAAGAAGGCTTCACCTTCGGTTACCTCGTAGAGCGGATTGCCCACGAGCACAGCACTCAGTGTTGACTTGCCCGAACCGTTCGGACCCATGATGGCATGTGTCTCACCATCGCGAATCACGAGGTCAATGCCCTTTAATATCTCTTTCTCGCCAATCTTGGCATGTAGGTTCTTTACTTCTAACATCTCTCGATATTACGTTATTTCGTTATTACGATTTTGTTTATCCAACGGTTCCCTCCAATGATACCGACAAAAGCTTCTGTGCCTCAACGGCAAACTCCATCGGCAGTTTCTGAATGACCTCCTTGGCATAGCCGTTGACGATGAGGCCCACAGCCTGCTCCGTCGGAATACCACGCTGGTTGCAATAGAACAGCTGGTCCTCTGATATCTTTGAGGTGGTTGCCTCGTGTTCGAAGATGGCTGTATCGTTGTGCACATCCATATAAGGAAAGGTGTGGGCACCACAGTCGGAACCCAGCAGCAGAGAGTCGCAACTGGAATAGTTACGCGCATTATCAGCAGTCGAAGCGGCACGCACAAGACCACGGTAGGAGTTCTGCGAGTGTCCGGCGGAGATACCCTTCGAAATAATCGTTGACTTGGTGTTCTTGCCAATATGTATCATCTTCGTGCCGGTGTCGGCCTCCTGATAATTATTGGTAACGGCCACCGAGTAGAATTCGGCTACGGAGTTGTCACCACGCAGGATACACGATGGATATTTCCATGTAATGGCAGAACCCGTCTCAACCTGTGTCCACGACAATTTGGAGTCCACACCGCGCAAATCGCCACGTTTGGTCACCAGATTGAGCACACCACCCTTGCCGTTCTCATCGCCAGGATACCAGTTCTGAACCGTAGAGTATTTCACCTCAGCACGATCCATCACGATAATCTCAACAATAGCCGCATGCAGCTGGTTCTCGTCACGCATAGGCGCTGTACAGCCTTCGAGATAGCTAACGTAGCTGTCGTCATCAGCAATTATCAGTGTGCGCTCAAACTGACCGGTGTTACGGGCGTTGATGCGGAAATAAGAACTGAGTTCCATCGGACAGCGTACCCCTTTGGGAATATAGACAAACGAGCCGTCGCTGAAAACAGCAGAGTTAAGCGCAGCAAAGAAATTATCTTTATAAGGTACGACAGTACCCAGGTATTGGCGTACCAGATCGCCATGTTCCTTGATAGCCTCGCCAATGGAGCAGAAGATAACGCCCTTCTCGCGCAATTTCTCCTTGAAAGTGGTTTTCACCGAAACGGAATCCATGATGGCATCAACAGCCGTATTGCCGCTGAGTGCCAACCGCTCCTCAAGGGGAATACCCAACTTGTCGAAGGTTTTCTCGAGTTCAGGATCTATCTTTCCATCGCCTTCGGGCTTCTTGGCCAGCGGGTCAGCATAGTAGCTGATGGCCTGATAGTCAATCTCCGGCACATGCACATGTCCCCATTTAGGCTCCGTCTGCTCTTTCCAGTAGCGGAACGCTTTCAGGCGGAACTCAAGCATCCACTCGGGTTCTCCTTTTTTAGCAGAGATGAGCCGAACGATATCCTCGTTCAGCCCCTTCTCTATAATCTCTGTATGTACGTCAGTAGTAAAGCCAAATTCATACTTTTGCTCTGCCACCTGGCGGACATACTCATTATTTGTTGAGTTCATTGTTCATAATTCATAGTTCATAGTTCAATGTCCTTGTCCATATGGCGCAGCCAGCTATGAACTATGAACTTTGAACTATGAACTAAATTACAGTTTCTGTTCTACCTCAATCTCTGTGAAGGTCTCAATGATATCACCTACCTGGATATCGTTGAAGTTGACAAGCGAGATACCGCACTCCAAACCGGTAGCCACTTCCTTCGCGTCGTCCTTGTAACGCTTCAGGGCATCAATAGGAGCGGTGTGGATAACGATACCATCACGGATGACGCGGGCCTTATCCTTGTTGTGGACCTTACCATCGGTAACGAGACCACCAGCAACGGTACCCACCTTTGAAATCTTGAATACCTGCTTCACCTCAATCTCGCCAGAGACAATCTCCTTCTTCACCTTGTCGAGCATACCCTGCATCGTTGACTTCACCTCATCGATGGCGTCATAGATAATAGAATAGGTATTGATTTCAACACCCTCGCGGTCAGCAGCACGACGGGCATCGGCAGAAGGACGAACCTGGAAACCAACGATGATGGCATCGGAAGCCGAAGCCAGCATGACATCGTTCTCTGAAATCTGACCCACAGCCTTTGAGATGACGTTGACTTGCACCTTTTCGGTAGAAAGCTTGATGAACGAGTCAGAGAGTGCCTCGATAGAGCCATCAGTATCACCCTTGACAATGATGTTGAGCTCATGGAACTCACCCAGTGCAATACGGTGCGACAGTTCGTCGAGACCCAGCTTCGTGGTAGTACGCAGACTCTGCTCACGCTGCAACTGTACACGCTTGTTGGTGATATCGCGGGCCTCCTGTTCGGTTTCCATCACGTGGAAGGAGTCGCCGGCGGTAGGAGCACCATTCAGACCAAGAATGATAGCGGGTTCTGCAGGTCCGGCCTCATCGATTCGCTGATTACGCTCGTTGAACATAGCCTTGATGCGGCCATAGCTTGTACCAGCAACGACAATGTCGCCCTGTTTCAGCGTACCGTTGGAAACGAGCACCGTAGAGACGTATCCGCGACCCTTGTCGAGCGATGACTCGATAACAGAGCCCGTAGCCTTGCGGTTGGGATTAGCCTTCAGGTCGAGCATCTCGGCCTCGAGCATCACTTTCTCCAGCAGTTCATAGACACCGACACCCTTCTTGGCGCTAATCTCCTGACACTGATACTTACCACCCCACTCTTCAACGAGAAGGTTCATCTGTGCCAGGTCCTCACGAATCTTATCCGGGTTAGCACCGGGTTTATCAATCTTGTTGATAGCAAACACCATCGGCACGTTAGCAGCCTGGGCATGGGCGATGGCCTCCTTGGTGGTAGGCATCACAGAGTCATCGGCAGCAATAATGATGATGGCAATATCCGTCACCTGAGCACCACGGGCACGCATAGCGGTGAAAGCCTCGTGACCAGGCGTATCAAGGAACGTAATGCTGTGACCATCCTTCAGTGTGACGTTGTAGGCACCGATATGCTGAGTGATACCACCAGCCTCACCGGCAATCACGTTGGTGTTACGGATATGGTCGAGCAGCGATGTCTTACCGTGGTCAACATGTCCCATAACGGTCACAATCGGTGCACGTGAAATCAGATCGTTCTCATCGTCCTCCTCCTCTGTTATAGCGTTCTGCACCTCAGCACTGACGTACTCGGTAGTAAAACCGAACTCGTCGGCCACGATATTGATGGTCTCTGCATCCAGACGCTGGTTGATAGACACCATGATACCGATGCTCATGCAGGTACCGATAACCTGGTTGACACCGACGTTCATCATGGTAGCCAACTCCGAAACCGTCACAAACTCGGTGAGCTTCAGCACCTTGCTCTGTGCTGCCTCTGCTGCCATCTCCTCGTTCATGCGCTCTGCAACGGCATCACGCTTCTCTCGACGATATTTAGCACCCTTTTTGTTCTGGTTCTTGGAAGTCAGACGGGCCAGCGTCTCCTTAACCTGACGTGCTACAGCCTCATCATCAACCTCCAGCGGTTTCTGCGGCTGACGGTTCTTCTTGTTCTTCTTACCGCCACCCTGCTGGTTCATATTCTGGTTGCCGCCATCCTGCGGACGACCGTTCTTCTGCTTCTTCTGCTTGTTGGCATCGTTACGGGCCTCAGCCTCAATGTCAACACGCTCCTGACCAATGCGTACGCGCTTTTTCTTCTCACCACGCTGCTGAGCCAGTTTCTCCTCGCGTTCCTTTTTCTTTTCCTCCTTTGATTTCTTCTTGGGACGCGTACTCTGGTTCAGTGTCGACAAGTCAATCTTACCCAGAACGTTAACCTTCGGAGCCAGCTTGCTCTCGCTCTTCAGCGTAAAGACCTCAGACTGCTGCGGCGCAGCTGTCTCCGTCTTCTCTGCGGCAGGCGACGAGACGACTTCGGGAGCCGGAGTCTCTTTCGCGGGCTCTTCAACCTTTTTGGGTTCAACCTTTGTGACAACCGGTGCCGGCTCGGGCTTTACAGCAACAGGAGCTTTCTCGACCTTGGGCTCTGCGACAACAGGCTTGGCTTCAGTCTTCTCCACTGGTTTGGGCTCGGTGGCGGCAGGCTTGGGCTGCTCAACGACAGGCTTAGGCTGCTCGGCAGGAGCAGCCGGTTTCTTGCCAATACTGTCAAGATCAATCTTGCCCAGGGGCTTGAAGGTTTGGCGCACTTCGCCCTTTACCTCGGCAACCTCAGGCTTTCTCTCTTTCTTTTTCTCCTTTTTCGGGAACAGCTGCGCAGCTTGCGACTTTACCTCCTTATCGCCGCTGAACTCATTGACAAGGGCCTGATACTGCTCGTCGCTAATCTTAGTGTTCGGGGTGACATCATCCTTCACCTCGCCAAGACTGCTTTTCTTCTTTAGGAAGTCGACAGCTGTCTGCAGGCCGATGTTCAATTCTGTTAATACTTTGTTTAATCTTACTCCCATTCTATTCCTCCTTATTCAAATTCTGCTTTCAATATGTTCAATACCTCATCAACGGTCTCCTCCTCAAGGTCAGCCTTCTCAATGAGCATCTCACGTGGAGCGTTCAACACAGCCTTAGCGGTGTCGAGACCGATGGCCTTAATAGAGTCAATAATCCACTGGTCAATCTCATCAGAGAACTCGTCGAGGTAGATGTCCTCATCGGCATCGGCTTCGCTGACAACACGGAATACGTCGATGGTGTGCTCGGTCAGCATAGAGGCAAGCTTGATGTTCATACCGCCCTTACCAATGGCCAGGCTCACTTCCTCGGGCTGCAGATAGACCTCAGCCTTGTGGTTCTCTTCATCGAGGACAATCGACGACACCTTGGCGGGTGAGAGCGCACGCTGAATGAACAGCTGCGTGTTGCTGGAGTAGTTGATCACATCGATGTTCTCGCCACCAAGCTCACGGACAATACCGTGAACACGACTACCCTTCACACCAACACAGGCACCTACAGGGTCAATACGCTCATCGTAGCTCTCAACGGCCACCTTGGCACGCTCACCCGGCATGCGGGCCACCTTCTTAATGGTGATGAGACCATCGTTAATCTCAGGAACCTCAGCTTCCAGCAGACGCTCCAGGAAGACAGGACTGGTACGGCTCAGGATGATGCGCGGATTATTGTTCTCATTCTGCACCTCCTTGACGATAGCACGAACCGTTTCGCCCTTGTGGTAGTTATCAGCAGGAATCTGCTCCAGCTTCGGCAGGTGAAGCTCATTACCCTCATCGTCCATCAGCAGCACTTCGCGCTTCCACATCTGGTACACCTCACCGCTGACGACGGTACCAACCTTATCCTTATATTTCTGGTACAGAGAATCGTGCTCCAGCTCCAGAATCTTCGAAGCCAGCGTCTGGCGCAGGTTCAGAATGGCACGACGGCCAAACTTAGCGAACTCAACTTCCTCAGACACTTCCTCGCCCACCTCATAGTCGGGCTCAATCTTCTGGGCCTCGCTCAGAGCAATCTCCTTGTTCTCGTCCTGCACCTCACCGTCAGCCACAACAATACGGTTGCGGTGAATCTCGAAGTCACCCTTGTCAGGGTTTACAATCACATCGAAGTTCTCGTCAGAACCGAACAACTTCGCAATCACATTGCGGAAACTCTCTTCAAGAACGCTTACCAGAGTGGTGCGGTCAATGTTTTTGGTTTCCTTGAATTCCTGAAAGGTCTCAATCATTGAAGGGCCTTTCACATCTTTTTTTGTTGCCATTGATATATTTTTTAGTTCATTATTCAAAATTCATAGTCCATAGTTCTCTTTTACAGTCCATACTTCACAGTCTTCAACCATGAACCATGAACTTCTTCGCCCGACCTCTTGGTCGCTTTACTGGCAAAGAACCATGAACTTACTTAAATG
>JAGBQP010000070.1 GCA_017632825.1 Prevotella sp. | reverse complement strand
TAAACTTTGTTTATACGGCGTTTTTTTTGTAACTTTGCAGCCTATAAACATATAGATTGAGATGACTGAAGAACAAATCCAAAACGAGAATTATTCCGCGAGTAACATTCAAGTGCTCGAGGGACTTGAGGCTGTACGCAAGCGTCCGGCAATGTATATTGGTGACATCAGCGAGAAGGGTCTGCACCATTTGGTCAATGAGACCGTCGACAACTCTATCGACGAGGCTATGGCAGGCTACTGCACACATATAGAAGTAACTATCAACGAGGACAACTCCATCACCGTTCAGGACAATGGTCGCGGTATCCCTGTTGACGAGCACGAGAAGATGCATAAATCGGCCCTTGAGGTCGTCATGACAGTGCTCCATGCCGGCGGCAAGTTCGATAAGGGCTCCTACAAGGTGTCAGGCGGCCTGCACGGTGTGGGCGTCAGCTGTGTGAACGCCCTGTCCACACACATGATGTCGCAGGTGTTCCGTAACGGTCACATCTATCAGCAGGAGTACGAGAAAGGTAAGCCACTCTACGACGTAAAGATTGTGGGCGACACCGACAAGACTGGCACGCGCCAGCAGTTCTGGCCCGATGGCAGCATCTTCACCACCACCGAGTACAAGTACGACATCATTGCCAAGCGTATGCGCGAACTGGCCTATCTGAACGCTGGTATCACCATCACGCTCACCGACCTGCGCCCCGATGACGAGGGCAAACTGCGCGAGCCAGAGGTGTTCCACGCCAAGGAAGGCTTGAAGGAATTCGTACGCTACGTTGATCGTCATCGCACTCACCTCTTCGACGACGTTATCTACTTGAAGACTGAGAAGCAGGGCACACCTATCGAGGTAGCTGTGATGTACAATACAGACTATTCAGAGAACATACATTCATACGTTAATAATATCAACACGATTGAGGGCGGCACCCATCTCATGGGCTTCCGTGCAGCACTGACTCGCACGCTGAAGGCTTATGCTGACGCCGACCCACAGATTTCTAAGCAGATAGAAAAAGCTAAGATTGAGATAGCTGGTGAGGACTTCCGCGAAGGCCTGACAGCCGTTATCTCTATTAAGGTCGCCGAACCACAGTTTGAGGGACAGACAAAAACGAAGCTCGGAAACTCTGAAGTCTCTGGCGCCGTTCAGCAGGCTGTAGGTGAGGCTCTCGCCAATTATCTTGAGGAACATCCCAAAGAGGCCAAGCTCATCTGCGACAAAGTGGTGCTGGCCGCCACAGCTCGTATAGCTGCTCGCAAAGCCCGCGAAAGCGTTCAGCGCAAGAACCCCATGACGGGTGGCGGACTGCCCGGCAAACTGGCCGACTGTTCGAACAAAGACCCAAAGGACTGCGAAATCTTCCTCGTCGAGGGTGACTCCGCAGGAGGTTCAGCCAAGCAGGGCCGCGACCGTCACTTCCAGGCCATTCTGCCCTTGCGTGGTAAGATTCTGAATGTCGAAAAGGTACAGTGGCACCGTGTCTTTGAGGCAGAATCGGTCATGAACATCATTCAGTCCATCGGCGTCCGCTTTGGCGTTGAGGGCGAGGGCGACCGCGAGGCCAACATCGACAAGCTACGCTACGACAAGATCATCATCATGACCGACGCCGACGTCGATGGCTCACACATCGACACGCTCATCATGACACTTTTCTACCGCTTCATGCCACAGGTCATTCAGGGTGGTCACCTCTATATCGCTACGCCACCGCTCTATAAGTGTACCTACAAGAAGACTTCCGAATATTGCTACACCGAGCAGCAGCGTCAGGCTTTCATCGACAAATATGTAGCCGGAAACGGTGATGACAAGGGTTTACATACCCAGCGCTACAAAGGTTTGGGTGAGATGAACCCCGAGCAGTTGTGGGAGACCACCATGAACCCCGAGAACCGCTTGCTCAAGCAGGTGACTATCGAGAATGCTGCAGAGGCCGACGAAATCTTCTCCATGCTTATGGGCGACGATGTGGAACCGCGCCGCGAATTTATCGAGAAGAACGCAACTTACGCTAACATCGACGCATAAGACAAAAACAATACCGCCCATGAAAGGCAAGAACCTATCATGGGCGGTATTTTATTATCAGACTTAAACCTACCATTGCAGTATGAATGAGTGGATAACCATTATCAATGACTTTATATGGAGTTACCTACTAATTGTAGCCCTTATCGGCTGCGGGTTGTGGTTCACATGGCGCACCCGTTTTGTACAATTTCGCATGGTAGGCGAGATGTTACGCCTGCTCACAGAGTCAGCAGTAAGCACCGTCGAGGAGCAGACCAAGACTTCCGACATGAAGGGCAAAAGCCGCCACATTTCCTCATTCCAGGCATTTGCTGTTAGCGTGGCCACACGTGTAGGAACAGGCAATCTGGCCGGTGTTGCCACAGCCATTGCCATTGGCGGTCCCGGAGCTGTATTCTGGATGTGGGTTATTGCTTTGCTGGGGTCTGCCACAGCCTTTGTCGAGTCCACGCTGGCACAACTGTATAAACAAAAGCACAAGGACTCATTTATTGGTGGTCCTGCCTACTACATCCAGAAGGGACTAAAGCAGCGCTGGATGGCGATTCTTTTTGCCATTCTGATAACCCTCCAGTTCGGTCTATCCAACAACTCCATACAGGCCAACACCATCTGCGGTGCCATGCAGGAGGCTTTTGGCTGGTCGCCCTTGTGGGTTGGTGGCACGCTGGCAGTACTGGCGCTGTTCATTGTCTTCGGTGGTATTCAGCGTATTGCTCATGTCAGTTCAATTCTCGTACCATTGATGGCAATAGGTTATATGGTACTGGCTCTGGTCATTATCATCATGAACATCGGTCTGATACCTCATGTTCTGAAAGTCATTCTACTCGATGCTTGCGGCATCACCCAGATTGCTGGCGGCGGCATCGGTGCAGCCATGATGAATGGTATCAAGCGCGGTCTATTCTCCAATGAAGCCGGAGAGGGCAGTGCGCCCAACGTTGCAGCTACAGCCACAACCACTCACCCCGTTAAGCAAGGCCTCATCCAGGCGTTGGGCGTCTTTACCGACACGTTGCTTGTGTGCTCCTGTACGGCCTTCATCATCCTCATAAGTGGCCTTTACAACGTGCCAGAACTCAACGGCATCACCCTCACCCAGTCTGCTTTACAGTCAGAGGTAGGCAACCTCGGCCCTGTGTTTGTGGCTGTAGCCATTCTGCTCTTCGCCTTCTCCAGCATCATTGGCAACTACTATTACGGTGAAGCCAACATTCGCTTTATCACACAGAACAACACGGTGATGACCATCTATCGCATTTCCTCCGCCGGTCTGATGGTTCTCTTCGGTGCTTTGGCCAGTTTCGAGCTGGTGTGGAACATTGTCGATTTCTTCATGGCATTTCTTACCGCTTGCAACTTAATAGCCATTATTCTGCTGGGCCGCTATGCATTCCGTCTGCTCGACGATTACCGTCATCAGAAATGTCAAGGCATTAAGGAACCTGTCTTCCATCGCAGTCAGTTGCCAGAAATTGAAGATGACATAGAATGTTGGGAATAGGTGTTACAATACAGATATGTTTGCACACAGATTCTCTCCATCATCAAGACATTCGAAAAAAAGTTGCGGCAGCACGGGAGAACGCTTTACAAACTATCAAAATGAACAAGCTATATGAGGGTGCATGACTTTTGAAAAATACTCCATGAGTTTCGCGAAAAACTCATGGAGTATTTTTCAAAAGTCGTGGAGTATTTCTACAAGAAGCACAAGTTTCTTCACAGAGCACTGTTACTTTCGTGCCATTAGCAAGGGCTCACTACCAATATAGGTCTCACTGACAAGCTGGAAGGGAGAGGACGGACGGTTGCGGTGATAACAGCAGACGTAGTCGGCGCTGTCATCTGGCAAAAGCGTGTAAACCATCTTCTCTACTGGCTGATCGAAGGCTTGAGCCAGAGGCTTATAGCGGCTATACTCGATATTGTACTTTCCATCGGCAAGGGTAAAGTCGTAACGGGCAGCAGAGGTCCACTCAGCCTGATTCTCAGACCAATGATAGATAATACGACTGATCAGGGTACCATCAGCTGCATAAGCATAGTCATACTTTCGATGGGGTATCAGGGTGACAATGTTCTGAGAGTTGCATACTTTCTTGTAGACATACATGCTAGTGATGTTACTTCCACTCTTATCGGCATTGAAGACGAAGTCGCCGTCGGATTGGTTGGATACTGCCTCATAGATATTGTTGATTATCTCAGAGGTGAGGATTTGTGCCTTTGCGCTTATAGTAGCTACGCACATGAGGATGGAGAATACTAACTTTTTCATTGTGTTTTCGTTTTTTACAATTAATACTCAGTTCATTTTGAAGGGTTGTTTCTACTCATTAGACGAGTGTTGTCAGTATTTTGCTACAACCACTCGTGATTTTTTTTCTTCACCCATTAGACGTATGGTGCCGATCGAAAAGTTGCAAGCTTGTAAAAAAAGCACACTACGCCACACCCCTTCGAGTATGAACTGAATATACAAATATCGGAGGATAACGGTACACAAAACGTGTACCACTACGACGGACGGTTAGTCGTACACTTTGGCCTCGCGTTCGCCACGAAGCACGGCAAGGGCATTGAGGGCAAGAGCTTCCATCTCGTCTTCACCCGGGAAGCAACGGACTGGAGCAAGGAAGCCGATGCGTTGGCGCAGACGGCTGACGATGTAGTCGGAGTGGGCAAGTCCACCGGTTAGCAAAACAGCATCTATATGTCCGCAGAGGACGGCTGCCTCGGCTGCTATGCTCTTGGCTACATGGTATATCATGGCATTAAGGATGAGCTCAGCCTGCTGGTCGCCTTCTTCCTGTATGCGCTCGAGAATCTCCTTGACATTATTGGTGCCAAGATGGGCGTTGAGACCTGCTTGGCCGGCTATGCGTTTCAGCAACTGCTTCTCGGTGTACTTGCCACTGAAGCAGAGCCGAATCAGGTCTGAGGCGGGCAGCGAACCAGCTCGTTCAGGCGAGAACGGACCTTCGCCATCGAGGGCGTTGTTGGCATCGACAGCACGTCCGTGGTCGTGAGCAGCTATGGAGATGCCACCCCCCATATGACAGATAATAAGGTTAAGATCTTCGTATCGACTGCCTACCTCGGCAGCATAGCGACGGGCAATGGCGCGCTGGTTCAAAGCATGCCAGATGCAGATGCGGTTCATGAGAGGCGAGCCCGAGATGCGGGCATAGTCGTTGAGCTCATCGACAACGCCAGGGTCAGCTATAAACGAACGACAAGGAGTCTGGGAAAGGGCATATAAGGAGGTGCGGCGTGCATTTATCTGCCCGGCTATCTCGTGGGCCAACAGACAACCCAGATTACAGGCGTGGTTATGTAGGGCAATACCACTATGGGTGTCGTCAATCATCAGCTGATTGATCTCATAAACGCCGCCAGCGATAGGTTTGACAAGCCCACCACGCCCGATGACGGCGTCGAACTCGAGGGGGATGCCCAGCTGTTGCAGCTCATCGAGAATGAGCGTCCGACGGAAGTCCTGCTGCTCCATCACGTCGTCGAACTGCGCCAACTCATCGGCCGAATGGCTGATGTTACGAAGTACAAGTGGCTGTTCATCCTCATAGACAGCCATCTTGGTGGATGTGGAACCGGGATTGATGACGAGAATTCTCATGAATGACTAAATGGCGGCAAGGGCAAGAGAATAATATTTCGACTCGGGACTATCAGCACGCGAGGGGAGCACACAACAACACTGGGTGCCCTGCAACACGCCGGCAGTCTTGGCGTAGGCAAAAAGCGTCAGCGTCTTATAGAAAACATTGCCTGCCACGATGTCGGGAAAGATGAGGGCGTCGGCCTGACCGTCAATGGCAGAGCGGATGCCCTTCTCACGAAGACTGACGGAGTCGAGCGATGTCTTCAGGTCGAGCGGGCCATCAATGATACAACGGCCAAACTTGCCCGTTTGAGCCTCAGCGATAATCTCGAGATAGTCCTTAGTATAGGGGAAAGTCTTCTCGCTGACTTTCTCAGCACAATGGATAAGCGAGATACGGGGCTCCTCGATGCCCAGAGCATGACAAACGTAGTTGACGTAACTGATCTGCTGGCGGCGCTGTGCCTGAGTGGGGATGGGTATGACGGCGGCATCGGTGAAGAACAACAACTTCTCGTACTTGGGAATTTCAGCCATACAGATGTGTGTCAACACATGACCGGGACGCAGAATGCCCGTCTCCTTATTAAGAATGGCACGCAGCAGGTTGTCAGTGTTGATGAGACCCTTCATCAGGATATCGGCCTCACCATTCTTGCACATCGCCACAGCACGGCGCGCACACTCGTCCTTATCATTGCCATCGACATAGATGGGTTCAATAAACCCCATCTCCTGTCCCTTCTCCACAGCGTAGCGAGTCGAGGCATCGGTACCACATACCACAGCCACACGCTTCTTGTCGCCGCGTTGCTGAAGAAAAACAATCATGTCGTTCAGAGTCTTGATAGGTTGCATAGGCATTGGATATTTATAAAACGCGTTTTATTGTTGAATAAAACGTAAAATGTTGCGAAATATTGTGCAGATTCAGATATTTGTTGTATATTTGCAACTGAAAATCACAAGCTATGGAAAAGATACAGATTACCGAAACAAGCCTGGCTGCAGCCAAGCAATGGGAGAACAGCGTCTTCCTTGAAGACGACCTGCTGTTGGTGGAACACATGAACGAGGTGCCTTTATCGCAAGACCCACGCCGCATGAATTTTATTCTCGTCGGACTCTGCACCCGAGGACATCTGAGCTACAACATGGACACTCAGAAACAGATGGTCAACATTGGCGATATGTTCGTTGTCAGCGAGCGCCACGTCATTGACAACTACCAGGCATCTGAAGACCTCGATGGTCTGTGCTTCATGGTCAGCGTCAAGTTCTTCCATGAAATTATACAGAACATTGGCGACATGTCAGCTCTCTTCCTGTTTGCACAGCACAACCCGGTGGTCCGACTGAACGAGCACGACCAACAGACGTTCAGAGAGTATTACACCGTCATCCGCAGAAAAATAGAGCATGCAGACAACCACTTCCTGAAACATCTTGTGCGCACACTGCTGCTGGCTCTGCTCTATGACCTGGGCAACATCATCTACCACGCCGTGCCAAAAGAGAACAACGAGCACCAGTCGCGTGCCGACGTCATCTTCAACAGGTTCATCACCATGGTAGAGAAGAACTACAAGCAGGAGCGACGTGTAAGCTGGTATGCCAAGCAACAGGGCATCACACCAAAATACCTGTCAGAGTGTGTCAAGCACGTCAGCCGCCGTACTCCCAACGAGTGGATTGACAACTATGTGCTGCTGGAACTGCGCGTCCTGATGAAGAACTCTACCAAGAGTATCAAAGACATTACCGCAGAAATGAACTTTCCCAACCAGTCGTTCCTCGGCAAGTACTTCAAGGAGCACATCGGTATGAGCCCCTCGGAGTACCGGAAAAAGTAGTTATGCCTGTGGCTCGTTGATAGGATAGGCCTTGACAAGACCTAACTGACGCAGAAGGGGTAGCACGACCAACGGTCCGTAGCACTCCTTCTTATTCAGTTTCAGATAGTCGGTCTTCATCGCCTCATGTCCCTCCAGCAAATTAAGCATGAACTCACGGTCGATAGCCTCAACGGTCTCGCTACTGGGGTGATAGACATAACACATGAAGTCGTGTGACGAAGACGAAGCCATAAGCGCACCGCCAATGACACCAAACGCCATAGCCATGTTCTGCGTCTTTTGGATGGCCTTGTAACTCATGGCTATAAACAGGAACTCTGTATCGTCGTAGGCACATGCTGGTGCATACCAGTTGCCGAAAGCCGTTCTTTTGTATTGCAGATTGATGCAGTTGATGTACAACGAGTCGTTGTGCATAATCATCACGGCGTCCTTCTTCAGGACCTTGTCCAGTTTCTTGTCGCCGGTAACGGGCTTGAAGCTGGCGCCGCCATTCCACAAGGTCTTATTGCCCGATCTGTACTCAAGTTGCAGGTTCTCAATGGGATGCCAAACGTCAGCCAGCTGGTCGGCAAACGAAAGACAGTAGCTGCTCTGGGCCTTACTGGCCTGCAGTTGCAAAAGCAGACTGAGCAGGATGGTCAGTCGCTTGAAAGAGAAAAATGATTTCATTATGTTATAGGTGATAAACTAGTTCGAGATTAACCGACAGGCGTGAATAGCCGTACTTCTCGTTATTCTTCTTGTAATAACTAAAGCCATCAGGCTCCGAGAAGAAGGCTGTGCGCTGTTCCAGCTGTAAGGCTACGCCCAGATGACGGCTGAACATATGCTCAACGCCCAGGCCCGTCTTGAAACCGAAACCAGTCTGAGCTTTTTCGCCATCGTTATAGTGAGCATAGCCCAAACCCACTTTAGCCCTTAACAGCCATTCCTCATTCATCGCCGCGCTATACATGAAATGAGGCATGACGAAGTCCAGCTTCAAACTATAGTCCAGACCACGACCAACAGGATAGCTGGTCTCACTATGTTCGTAATCAACGCCAAAGCCATAGCCACTGGCAAACACACAATTCACTTCGCCGTCATAGCCCATACCACCTTCCCAGGAGTAGTCGCCTGCCGGTGTATAGACTTTTGAGGTTACAAAGCCGGCATTCAAACCAAAACCCAGCGAAATGTCCACTTTCTTCTGATTATCGGTCTGTACTTTCTGACCCTCGATATCCTGAAGCATCTGTCCATTAACACTCAGACAGACACAGGCAAGTACCGACAACAACCATACCTTACAATTCTTCATGTACTTTCGTTTTACAAGGCTGCAAAGGTAAAAACTTTTTTCTGTTCGACCAAATAATTCCGACAAATTGTGTGTTTTTATCGATTTCGTTTGTTTGTTTCCGTAGTTTACGCTATCTTTGCAGCATGATATTCTATTTTTCAGACACAGGCAATACGCGATGGGCTGCCAAACAGCTGGCAGCGGCATCGCAAGAGAGACTGCTGTTCATCACCGAGGAAATGAACTTCCCCAACCAGTCGTTCCTTGGCAAATACTTCAAGGAGCACGTCGGCATGAGCCCCTCGGCATACAGAAAGAGGTAATCCGCATTTGTGGATTACCCCTTTCCTTTATTACAATCTTATTCCTGCGTTCACGGCCACATGACTGATGGTCATCTTCGAGTAACTTGTGCGTGTCCGTTTGTACTCTGCTGACACGCGAAGTACATGCTTTTGGATGGGTATGTCAAAACCTGCTCCTACATAGTAACCTATATTAGATAGATTTAGCTCGTCATTTGAAATGGAAAAAGACGTAAGGTTCTCTTGAGAACCAGACACAATCTGGCCAACATTGACGCCACCACGCAAAACAGGAGAAACCTTCCATTCTGGCATCAAGCTATAAGCGGCACCTACCTGCAATCCCAAATCAAGATATTTCAGTTTGGCGGTTTTGGGCGTTCTGCTGTTGTAGAACTCATAGAATTCCTTGGACATGTCCCATTTACTAACCAGTCCTAATGCTTGTAAAGACCAATGTTTGCTAGAACGAGGCAGCAGGAAGTCAAATCCAATACCTATTTGTGGAGCGACAGCCTTGATGGTTAAATCATCGCCTCCGAATGGGAATCCGTACGCCTGCAGTTTGTTATTGTTCATAACAATGGCGGCCTGTATGCGGAATTTTGCTATGAAATGACGTACCGCCTTCTCATTATAGCGGAACTCGACACACTCACCTGCGTCCGTACAAAACTCCATATTATAGTCATAAGCTATCTTCGTCAGGTTATTAGCCGTAACGTCTTTCACCCACAAATCGTGCTGGGCCTTACTACTCTCTGCAAGCATCTGACTGACCTCTCTCAACGCAGCTCGCTTGTTATTCTTGTTCTCCGTTCTAGTGGAATAATTCAGCAACGAACCAATATTTTTCACAGACGCTATTTTTCCATCTCTGTCTGTGAAGAAAAAGTAATCAGTTCCGTCCTCTTTGTGATGGAACAAATTTACACCGCCTTGTAACAGATATTCGGCAAAGATGGTCTTCGATTCACCTTCAACAGAAAAGCTCTTTGTAACATAGAAAATGCCATTGTCTGTGAAACGATAGGCACTGATGTCACCAGGCTTATACACCTTGAATTCTGTTGCTCCGTCAGCCTTAAACCGACACTCATTGGCATTCTTCGTGTCCGACAAATAATCTATTGTACCATAGATAGTGTCATTCCCGTTGGTTATCACGAAGCCCGGCTTGGAATTTACCTGAGCATGGAGCATAGCGGGCAGCATGCACAAAAGAGCCAAAGCCGCATTCCTGATAATATTTTTTCTCATTTCCTCATTCTTTTCAAATTGACGCACAAAGGTAGCCACAATCTTTTGAACGACCAAATAATTCCGACAAATTGTATGTTTTTATCGATTTCGTTTGTTTGTTTCCGTAGTTTACGCTATCTTTGCAGCATGATATTCTATTTTTCAGGCACAGGCAATACGCGATGGGCTGCCAAACAGCTGGCTGCAGCAACAGAAGAGAGACTGCTGTTCATTCCCGAGGAACTTAACACCCCGTGTGAGTACACATTGGCAGATGACGAGCGCATCGGCTTCTGCTTCCCCGTTCACGGCTGGCAGCCGCCGCGCATCGTACGCGAATTTATCCGACGGATGACCATCAAGGGGGCGAAAGGGCATTACGCCTACGCACTGTGCACCTGCGGCGACAGCACAGGACTGGCCGTGACGATGCTGGCAAAGGAACTGACCGCCAAGGGCATTTCGCTACACAGCTGCCAGTCGCTCATCATGCCCGAGAGCTACGTCTGCCTGCCGTTTATGTACACCGACAAGCTACAGCGTGAACGTGAAAAGATTGAACAGGCGCAATTGAGTCTGGAGGCCTACACAAAGGTGGTCGTCAACAGGCAGACAGGCTATAGTCAACTGACATTAGGACTGACACCTTGGACGTTCAGTCACATCATCGGCGCTTACTTCAACCGTTTCATGATAACCGACAAGAAGTTCACCGTTGACAGCGACATTTGCACACACTGCGGACTTTGTGCAAAAGTGTGTCCAGTAGGCGACATTGCTTTTGACGGAGTACCCACCTGGAAACACGACGGTAGCTGTACCACCTGCCTCAGCTGCTATCACCACTGTCCCGTCCACGCCATCAACTATGGACGGATTACCCGACAGCGCGGACAGTACTACTTCGGACACAAAAAAGAGGGAGACTTATCGTAAAATATAGCCAAC
>JAGBQP010000069.1 GCA_017632825.1 Prevotella sp. | reverse complement strand
TCGGCTACAGCATCGAACTCAATCTCCTTTGTTTCTGTCATGAACTTGGAAACGACAACAGGGAACTCTTTTGACACCTCGGTAGCCATGTTTAGGAAACGATGCAGTTCTTCTTCATCATAACATACATTCATGGCAGCACCTGAGAGTACATACGAAGGACGTACGAGAACGGGATATCCCACTTTTGCCACGAAGTCCTTTACATCGTCGAATGACGTAAGTGCCTGCCATGCGGGCTGATCAATGCCCAGTTTATCGAGCATGGCTGAGAACTTGTCGCGGTTCTCTGCACGGTCAATGTCAACAGGCGATGTTCCGAGTACGGGAACACCCTGACGATGCAGTTTCATGGCAAGGTTGTTTGGAATCTGACCGCCAACTGACACGATGACGCCACGCGGTGACTCAAGATCGATGACGTCGAGTACACGCTCCAATGAAAGTTCGTCGAAGTACAAGCGGTCGCACATGTCATAGTCAGTAGATACCGTCTCAGGGTTGTAGTTAATCATGATAGATTTGTAACCCAACTTGCGGGCGGTGTTGATGGCATTGACCGAACACCAGTCGAACTCTACAGATGAGCCGATGCGGTAGGCACCAGAGCCGAGAACAACTACTGACTTTTCGTTATTGTAGTAGTTGATGTCGTGTGCGGGCACATATTTCTCTCCCTCTGCATTGCCGAATGCGGGTACATGGGTGTAAGTGAAATAAAGGTAATTGGTAAGCTCGGGATGCTCAGATGCAACTGTCGGTATGCGCTTGACAGACGGAATAATGCCGCGCTGCTTACGGTACTTTCTAACCTCCAGGTTCTCCTTCTCCATGTTTGTTGCTGTTGACTTGAGTACGAAACGGGCAATCTGGAAATCGCTGAATCCGCAACGTTTCACCTCGAGCAATAATTCGTCGGGCAACTCCTCAAGTTTGTTGTACTTCAGCAGTTCGTGTTTCAAATCAACGATATGCTTCAAACGCTCCAGGAACCATACATCAATCTTGGTGAGTTCCTCGATTCGCTCAATGGTGTAACCTTCTTCCAAAGCCTGGGCGATGGCGAAAATACGCAGATCGGTAGGATTAGCCAACTCTTCGTCAAGATTCTCGAATTTTGTGTGGTCGTTACCTACGAATCCGTGCATGCCTTGACCAATCATTCGGAGTCCTTTCTGAATCATTTCCTCAAAAGAACGTCCTATAGACATAATCTCGCCAACAGACTTCATCGAGGAACCAATCTGACGGCTGACACCGGCAAACTTGGTGAGGTCCCAACGTGGAATCTTACAAATCATATAGTCGAGTTGCGGTGCTACGTATGCTGAGCTTGTGGTGCCCATTTCGCCAATCTGGTCGAGTGTAT
This sequence comes from Prevotella sp., assembly GCA_017632825.1. The sequence continues at coordinate 4,299 of JAGBQP010000069.1, read as the reverse complement.
AGCCGAGCGCAATCTTTGCGGCAACGAAGGCGAGGGGATAGCCAGTGGCTTTTGATGCCAATGCTGATGAACGCGACAGACGTGCATTGATCTCGATGATACGATAATCGTTGGTTTCAGCGTTGAAGGCAAATTGGATGTTGCACTCGCCTACAATATCCAGATGCTTAACGCACTTGATGGTGATGTCCTGAAGCATCTTTACTTGCTCTTCACGCAGTGAGCAGGTAGGAGCGACGACGATAGACTCACCGGTGTGAATGCCCAGAGGATCGAAGTTCTCCATCGAGGCTACGGTGAAGCAACGGTCGTTAGCATCGCGTATGCACTCAAACTCAATCTCTTTCCATCCCTTTAGGCTCTCTTCCACAAGTATCTGTGGGGCAAAGGTGAAGGCTGATTCTGCAAGTTCGATGAACTTCTTTTCGTCGGGACAGATACCAGAGCCCAGACCTCCAAGCGCATAGGCAGAACGAATCATGATGGGGAAACCTATTTCGTGTGCAGCTTTCAGAGCATCTTCCATAGACTCAACGGCGTGACTAACCGGTACTTTCAGGTCAATCTCGGCCAACTTCTTAACAAAGAGATCGCGGTCTTCGGTATTCATAATGGCCTCTACGCTTGTGCCCAGAACCTCAACACCATACTCTTTCAATGTTCCGTTGAGATAAAGCTCTGTTCCGCAGTTGAGTGCTGTCTGACCACCGAAAGCCAGGAGAATGCCGTCAGGACGCTCCTTCTTGATGATTTCAGTCACAAAGTGTGTGTTGACTGGCTGGAAATACACCTTGTCTGCGATACCTTCCGATGTCTGGATGGTAGCGATATTGGGGTTAACCAATACTGATGAGATGCCTTCCTCACGCAATGCTTTCAGTGCCTGTGAGCCCGAGTAGTCGAACTCGCCGGCCTGTCCGATTTTTAGAGCACCGGAGCCGAGCACCAGCACTTTTTTCAGTTTCTTTTCCATCTGTATTTATTGGGTTTTAGTCTTACTTACTATATAGTTTTATTCATGAAGCAGGAATGCTTTGAAATCTTCAAACTCCTTAGTCATGGGTACACTTCGCTTTTCGCCCTTCATGAAGGCGGCCAGTCGATCGGGTATGTTGACATCAATACCGAGGATGTCATCAACCTTTTCCTTGAATTTCGCGGGATGAGCGGTCTCACAGAACACACCTACTTCGCCAGTCTTCAAACCATCGGCCAATGCCTGATAGCCACAAGCTCCGTGTGGATCAAGGACGTAGCCTGTCTCGGCGTAGCATTGACGCATGGTCTGACGTATCTGCTCGTCTGTATAGGTTGCTCCACTAATGAGAGTGGTGATTGCTTTGTGTGTCTCTGTATCCGATAGTTTTCCGTTTTCACTATAGAGGTTGATGATACGAGCAAAGTTCGAGGGATCGCCTACGTCCATAGCGTTGGCCAGTGTCTGTACACTTGCCTTCGGTTCGTACTTGCCCGTCTGCAGATATTTGAAAAAAATATCGTTAGCATTATTGGCGGCAATAAAACGTTTGATGGGTAGCCCCATTTTGTGACCAAATAGTGCAGAACAGATATTGCCGAAATTGCCTGATGGAACGCACATCACCACTTCGTCTGTCAGTCCCAGCTTTTTCAGCTGAGCATAAGCGTTAAAGTAGTAGAATGCTTGTGGTAGGAATCGGGCTACATTGATGGAGTTTGCTGATGTGAGCATCATGTGTTCGTTCAACTCTGCATCCATAAAGGCCGACTTTACCAGTCGCTGACAATCATCGAAAACGCCGTCAACCTCAATCGCTGTAATGTTTTTGCCAAGCGTTGTGAACTGACACTCCTGAATGGGTGACACTTTACCCTTGGGATAGAGAACGTAAACGTGTATGCCATCTACGCCAAGAAAACCATTGGCTACAGCCGAACCTGTATCGCCGCTGGTGGCCACGAGTACGTTTACTGTTGATTTGGTCTTATTACTACAGCCACATCCAGAACTCTGTCTTAGGAAGTACTGCAGCAGGCGTGCCATGAAACGTGCGCCAACATCCTTGAACGCCAGTGTGGGACCATGGAAAAGTTCCAGCGTAAAGATGTTGTCCTTCACTTTAACCACAGGACATTCGAATGGGAGCGTGTCGTACACCAGTTCTTTCAGTGCATCGAGCTCAACATCCTCGCCGAAGAAGGCGCTGGCCACGTTGTAGGCTATGTCTCGAAAAGACATGTCCTGAATATTGTCGAAGAATGCTTTCGGCAGGGTGTTGATGCGTTCGGGCATGTAGAGACCGCGGTCTTCGGCCAGTCCCTTGACAACTGCTTTCTGCAGGTCAGCCTCAGGTGCTTGTCCGTTGGTGCTATAGTACTTCATAAATGTATCAGGTTCTAAATAATGATTCTATTATCTTTTTGAAGGCATCTGCCTGAGGGCTGCTATCAGTGTGTTGTTTTCGGTTTTTGTACCGATAGTGACACGCAGACAATTATTGCATAGTTGGATGCGTGTACGGTTGCGTACAATGATTCCTTCGTCCACCAGATAGTTGTATGTGCCCTGGGCATCGTCCATACGTGCCAAGAAGAAGTTTGCTTCGGTAGGGAATACCTCCTGACAGATAGGCAAAAGACGGAATGCCTCGATGACGCGACTGCGTTCGAGCAGCAGTATGCGTACCCACTTGTCGACCTCGAACGGATCTTTCAGTGCTTCCAGCGCCTGACGTTGTGTGAGAAGGTTGACGTTGTAGGGATATTTCACCTTATTAAATATATCGATAATCTCTTTCGAGGCGAATGCCATGCCCAGACGGATGGCTGCGCAGCCCCATGCCTTCGACATTGTGTTAAGCACAATAAGATTCGGATGACTGGCAAGCTCACTGCGGAAAGTCTGCTCACGGCAGAAATCGCTATAGGCTTCGTCAACGATAACGATGCCTTCAAAGCGTTCGATGACCTTCTGTACTTCCTCGCGACAGATGGTGTTACCCGTCGGGTTGTTAGGTGAACATATCCAGATGAGCTTGGTGTGGTCATCGCATGCACTCAGCAGTTTATCGGCCGTTGTCTGATAGTGCTCGTCAAGCAGTACGGGACGATATTCAACGTTGTTGATGTCAGCGCATACCTTATACATACCATAGGTGGGCTCAATGGCGACGACGTTGTCGCGGCCGGGCTCACAGAAGATGCGGTAGGGCAAGTCGATGGCCTCGTCGCTGCCGTTGCCAAGAAATATACACTCGGATGGTACGCCTTTCACCTTTGCCAATGTGGCTTTCAGCTCCAGCTGCAATGGGTCTGGGTAGCGGTTGTAAGGAGCGTTATATGGATTTTCGTTGGCATCCAGAAAAACGTGGGCTTCGCGACCGGCATATTCATTACGGGCGGAGCTGTAAGGGGCCAACGACCAAATGTTTGGCCTTACTAATTCTTGTAGTGGTTTCATTTCAAACTATTTATGCGAACAGTCATTGCGTTCTTGTGAGCGTCGAGCTGCTCTGCTTCTGCCATCAGCTCGACAGCGCGTCCGATGTTGCTGACGCCTTCGGCTGTGAGATGCTGGAACGTCACCTTACGCTGGTAGCTGTCCAGGTTGACACCGCTATATGTTGTAGCGTAGCCGTGGGTGGGCAGTGTGTGGTTAGTGCCGCTTGCATAGTCGCCAGCGCTCTCACAAGCATACTGTCCAAGGAAGACGCTACCTGCATTGATGACATCTTCGGCCAACTCCATATAGTTCTCTGTTTGTAATATCAGGTGTTCTGGCGCATAGGCATTCGAGAGGTCAATAGCCTCTTTGAGGTCGTTAACCAATACGAGTGTTGAGTTCTCCAGCGTTTTCTGGGCAATCTCCTTTCGCGGCAGCTGGTTCAGTTGTCGGCTGACAGCTTCCTGTACGTCCTCAATCACCTTATTTGATGTGGTTATGAGGAAAACCTGCGAGTCGATACCGTGCTCGGCTTGTGACAATAAGTCGGCAGCAACAAACTCTGTATTGCAACTATCGTCGGCAACTACGCAGACTTCTGAGGGGCCGGCGGGCATATCGATGGCTACTTCGTGTAGGCTAACCTGTTGTTTGGCAGCCATAACATACTGGTTACCAGGACCGAAAATCTTATAGACTTTTGGGACGCTCTCCGTACCATAAGCCATAGCTCCGATGGCCTGGACACCACCGATCTTAAAAATCTGACTGACACCGGCAACGCGGGCAGCCATCAGAATGGCGGGGTTTACCTTACCGTCGCGTCCGGGAGGTGTACAGAGCACAATTTCACGGCAACCAGCTATGCGGGCAGGAGT
>JAGBQP010000008.1 GCA_017632825.1 Prevotella sp. | reverse complement strand
TGTTGCGCGGAGATGGGGATTAGAGCATATCTGAGCACTAAGATACAACAGGACACAAAGCGCTGACACTGTGTCAGTTATTATAACAACTGACAGTCTGACTATTCAAGGTTGTTAGAACATATCGAGTTACTTGTTAGAAAAAAATAACAACTGCCATTACTTGTTATTAATTTGAGAGTGGCATAGTTCGCATACTATTTGTTTTATAAGCATCGTCGGAGGGTAAGGATTCATGTTCCACCCCGAGATGATGCTTTTTCCTGACTTCGGCGGTTTTAACATTTCCGAGGGGGTGACCCACTTGAAACCCCGATAAACAGGGAATTTTGCTTGGTGACTTGGGTGACTCAGGAAATTTGTGTACCTTTGCGGCATGTTCCCACGCAAGAAGAGAAACAGAACGGGTACCATCAGTGTTGTGGTGGTTGACAAGAGCCGCGGAGGCTTCAAGGAGGTCAAGAGCTTCGGTGTTGCAAAGACCGAGGAGGAAGCCGACCGTCTGTATGCCAAGGCCTCAGAGTGGGTGCGCAGGTTTGGTGGACAGCAGGAGATTGACTTTGCCCAAAGCAGCATTATACAGCAGGAGTTCCTGGAGTCGGAGCGTGTACTGAACAACATCTCAGCCGTCGTTCTCAACGGTCCCCAGCAGATTCTGAACCAAGTCTACGACAGCATTGGCTTCAACAGGATTAAGGACGAAGTCCTTCGTCATCTGGTCATTTCCCGTATCTGCCAGCCGTTGAGCAAGTCGGCCACGGCAGACTACTTGAAGTCATACTTCCATGAGGATGTCAGCCTTGACCAGATATACCGCTACATGGACAAGCTGTACAACAAGCAGCGTGAGCTGGTGCAGCAGATAAGCGTGGAGCACACTCGCAAGATTCTCGGTGGCAACATAGGGCTGATGTTCTACGATGTAACCTCGCTGTACTTTGAGACGGGCATACAGGACGAGTTGCGCACTAACGGATTCTCAAAGGACGGCAAGACGTCAGAGTCCCAGATCATCCTGGGACTGCTTGTCAGCGCGGACGGCTATCCGCTGTCGTACTCAATCTTCAATGGTGCGCAGTATGAGGGACGCACGATGATCCCCATCATAGACGACTTCGTCCTGCGTTTCAACATCAAGGACTTTGTGGTGGTGGCCGATTCTGGTCTTCTTAACAAGACCAACGTGGATTTGCTGCGTCAGGCGGGCTACAAGTACATCCTCGGTGCGAGAATCAAGAAGGAGCCTGCTGACATCGTGGAATGGATGCTGGCACAGGAGAAAGTATCAGGCACGTACCATGAATACTACCGAAAGAACGGCGAGAGATTGATTGTCGGCTACTCAGAACAGCGGGCCAAGAAAGACGCTCATAACCGCGAGAAAGGCATTGAGAGACTGCGTAAGGCATACAGCAGCGGAGTGCTTACCAAGGCATCCATCAACAGACGCGGATATAACAAGTTCCTTACCATCAGCAAGGACGTGCAAGTGGTCATCAACGAGCAGGAGATAGAGAACGATGCCAAGTGGGACGGCCTGAAAGGCTACGTAACCAACACTGACCTTGATGCCGAGCAGGTAGTAGCCCAATATCACAGTCTTTGGTACGTGGAACGGGCATTCCGTATCACGAAGGGCAATCTGGAGGCAAGGCCGATATTCCACTTCACGGAGAAACGCATTGAGGCGCACATCTGCATCTGCTTCATAGCATACAAGGTCTACAAAGAACTGCAGCGCATCATCGCCCTGCACGGGGGAATCAACCTTAGCGTAGACAAGGTGATTGACATTGCCAAAACCATACCCACCATCAAGCTGAGCCTGCCATATGGCGATACAGAAAGAGTTAAGACGCTATTCCTCACAGAAAAGCATCAGAGGATTAAGCCACTCTTCGACATCAAGGCCATTCTCGACAAGAAGCAAAATTAAATTAACAGGCGCACGTGCGAACAGGGTGACGCATCGCCGAAGTCAAGAAATAGATACAAAAATGACGGGTGACGAGATTTGTAATTTGAATTTTGTTTACAATGTTATGCACATTCCCCTCGAGGGGTTACAATGTTACAAATCAGTTCAGAATCTTTTGAGGATGATGCCGCCGTTGGGCTGGATGGTGACCTTGGCGCGACCCTTCTTGTCGATCTTGAGGGGGAAGACCGTGGGCTCGCCGGAAGGCTCATCGACGTAGTAACGGAGGGATTCGCCAGGGGTGAACATCGGCAGGTCGAGGGTGAGCCTCAGGGGCTCTTTGAGGGCGTTGAGGCCTGCGATGTACCATTTGCCGTCAGTACTCTTGCGGGCGAGGACGACATCGCGGCCGGGATAACCGTCGATGAAACGCGTCTCCTCCCAGGTGGTGGGAAGGCCGCCCAGGAAGTCGAGTTCAAACTCAGGCAG
>JAGBQP010000068.1 GCA_017632825.1 Prevotella sp. | reverse complement strand
TAGCCGATGGGCCTGAACTGTTTCTGTTGCTCACTCCAGACAAAGCCTCTCCTGAAGAGGTAGTCTTTTATCTGCTTTGGATCTCTGCTGAAGGCAAAGCACAGTGCTTCCAGCGTGTCAAACTCCTCGTCTCTCAGGAGCATGTTAACGCTTGAAACCAGTATTGCAGGGTCTTTGGGCAGATAATCCATTTCACAAATACTATTAAATCAAAGGACTAGGACGGTGCAAACCGAATGCAATAAAGCTCGCTTGAATTCTTGCGCCTCTTCGGTAGCAAGCGACACCCTTCGGGATATCGAGCGGTTGAGGTGCAGCCCGTTCTCGCAAATTTATTTGCAAAGGTACTTATAATTCCCCGTTTTTTCGTAAATTTGCAGCCATATTTAACAAATAAATGAAATCGGAGGCTTGATAATGGCTTACACAGGACGTTTTGTACAATCAGACGATTTCCGTCGTGAGGAACTGATTCGGGTGATTGAGCATTCCGTAGAGAATCTGACTTTGCAGGAATTGGAAGCCCTTTACTACGACATGTCAACGAAGAACTACATCGACGAATGATTAAGGATTATAAGATAGTTACGCTTTGTGGAAGCACGCGCTTCAAGGAGCAGTTCTTGGAAACCCAAAAGCGGCTGACGCTGGAAGGTTATATTGTCATTAGTGTTGGCCTGTTCGGTCATTCTGGTGATGAAGAGGTCTGGAAACCAGGAACAAAGGAAATGCTTGACTGCACCCCAAAATACAAAGTATATGAAAGTAAAGATACAGACAATGTTGGGCGATATCGTGGTTCGCCTGTATGACGAGACTCCCATTCACCGTGATAATTTCGTGAAGCTTGTGAAGGAGGGCTATTATGATGGTACGCTGTTCCATCGCGTGATTAAGGATTTCATGATTCAGGGCGGTGATCCTGATTCGAAGGGTGCACCAGCAGGTAAGATGCTGGGTGTGGGTGGTCCTGACTATACGCTGGAGGCAGAAATCAAGGAAGGTTTGTTCCATAAGCGTGGTGCCTTGGCTGCAGCCCGTCAGGGTGACGAGGTGAATCCCGAACGCCGTAGCAGCGGTTCACAGTTCTATATCGTTTGGGGTCAGGTATATAACGAAGGCCAGCTCCGTCAGTTCTCTAAGCAATTGAAGATGCAGAAAATCCAGTCGGCCTTCAATCAGTTGGTTGCACAGCATCATGATGAGATTATGCAGATGCGTCGCGAACGTAACCGTGCCGGACTGCAGGAACTTCAGGACAAACTCGCAGCCGAGGCAGAAGCACAGGTAACTGGTAAGGGACTGACTGAGGAACAGCGAAAGATCTATTCCACCATCGGCGGTACGCCTCACCTTGATGGTCAATATTCAGTATTCGGTGAAGTAGAGGAGGGGCTTGATGTCGTAGAGATGATTCAGCAGACTGCAACTGCCCGTGGTGACCGTCCTGTTGATGATATCGAGATGAGGATGATATTAGTTGATTAGGAATGATGAAACCGCTGTCACCTCGACTACCCTATAAATTGGAATCCGCTAATTCATAATGAGTTAGCGGATTTTTTTGTGATCACGGAATTCTTCTACGTTCATTGTATCACTAAATCTTGTTACCGGATTCTGAGATATAGCCTTTGCTGGGCATAGTCAATCACTGCTCCGTACTTGTCGAGGAAGTCGGTGCCAAGCACTCCGTCAACCAGCCTGGCATGGTTCTTCCTGAATTCGGAGTTGATGTATGATATATCCATCAAGTACAGGTCTTTCTCCTCGATGTCATAACCGTTTATCTGGAACGTCGCTGACGTCCTGACCAGAGCAGACACAGAGCCTATGCCAGCCGCATAGTCACCTGTCTTGGATGCTTCAAGACCGAACTTCTGCCTTTTGGACTTGTCGATGAGTGTAGCACCGCCTCCAGTATCAATGAGGAACACACATGGCTTGCCATTCACAGAAATGGTAGCCGTAATATGTCCCGTCCTGGTCTTGAATAGCTCTACTTCATCATAACCTTTTGACACCATTACAGTGTCAGTACCATTGGCAAGAGGGCTTTCGTTCACCTTCTTGTTGCCGGTACATCCTAAAAGGACAGCCAACAGGAAAAGGAGTATAAATGGTTTCACTTGTCTTGTCAGAATTTAACCTTCGATATTATCTCCGCTATCTCCTTTCTGGCCTTCTTTCCTTCCGGGCATGGCCAGAGCGGATAGACATGGCCCATCTTCTCCTTCACGTGAAGACTGACATCGACACCTGCTGCCTTCATCTTATCATAGGTCTTCACAATGTCCGTATAGAACACCTCCCACGTGCCCGTAAAGAGGTCGACGGGTGGCAGTCCCTGCATGTCGCCATAGAGAGGAGACACGATCGGGTCGTGTGGATCGAGTTCTCCGGCCCAGTCGGCTCCTACGTGCCGCAGCACCTCGTTGCTTAGAAACGTATCGTACTCCTGTAGCGCGTCATCGCCACCCGTCACGTCGACCCAGGGCGAGATGAGTATCAGACGGCTGGCGAGGTCCAAGGAGTCTGTCTTGAGTATCTCCTGTGCCAAGGCAAGTGAAAAGCCGCCTCCTGCTGAATCACCCATGATGACGATACGCTTTGCAGGAAAACGCCCCT
>JAGBQP010000067.1 GCA_017632825.1 Prevotella sp. | reverse complement strand
GCGGCGAGGAGCCCAGTTACCGTTACATCAACGTGAATAGGCCATTTTTATTCGTTATCGGCGACAGACAAACGGGCGTTGCGCTCTTTATGGGTGAATATCGTGGCGATGAAAAGGCGAAAAAGTACCCATATTGAATGTCGCACTTCAATTAAACAAAAACACAAAAAAGCGAGAATCGTTGGTGAAACAAGAATAAATGCGTAATTTTGCAAGCAAATTAGCAACAGACAATGATTCAAAATTATGATGTGATAGTCATCGGTGGCGGACACGCTGGCTGTGAGGCTGCTACAGCCTCGGCCAATATGGGTGCAAGAACGCTACTCATCACGATGGACATGAACAAAATTGCACAGATGTCGTGCAACCCCGCTATTGGTGGCATTGCCAAAGGACAGATAGTACGCGAGATTGATGCCCTGGGCGGTCAGATGGGTTTGGTAACAGATGCTACAGCCATTCAGTTCCGCATGCTGAACTGTTCGAAAGGACCAGCCATGTGGAGTCCCAGAGCGCAGTGCGACCGCGGAAAGTTTATATGGCAATGGCGCAAAACACTCGATGAAACCGAAAAATTGGACATCTGGCAGGATCAGGTGGAGGAACTTATAACGGAGTCTGTTGCGGCTGAGTCGCGACAAACGGAAGTCCCCACCAAGCGCGTTGTTGGTGTAAAGACTATCTGGGGGGCTGAGTTCCATGCGCCTTGTGTTGTACTGACAGCCGGCACTTTCCTGAACGGACTCATGCACATCGGCCGTAGGATGGTGAAGGGAGGACGCATAGCCGAACCTGCCGCTGAACGACTGACAGAGAGCATCACTCAGCACGGCATTCGCTCGGCACGCATGAAGACTGGCACACCAGTTCGTATAGACAAGCGAAGCGTGCACTTCGAGGATATGCGTCAGCAGGATGGCGAACAGCGTTCTTACCGCTTCTCTTATCTGGCTGGAATGAACAAAAACCAGCATGAACTGTTAACGTCAGACGAGAACGTGACTGCAGAAATGCTGCCACAGCTGCCTTGCTGGGAATGCTACACTAACGAGGAGGTTCATGAGACACTACGCTCAGGTCTGGCAGACTCCCCACTCTACAACGGACAGATTCAGTCCATAGGTCCGCGCTACTGCCCATCAATAGAAACAAAGCTGGTAACGTTCCCGGACCGTAACCAGCATCTGCTATTTCTGGAACCAGAAGGTACTGACACGAACGAGATGTACCTGAACGGCTTCTCCTCATCGCTGCCCATGGATGTGCAGATAGCTGCCCTGAAGCATATTCCTGCGCTGAGAGATGTCAAGGTGTATCGTCCAGGCTACGCCATCGAGTACGATTTCTTCGACCCTACGCAATTAAATCATGCGTTGGAATCGAAAATTATCGATGGTCTCTTCATGGCAGGACAAGTCAACGGCACTACGGGCTACGAGGAAGCTGGCGGACAAGGCACGCTGGCAGGCATCAACGCAGCGCTGAAGGCTGGAAAAGCAGGCGCTGCAGGAAAAGAAGGATTCGTGGTCGGCGATGCAAGAGACACAGCATTTACATTAGGACGCGACGAAGCCTATATCGGCGTTTTGGTCGATGATTTGGTAACGAAAGGCGTAGATGAGCCTTACCGCATGTTCACCTCAAGAGCCGAGTACCGCATACTGCTGCGTCAGGACGATGCAGATGCACGACTGACAGAACGGGGCTACGAGCTTGGCATAGTGAAAAGAGACCGTTACGACTGGTGGCTACAGAAGAAGAATTATATCGAAGAAATCGTAAATTTCTGCAATTCCTTCGCCATCAAACCTCGACTCATTAACGGTGCTCTCGAAGCGTTTGGCTCTACCCCACTCCAGTATGGCTGTAAACTGACCGACCTCATTGGTCGTCCGGAGTTGTCGTTACAGAAGTTAGAAGACGCCGTTCCCGAACTGAAAGAAATACTGAATCGACCGGAGAATCGTCGGGCAGAAATAAGTGAGGCTGCAGAAATACGCATCAAATATAAAGGATATATCGAGCGCGAAAAGCTCGTAGCCGAGAAAATGCACCGCCTGGAGAATATACGTATTCGCGGTCATTTTGACTATGAGAATCTGAGCGCCATCTCGACAGAAGCACGTCAGAAGCTGGCAAAGATTCAACCTGAAACGCTGGCGCAGGCGAGTCGTATTCCTGGCGTATCGCCAAGCGACATCAACGCCATGCTGGTGCTGATGGGAAGATAAACCATACATGTTTCACGTGAAACAAAGCATATTCTATAACAAACATAACTGACTGAAAATGAACAACAAAGTACTGGTTGACAACCTAAGGTCAATCCCCGATTTTCCAAAGAAAGGAATCAACTTCCGCGACGTGACAACGCTCTACAAAAATGCAGAGTGTATGAAGATTATGGTGGACGAGCTCTACGAAATCTACAAGGACAAGGGCATTACCAAGATTGTTGGTATAGAAAGCCGCGGATTCATCATGGCAGCAGCCCTGGCTGTAAAATTAGGTGCTGGTATGGTGATGGCTCGCAAGCCAGGCAAACTGCCATCAACGGTCATCAAAGAGTCTTTCTCAAAGGAATATGGCGTTGATACGATTGAAATGCACATCGACTCTATCGATGAAAACGATGTCGTGCTGATTCATGACGACCTGCTGGCAACTGGCGGAACTGCCAAAGCTGCCTATAAACTGGTACAGCACTTCCACCCGAAGAAGGTGTATATGAACTTCATTATCGAGATTAAAGACGAAGGTCTGCATGGTCGCGATGAGTTTGAAGGCATAGACCTGACAACACTCCTGACGCTTTAAGGAGTACATCACCCTACTCCAACAACAAAATGTAAAGTCAGACTGAGAGCGCATACGATATGTTCCACGTGAAACAGGAATGCGCAAAACATCAGTAGAAAAAGGACTTACACGAGATGACAAAGGAAGAAAACGAGAAAAGACTGGAGCATCTGCGGGGAATTGTCAGGCGACTGCCCGACAAACCCGGCAGCTACCAGTTCTATGACGAGGAGCACACCATCATCTATGTTGGCAAGGC
>JAGBQP010000066.1 GCA_017632825.1 Prevotella sp. | reverse complement strand
TCTGCTTGGAGTCGGTGCTCCAGTCGAGTTGCTCAATACCGCCAAAGGGTTCCATCGGACACTCGTAGGGCTCGCCCTCGAGAATATCTCTTTCGTGAACCAGCGTACATTCGCCGTTCACTGTCTCAACATCGGCCACAAACGGGTGGAGAATAGACTCCACGTAGTGGTCCCAGTGACGGTACATCAAGTCGGTAACCACACGACCGGTGGTCTTCGGAAGGTCGGCAGGCTTGGCCTTGATGCTGCCTGTGTAGGGAATGCTCTTAAGCAGAATAACCTTCTTGCGGTCGGGTGAGAACTTGAAGCCCTCGACGCTGCCGTCGGTCTTCGACAACTGCTGGCGGTTAGTGCCATCGGCCTTCATGCTCCACACTTCGCCGCCGGTTGCAAAGGCTATGGTCTCATTGTCAAGCCACTGGGCGTCGGTTTCGTTCTTGTCGCCTTTGGTTAGCAGCGTCTGGTTGCTGCCGTTGGCATCCATCATGTAGAGTACATGGTGACTCTTGTTGTGCTTCACGCTGTAGTAGCCCACCTGATAGACAATCTTGCTGCCATCGGGTGAAGCGCTGTAGGCGCTGATGCGACCCATGGCCCAGAGGGCTTCGGGTGACATGCGGCCATCGGTGATGGTTATGTTCTGTTTGCCTATTCGCACGTCTTCTGCTTTGCTTGGAGTTGCTGTCAGGACTAAGCCTGCTAATATGAGTAATAATGATTTTGCTTTCATACTGTTTTATCTTTTTTGCTGGCGCTGGCGCTGTATCTCCTCTGCCTGCTTCTGCATGGCTTCGAGACGGGCGGCGAGGCCAGACTGTTTCTTGGGATTGTTTTTGTTCTCTTTGTACTTGGCTTCAAGGATGGCGAGCAGTTTTGCATCGTCGGTCGTCTTACGGAGCGTCCACATGATGGCAGCTGAGAAGAACAGGGAGATGAAGTAATAGAAGTTCAGACCGCTGGAGTAGTCGTTGAACATGAAGAAGAACATCAGCGGCATGAGGTACATCATCCATTGCATCATCTTCATCGACTCAGCCTGCTGGCCAACCATCTGGTCCTTCTGCTGGCGCATGGTGAACCAAGAGTAGAGGATGTTAGAGGCACAGAACAGAATACACGAGAGCGACAGGTGGTCGCCGATGCCCCAGATGTGGGAGCTCCACGAGATGATGGGGTCGTAGGTGGCCAGGTCCTCCATCCAAAGGAACGACTGTCCGCGCAACTGAATGGCGTTGGGCACGAACCAGAACATGGCAATCCAGATAGGCATCTGTATCAGCATGGGCAGACAGCCCGAGAGGGGCGATACGCCATACTGCGAGTATAGCTGCATCATGGCCTGCTGCTTCTTCATCTGGTCTTCAGGCTTGTCATACTGCTTGGTGGCCTCCTCGAACTTTGGCTTCAGCACGCGCATCTTGGCCGACGACATGTACTGCTTTTTCACCATCGGGAAGGTAATGGCTTTTAGTAACAGGGTGATAAGTATGATGACAATACCCATCGACAGACCTAACGAGGCCAGCCACTCGAAGACGTAGAGTGTGAACCAGCGGTTGATGAGGCGGAAAATCCACCAACCCAGGTTGACAAGCTGCTCCAGGTCGAGGTCTTTGCCGAACTGGCTCTGCTTCTCGACGGCCTGAATCATGCGGAAGTCGTTGGGGCCGACGTACATTTCAAACTGCGACGGCTTCTTGCCGCTGGGGTCGAAGGCTGTCTTCAGTTTGGCATCGAACTGCTTCAGATAGCCCGAGTTCTTGTCGTCCTGCACGCTGCTGAGCGTAGCACCGCCGGCGAAGTTGTCCTTTGAAATAAGTGCCAGGCTGAAGAATTGGTTGCGAAAGGCCACCCAGTCGAGCTGTTCCTCGATGGTTTCAGTCTTGTCCGATGTCTCCGACAGGTTGTCGGTAGAACCGTCGTGAGCTTCCTTGTAGAACAGACTGGTGTAGCGGTTCTCAAAGTAGAAGCCCTTCTCCTGCTGGCGGCTGTGTCCGTTCCATTCGATGTCCATCTCCTTATAGGTGGGCGCGAAGACACCCTTCATGTTCTTGGCTGTCAGCTGGAAGTGGAGCATATAGTCCTGTCCCAACTCGTAGTCAATCACCAGTTCGCCGCCATTGCCTGTCTGAGCGGTCATCGTGACGGTAGAGTCCGTCTGGTCGCTGGGCGTGAAGTACAGGTCCTGCGTGATGATGTTGTCTTGTTTGCCCGTCAGCAAGAAGTTCATTTGCTGGTCTTTGGCGTCATAGAGCGTCACATTCTTGTTGCCGTCCTTGTCCTCAAAGTTCTTGATGACGGCTTTCGTCAGTGTGCCACCTTTGGTTGAGAGTGTTAACTCTACCTTCTTGTTTTTCAGCACGATATCTTTGGCTGTGCCGTTGAGCGCAGCGTGGAAGAGTGCCGTTGTGTCGTTCTTGGCGATGGAGTCGGCTTCGGCCTGACGCTCAGCCTCGGCCATTCGCTGTTTGGTCTCCTTGTCGCGCTGTACAGCCTCGATGCTATCCTGCTGACGCTGGTATGCGTCAATTTCTTCTTGCGAGGGCTGACTCCACCAGCTGAAGCCTATCAGCACCAGCGCAATTAATACGAATCCGATAATGGTGTCTCTGTTCATTTTTATTTTGTTTATTTTAGTTCATGATTATTCAAGGTGCAAAATTACAAAAAATCTGCGGAATAATTGCACGTAACGTGTCATTTTTTTCTTACTACCCCCTCAAAATCAGTGGGGTTCGTCTGCATTGACGCAAAAAAAGATTGAAATCTTTTGTTTTGCGCCCGTTTTTTCGTAATTTTGTCCGCAGATTATGA